>JAPLNX010000032.1 GCA_026400935.1 Planctomycetia bacterium | reverse complement strand
GTCTGTTCGACGGCACACAATGCCTCCCAAGCCGCGGCCCACCGAGTCCTCCACAAGCCAACCTGATGCCGTTCCAAGCCGACTCGTAGCGCAATCTGTTTGTTGGAGAGTCCCTCAATAGCGAGCACAATGATCTTCGCCCTCTGGACGAAACCGCCCGGCTCGGACCGTGAAACGCTCAACGTCCGCAGGATTTCCAGTTGTCGCTCCGTCGCCTCAATCCGCACTGCCTTCCTTGGCATCGCACCACCCTCCGTTAAAGGTGATGCAGTAATGACACAAACTCGCTTTTTATGGAGGATCAATTCTCGGTCGTGGTACTAGCTGTCATCGCTCCGCGTGACGGCTACGTAGGCTTCGGGGTAAATCAAAACCAATGTCGAGACGCCTCAGTCCACATAAACGAATTCATTCAAGCAGATCAGCACTTGGCAGACTTCGGCAAGCGCAATCTTCAGGTCGGTTTTGGCAGCGACCTGTTGATTGATGAAAGCCACCATGCGGTCGCGCTCTTCTTTCGATGGCTGACGAGCGAAGGCGAACTGATACGCTCGATCGACGGCCGATTCGAGTGGCGTTTCATTGTTGGGCCGAACACGAACGGCGAGTTTTTCGGCCTGCTGGCGGACGAACGGAGAGTTCATCATCGTCAGCGCTTGAGTTGGCAATGTCGTACTGACTCGTTCGCCGATGCTTTGTGTTGGTTCCGGCGCATCGAACATCGTCATGAATGGAATCAACTCGCTCCGTTTCACTCGCAGATAAACGCTGCGACGCGGCGTGTTGTCGAGAATGCTGGGGCCAAACATCGAGAGATCGAGCGATCCGCCCACAGCGAGCACCGCATCGCGGATGATTTCCGCTTCAAGACGTTGCGGTTTGTGATGCCACAAGAAGCGGTTGTCCGGATCAATCTTCACGTTGTCAGCCGAGACCTCGTTCGCTTGCTGATACGCGGCCGTCAGCATCATCGCCTTATGTAACGGCTTGAGCCTCCAGCCACCCTTGACGAATTCCGTGGCGAGCCATTCCAGCAACTCCGGATGCGTCGGTCGTTCTCCTTGAGCACCAAAGTCGTTCGAGGTGCCGACGATCCCTTCGCCAAAATGATGTTGCCACAAGCGATTGACCATCACGCGAGCGAGCAGCACGCCCGCGCCTTGATCAACGTCGGTCATCCAGTTGGCGAGACCGACTCGCGGATCAATCGCCGGCTGACCTGCCGCGGGCTTCGGCAGCCATCGAGCGTCGCTGTCAGGAGCGGTCGCGAGGACTTGAATGAAACTCGGCTCCGCTTTCCCTTGCTTGTTGTCGACTTCACCGCGACGGAGCAAGAAGACATCTTGGCCGCCAGCAATTGTCGTATAGACCTCGGTCAACGGCGGTCGCGGCTCGCGTTGCACGTGATCGCGCACCGTGTTGAAGACCTTTGCGGTCTCGGAATCGAATGGGCTGAACCAGTGGACCAGCGGCTCGCGCACCGATTCCGGAATCTGATTGTTGTTCGCAGCTAATGTCGCTCGGATTTCGCCGATGTGCTGCAGGGTGACGTCCCCTGCCCAAGTCGCGGGGTTCGCTTCGGTGCTCATCGCGAGTCGTACTCGACCAAGGCCAAGGTCGCGGAAACTCAACTCAAAGGTCAGTTCGGTGCCGCTCGCAAAGCCAGGCAGTCCTCCTTCGATTTCAAAGATCGCCGCATTGTCTTTGCGAGCGTTCTCACGCACGACCCAGGCAGTCGCAGGCTTGCCATCGACGGCGTTCGCGAGAGGTTGGTTCTTATCTTCAAACGCGGCGAAGACCGGCTTCAGTTTCAGTTCGATCGGCTTCTCGGTAGTTGTAGCTTGGCTCTCTAGAGCCGAGCCGTTGCGTATCGGACGGGCAGTGACTTTCAACTCGGCCAATTGAAAACTGCCGTCGCCGTTGAGTCCTGGTCCGCGTTGCGGCAACACCTTGTCCGTGAATGCGTCGAGTCGCAGCGAAGTGAGATTCTTCTGAAACGTGTGCGCCGTGATTGTGTACTCTTCCAACTCACGCGGCGCACGTGGACGACGTTTTGCATTTGTCTCCGGCGCGAAGCTTCCGTCGTGAGCCACAACTCCGGCAGGCAGCATTTTCAACCATGATCGCTCCGCTTCTGCTGAGACCGGATCGAGAACCTGCCAGCGCGGCGCATCCGGTTGTTTGCCGAGTTCGTTCTTCTGCCATTCAGCGAATCGCTTCGGCAATTCTTCGGCGGCAAATTTTCTGAGGGCCGCAACGAACGGTTCATGCTCGGCGCGATGCTTCTCAACCGCACGTTGTGTCGCCGCCGGATCGGGGTCGTACATCTTGGGACCGTGTGCCGATCGGGCAAGTGACGAGGCGATGCCGTAATAATCCTTCGCCGGGATCGGGTCGTACTTGTGCTCGTGACAACGGACGCAGCCGAGCGTCAGGCCGAGCATCGAGCCACCGATGGTCATGATCATGTCGTCGAGCTGGTCGTACCGAATTCGCTCGACCGTCTTCGCGGTGATCTGTCCCGGATACGGCCCCGCGACCAAGAAGCCGGTTGCCGCCGCGCCGCGATAGTCGTCGGGGAGCAGCTTGTCACCTGCAATCTGCATCCGCACGAATTCGGAATACGGCATGTCGCCGTTAATCGCACGGATGAGCCAGTCGCGGTAGTGATACGCACCCGGACGGAAGCCATCAAATTCATACCCGCCGCTCTCCGCGAACCGAGCGACGTCGAGCCAATGTCTTCCCCAGCGTTCGCCGTAGCGTTCGCTTTGCAGCAACTCATCGACCACTTTTTCAAACGCATTTGGCGCGGCGTCCTTCACGAACGCATCGACCTGTTCCGGAGTCGGTGGCAGACCGATCAAATCGAAATACGCCCGGCGAATCAACTTTTCTTTGCTGACCGGGACATTTGCTTTGAGTTGCTTCTCTTCGTGCTTCGCCGCCACGAAGCGATCAATCGGAGTTCCATTCCAAGCGACGTTCTTCACATCTGGTGGCACAGCGTTTTGCAGCGGCTTGAACGACCAGAACTGCCGACCTTCTTCGAGATTGATTTCTCGCTTCGCCGATCCCGGCTTGCGACCGACACGCGGATCAACCGCCCCCATATCGATCCACTTCACAAAGTCGGCGATGACCTCTTCCGGCAACTTCCCCGAGGGGGGCATTTCCAAGCCGTCGTACTTCAACGCTTTGACAAGCAGGCTCTCGGCCCCCTTCCCTTTCACCATCACCGGCCCGGACTCGCCACCGTCGAGCATTCCCTCGGCGGAATCGAGGTACAACTTCGCCTTCAACTTCTTCGCGTTGCGAGCCTCCTCCGAATGGCACGAATAGCAGTGCTGAGCCAACACGGGCCGAATCTTCTGTTCAAAGAACTCGATCGCTTTTGGATCGGGCGTTTGAGCGTTGACGCTCTGAACAATCAACATCAAGACGATTAGCGGCAAAGTAATCAGGCAGGCAATTAAGCGAGTTTTCATGGCAGGTGGGCCTCGTCGTTAACCGGACTTTTCGGCCAAGTGGCCGCCAACACCAATAAAGTAACCCGAAGTGTCTGCAAGGGCGAACGCTCAGCCAACTTGGTTTGCAGCCGTGCGTTTGTCGGCGTTCGCTCTCACGGACACTCATGACTGAGCCGTATTGTTTTCTTGCGGCCATATTTGCCGGGTATTTTTTCGCAGGTCAAGTTTGACGCTCATGGTGTCGGGTGATCGCTGTAACGCCCGTAATACACCGGCCTAGAGATTGTCTCTCGTAGTTAAGGACTGCAATGTGATGTATCTTTACTGAGTCGATGCCATGACAGGCGTAAGCTGCATGGGTTGTATTGATTGTCCGAATTGAGGCGACTGCTTGAGTCGGCTGAGAGTTTAGGAATGATCTGACAAAAGCGGTTATACCCATTTTTCCTGATGATCGGCGTGTAGCGATGAGGACCGGATTTGTCGCACGGAACGATGATTCGGGCCGATAGCAGACCGTCAGAATCGATTCATTCGGCTTATTCCGAATTTATGTCGCGTTGGTAGCAAACTGTGAAATTCGATTAGCTCGAATCAACAGAATAGACGTTACGCAGTACCTCAGAGGTAAAGACAAAACGTTCGGAACAACCGAACCTTTGTGCGGCGTTGAGCAAGGATGCCTGACGCCGATGCCTCAATACGGTCAACAGCAAGGAGGCCTCATTATGCGCATTGGATCTTGGTTGAAGAACTGGCCTCGACGTCGGAATTCAATGGTCACGTCGGTGGCGGTTCCTGCTCAATCGGAACGGCTAGAGCCACGCGCATTGTTGTCGAGTTCTGCGTTGGTCATCGGGACCGAACTCAACATTCACTTGGACACAAACCAGAACCTGCGCATCAGCGCGTTCAACGGCAACGTATTACTGGAGACCGCCAGTAATGGCGGCTTGCTGCAACCGTTGGCCAGCATCGGCAGTGTCCAGGCCAGTTCGATCCAATCCATCGTGATTACTGGCGGCGATCTGGAAAATAACATCGACCTCAGCCCCGTCTTAGCGGCGAACTACACGAACTTGAAATCCATTAACGTCAATGCTGGCAACGGCGACGACTCGATTACCGGCAGTAATGACTTCCCGGACAACATTCTTGGCGGCGACGGCAAGGACACGATCGACGGTCAAGGTGGCAACGACACGCTCAATGGTGGCGACGGCGCGGACGTCATCCGTGGTGGTGGCGGTAACAACAATGTGATCGGTGGCGATGGTGCCGACACGATCACAACAGGCGCGGGGAACGACACGGTCGACGCTGGCAACGGCAGCGACGTGGTCGATCTTGGTGACGGAAACGACAGCCTCTTCGCTGGCAACGGTGAAGACTCCGTCCTGGGCGGAGACGGCAACGACACGCTCAATGGTGACGGCGGTGCCGATACGGTAGACGGTGGTGCTGGAGATGACTCAATCCTCGGCGGCGAGCTACGTGATTCTCTGACTGGCGGAACTGGCAACGACACGATCAACGGTCAAGCGGGGAATGACACAATTGATGGTGGAGCAGGAAACGATTCGCTGCTGGGTGGTGTGGGTAACGATTCGATTTCCGGCCGAGCGGGTACGGATACGATCAACGGAGACGCCGGGAATGATCGGATCCTGGGTGGTGATGACGCGGACCAAATTTTGGGTGGCTCAGGAAATGATTTTGTGAATGGTGGGCTTGGCGATGATGTTGTCCAAGGACAGGCTGGCCAAGACACACTGATCGGAGGAGGCGGTGCGGACACGTTGAATGGCGGCACGGGCAACGACTTCATGTATAGCGCGTTACCTGACATCGTCATTGCAGCAACCGGATCCATTGCCGAACAAAATATCGGTTCCAGTGTTTTGACCTTCGCGGTCACATTAGCCGCGCCATCGCTTGAAACGGTGACCGTCGATTTTACGACTCAAGATGGGTCTGCGACCGCTGGTGCAGATTACCTCAGCACTTTCGGCACATTGACGTTCGCTCCCGGAATCACGACGCAGACGATCTCCGTCAGTGTTCTCGGGGATACCGCCCAAGAAGGAGATGAGACATTCAATGTGATCCTTTCGAACCCAACGAACGGACAAATTGGTCGAGCACAGGGCCAAGCCACGATTATTGACGACGACGCCCCAGGTGTTTTGGGGACGATCTCGATTGGCGACGTCACGATCCTGGAAGGTGACTCTGGAACCTCAAATGCCGACTTCATCGTGACGCTGTCGCAGCCTTCTACGCAGACGATTACGGCAAGCTTCACGACTCAGAACGGAACCGCTCTCGCACCGCAGGACTATCTAACAACGACGGGGACCGTCACGTTTGCACCAGGCCAAACGAGCCAAACCGTTTCGATCCCGATTGTGGGTGACACTGCTGTCGAATCGACGGAGTTCTTCTTCGTCCGGCTTTCCAACCTAGTCAATGTCACGGCACTCGACGTTCAAGGGGTCTGCACAATCAGCGATGGACCGAACGGTTTCGCGTCGGACATCTCCAGTCTACTGAACACGATCACGTTTGATGAAGTTCCGACTCAACCCATTGGTGGCCTCACGGTCGAGGGAACGACATTCGCCTTCACCGTTGGTGGCGTGGCCAATACCGATGCCACATTCAATACGTCAGTTGGACCTTCCCTAACAACCGTCATACAGCCACCGAACTTGGAAGGGACTTCGTCTGGTGTGCTGACGATGAACTTCATCAATCCAATTGTGACACTCAGCTTCGGAATCGCTCGCAGCACAACCGTGGCGTCGATCCCGATTGGTGTGCGAGTGCAGCTCTTTGACGCAACGAACACGTTGGTTCAAACGACCGACCTGCCATTGAACGTGATCAACCTCTTCGTGGAAGGGACATTTTCCTACTCCGGTAGTCCGATCGTTCGAGCGGTGGCCGATTTCTCAGTGGCCGGTAACGGCGGCGGTGCTCGTTTTGCGATGGATAACCTGACGACAGACGACAACGTGTTGCCACCCCCACCCCCACCCCCACCTCCACCTCCGCCGATCGTTCTCTCGGATACGCAGGGTGACACTTTCATTGGTGGGGACGGGAACGACACCGTTTTGGGAAGTCCGTTCGCCGACGTCATCAATGGTGGGGCTGGAGATGACTTGGTCAATGCCAGAGAGGGAGACGATTCCATTCAAGGGGGGGCCGGGAATGACACTCTGTTTGGTGAGGATGGCGATGACACACTTAACGGCCAAGCTGGCACAGATGTGCTGGATGGTGGAAATGGTCATGACACGGTTATCTGGGAAGGTGCCGGTAGCGGTAACGATTCGTTGGGAGACACGGTCGGAGACAACACGTTGCTGGTCAACGGCAACGGCGCGAGCAACATCTTCAGCGTGGGGCAGAACGCGAACGGTTTGCTGACGGTGAGCGAATCTGGCCGATCAGTCACGGTTGGGCCAACCTTCAACACAATCACCGTCAACGCAGGAACCGGCGATGACACGGTCAACGTCGGCGACTTGTCACTGGTGAATGGTGTGCTGCTTTCGATTCAAGGTGGCGTCGGCAATGACTTGCTGAGTGCTGTCGGCAGCCCGATTGAGAACGTTCGGCTGATCATGGATGGTGGCGACGGCAATGACACGGTCCTCGGCGGCCTTGGAGACGAGACGCTGCAGGGTAGCGCAGGCAAAGATTTGCTCAACGGTGGTGGAGGTAATGACACGCTCAGCGGCGGAATCGGAAACGACACCATCGATGGTGGAGCCGGGAAAGACTCAGTCGATGGAGATGCGGGACAAGACATCGTGCGTGGAAGTGATGGCGATGACATCGTCAACGGTGGCGTTGGCAATGACACCGTCGATGGAGGCATCGACAACGACACGCTCAGCGGAAATGATGGAAACGATAGCCTCAGCGGAGGGATCGGTAACGACAGTCTGCTGGGTGGCAATGGCCTAGATATACTCAGCGGCGATGACGGCAATGATACGCTCGATGGTGGTTTCAACAACGACTCTCTCTCTGGCGGAAACGGCGATGACAAGATTCGTGGCGATCACGGAAGCGACAGCATCTCCGGCGACGACGGCAACGACACGATCAACGGCGGTGACGGCAACGACTTGATCCTTGCGGGCCTTGGTAACGATCTCGTCGATGGTGCTGATGGCGATGACACGATCAACGGAGCTGCCGGCAACGACATCCTGGTTGGCGGCGACGGCAACGACAACATCCGTGGTGGCGGCGGCAGTGACATCGTTCTTGGCCAAGACGGCGATGACAATATCGACGGCCAAGGTGGCACCGACACGGTCGCTGGTAATCAAGGAAGCGATGTGACTGCCGATCCGCTCGCCGAGATTCACGAAGCGTTTACGCTCTCGCTAGAAATTCTCGATCGTCTGAATGCGCTGTGAGATCAGCAAGGCCCCACCGAGCTCGTCTCAGTGGCGCGGGCTTTTGCACTACGATGGTCATGATTTTGAGTGAAATATCGTTTAGTGCAAAGGCCCGAATCCACCGAGGCAAGCTCAGTGGGGGATGGCGGGCATCGGTCGTTGCAGGATTAGAAGCAGTGATCGTTGGTCGTTAAATGAAGACCACAAAATGACCGATGATCAATAACCAACGGCAAACCTCTTCCCATCTCGTATCAGCCCGGTGACGTGAACTCACCGGGCTGATGTCGTTTCTGGAGTCAGCGTGGCGGCTACGTATGTCCGACTGCCAGTGGGGTTCCGGCGGTTCGGTTCGTGCGGGTTGTATCGGTTGCACGCAATCTGCCTGATGCTCGGCGTGTAACGGCGCAGGATAGATTTGTCGCGCAGAACGATGATCCGGTCGATAGCTCTCCGTGAGAATCCGTCTGTTCGTTTTATCTCGGACAACCAACATTTTGCTGACGACCGTTGGTGTTCGCGAAACGCAACTTAAGTCGAACAGATGGATTACGTCCTACGCCGTGCTTCCGGAGTAACTCTGGAGCGTTCGGCATCACCAATTGTTAGGAACACATCGAGCCGGTCGCTCGGTGTCATGGACTGGGAAGTCATCCCTGCAAGGAGGAGCCATCATGCGCATCGGATCTTGGTTGAAGAACTGGCCTCGACGTCGAAACTCGTTCTTGGCGTCTGCCAAAGTTCCCGCTCAATCCGAGCAACTCGAAACACGCGCGTTGTTGTCGAGTTCCGCGCTGATCGTTGGCACTGAGCTCAACATCCACTTGGACACCAACCAGAATGTGAGCGTTGGTTCGTTCAACGGCAACCTGCTCGTGCAGACTTCGAGTAACGGCGGAATACTGAAACCACTTACCAGCCTGGGAAGCGTTTCGGCCGGCTCGATCCGCTCGATCGTGATTACGGGGGGCGATCTGGAAAACAACATCGACCTTAGCCCTGTTCTCGCTGCGAACTTTACGGGACTGACAAGCATCAAGGTGGCTGCGGGCAACGGCGATGACACGATCACTGGCAGCAACGATTTCCCAGACAGCATTTTTGGCGGTGACGGTAAAGATTCGATCGATGGCCAAGGTGGCGATGACACGCTCGATGGCGGGGATGGCGCGGACGTCATCCTTGGCGGAATTGGCAATGACAGTGTGGTGGGCGGCGATGGTGCTGACTCCATCACCGCTGGCGACGGCAATGACACCGTCCTCGCCGGCAATGGCAGCGACACCGTCGATGCCGGCAACGGCGACGACAGCGTCCTGGCTGCGAACGGCGAAGACTCTCTGCTAGGCGGCAACGGCAACGACACATTGAATGGCGACGGTGGAACTGACACCATCGACGGCGAAGCAGGCAACGATTCGATCATTGGCGGTGAGAAAAACGATTCGCTCATTGGAGGCGTCGGGAACGACACGATCGATGGCCAAGCGGGCAACGACTTAGTCAGCGGTCAAGCAGGCGATGACAGCTTGCTTGGTGGATCAGGCAATGATCGTCTCCAAGGAGACGATGGAAATGACCTTGTGAATGGTGGCAGCGGCAACGACACGATCGAAGGCGGAAACGGAAATGATCGGTTGCTTGGTGGTGCCAACAACGACCTAATCTTCGATGATTTCCAAACAGCCGTGAACAGCTTTGTGGGAGCTGACACGCTACTCGGCCAAGCTGGCAATGACACACTGTTTGGAATCGGAGGCCCTGATTCTCTGGAAGGAGGCGATGGGAACGACTTGCTCGATACACGGATTCCTGGTTTTACCGTTGAAGACTTGTCTTTCAATGAGGGTAGCAGCACGAATGTGGTGAACATTACGGTGCGACTCAACGTGCCGGTCTTGTTCCAGGTCTCTGTAGACTTTGCCACAGCATCAGATGGCACCACAACAGGCGGAACAGCCATCATTGGTCAAGATTACGTGGCCACAACCGGTACGTTGGTCTTCGCACCAGGCGAAACATTAAAAACGATTCCTGTCACAATATTGGGCGACCTGATCACCGAAGGAGACGAGACCTTTTTTGTCAACTTGACGAATGCAGTCAACACCCAATTGAACGATCCACAAGGGGAAGGTCGCATCATCAATGATGATCTTGCACCTCCTCCACCAGTGTTGGACGTAGTCCTTCTATTGGATGACACCGGAAGCTTTGCCCAAACCGGGCCTCTCTTAGCGAATATCTTCTTCACGAATGTCATTCCCCAACTTCAGGCACAGTATCCTGGCGGTGACTTCGCTTTCGCGATTGCTCGGTTTGAAGACTACTCATCAACTCCTGGAGCTGATCCGAACGATAAGCCATTCACTTTGAATCAGCCGATGATCACGGATGACACAGTGGGCTTCCAAGCGGCAATTCAAGCAGCTCTCAACCGTGGCTCGATTGGGTTCGGGGGTAGCGGTCCTGAGAGTGACATTGAGGCTTTATTTCAAATTGCAACTGGGACGGGATTCGATGGCAACGGTGATGGTGACTCGGTAGATGCCGGACCGGCAGGCCCAGCGACAACGCAGACAAATGCGAATGGAAACGGCGACGTACCGGCATACAGCACGTTCGTGCCCGATCTACCAAACAACATCCTCCCACCGACGATCCCAGTGACAGCAAGTCCTACGGATGGAATCGGCTTCCGCCCCGGAACTCGCCGTATCGTTCTGCTGGCGACGGATGCCCCCTTTACCGTCCAACCGGACGGGTTAACGACTTATACCGGAGTTGGTGGCGTCACTGTTCCGGCAACCCAAGTTACTCAAGGGGGTGATGCATTTAGCCCTGGCGGACGCGGAGTTACCATCCAAAATACGGTGAATGCACTCGTCGCAGATGGTATTCAAGTTGTTGGATTGGGCGATGAATTAGGATTCTACAATCCTGCGATCACTCCACGTCCACAACTGACCGCAATTGCGACCTTGACCGGTGCTGTGAATGCGACTGCGGGGGCAATTGAAAACTTCATCACTCCAGGACCATCGCCAGACGACATTCAGCCTGGAGGCCCGTTGTACTTCTTGATTGATGCGTCGAATCCTGTTGGGTTGGCAAACGCAATTGTTCTCGGAATTTCAGGTGCCGTCGGCACACCGTCACCACCACCACCACCACCACCAGCGCCTCCTGCTGCATTGCCTGGACCTCAGGCGGACACACTCATCGGTGGCAATGGCAACGATACCTGCCTCGCCGGTGATTTTGATGACTTTATCAACGGCGGATTAGACAACGACTATGTCGAAGCTGGTGGCGGAAAAGATAGCATCCTCGGTGGTGCAGGCTCGGATACTCTTCGCGGCATGGATGGTGACGACACATTGAACGGCCAAGGCGGAGCAGATTTACTAGATGGCGGAGATGGAAACGATGTCTTTGTCTGGGAAGGTGCCGGGAGCAACAACGACACTCTGATCGGATCGACTGGCGACAATACGTTGTTGGTCAACGGCAATGGTGCGAGCAACATCTTTAGTGTGGCTCAGGATGGCGACGGTTTGTTGACGGTTAGTGAGTCGGGGCGCTCGGTCACGACCGGCCCAACGTTTAACAGCGTGATCGTCAACGCTGGGAGCGGCGATGACACGGTCAACATTGGTGACTTGTCGCTGGTGAATGGACTACTGCTTTCAATTCAAGGTGGTGTGGGCGATGACCTGCTGAGTGCCGTCGGTAGCCCGATTGGAAACGTCCGCTTGATTATGGACGGTGGCGACGGGAACGACACGGTCTTGGGTGGTCTCGGCGATGAGACGTTGCTCGGTAGCGCGGGGAAAGACGTACTCAACGGTGGCGGAGGGAATGACACACTTAGCGGCGGGCTTGGAAATGACACCGTCGATGGTGGAATCGGGAACGACTCGGTTGATGGCGACGCGGGACAGGACATTATTCGCGGTGGCGACGGCGACGATATCGCCAACGGCGGTGTTGGAGACGACACGGTCGATGGTGGAGCGGGAAACGACACTCTCAGCGGTAACGATGGCGACGACAGCCTCTTGGGCTTGTCCGGCAACGATAGTCTGCTGGGCGGCAACGGACTCGACACGCTCGGTGGCGGCGACGGCAACGACACGCTTGATGGCGGATTCAACAATGACCTGATAATTGGTGGAATCGGCAACGACAAGATCCGTGGTGATCACGGTAACGACACGATCTCTGGCGACGAGGGCAATGACACGATCAACGGCGGCGATGGTAATGATGTGATCATGGCCGGAGCTGGCAATGATCTCGTCGATGGTGCCGACGGCGATGACACGATCAACGGAGCCGCCGGTGACGACATCCTGGTTGGCGGCGACGGTAACGACAACATCCGTGGTGGCGGCGGCAGCGACATCGCTCTTGGCCAGGACGGCGACGACAACATCGACGGCCAAGGTGGCACCGACACGGTCGCTGGCAATCAAGGGGTCGATGTGATCGGCGATCCGCTCGCAGAGATCCATGAGGCGTTTACGCTCTCGTTGGAAATTCTTGATCGGCTGAATGCGGTGTGAGATCAGCAAGTCCCCACCGAGCTTGTCTCGGTGGCGCGGGCTTTTGCACTACGATGGTCATGATTTTGAGTGAAATATCGTGTAGTGCAAAGGCCCGATTCCACCGAGGCAAGTTCAGTTGGGAGACGGACATTGTGTACTTGAGAATTAGTTGAGGCGGCAATTGATCATTGGAGAGTGACCAATGATCAATCACCATCGACAAATCTCTGCGTATCCTGACCGATGATTCGAGGTGGCCTATCGATACCGATTTTGAGCCAGAAACATTCTGATCCTCTCGCCTGACAGCAGTCGCGGGGGCTCGTAAGATCGCGACCCTTCCAACTGCGTAAGTCGTCCGTCTTTGGCTGACGAGATCGCGTTTGGGATTTGAAATGTTTCAAAACTCCCGCCGGATTTTGCCTGATGAATCGAACGCCTTCTGGGCTGATCGTGGTCTTGCTGCTCGTAAGCACTTTCGCCGATCAAACGACTGCTGATGAAGTTGGGCCATCGCCGTCGTTTGCTCGTGATGTGCAGCCGCTGTTGACGAAGCTGGGCTGTAATCAAGGAGCGTGTCACGGAAAGCTCGCCGGGCAGAACGGTTTTCGGTTGTCGCTACGAGGTTTCGCACCGGACTGGGATCACTTCTGGATCACGCGGGAGTTTTCCGGCCGACGGATCAATCCGGCGAATCCGCAAGACAGCTTGTTGATTCAAAAGCCGCTGGGGACAAAGCCTCATGCCGGAGGCCGGCTGATCGCCGCGAACAGTCGCGAGCAACAAGTCCTCACCGATTGGCTCAAAGCCGGCGCTCCGGGACCGGACAAGGACGAGCCGACCGTCGCGAAGCTGACGATCGCGCCGACCGAGCACTTGCTGAGCGTCAATCAAACTCAGCCGCTGACTGTCACTGCGGAATACACGGACGGCAAACAGCGCGACGTCACTTGGCTGACCGTCTTCACGTCGAACGATGCCGCCGTCGCCGAGATTGATCGCAAAGGAGTGATCACCGCGCACCGATCCGGCGAGACCGCGATCGTTGCCAGCTTCGACGGCCAAGTTTCGGTCGCGATCGCCACGATCCCGTTCGGCGATGCGACGACTCGACCGGCTGCCCCCGTAGCTGAACTCGTGAGAGTTCAGGACCGAAGTCTCACGACTTCGGCGACCAGCAATGACATCGACACGCACGTCTTCGCAAAACTCGCCGCGCTCCGCATTGAGCCGTCCGCTCGTGCAACCGACGAAGAGTTCTTTCGCCGAGTGTTCCTCGACACGATCGGAACGTTGCCGACCGCCGATGAAGTGCGAGCCTTCTTGGCCGACACGTCAGCCGACAAACGAGCGAAGTTGATCGACGCTCTATTGCAGCGTCCGGAGTTCGTCGACTTCTGGACGTTGCAACTCGCCGACCTGTTTCAGAATCGGAAAGAGCGTGATCACGACGTGCGGGGCTCGAAGGGAGTGCGGCAGTTTCACGCTTGGTTGCGATCGCAAATCGCCGCGAATCGCCCGTGGGATCAGTTCTGCCAAGAACTGCTCACGGCGGAAGGTTCGACCGACGACAGACCGGCGATCGGTTACTTCATCGTCACGGTCGGCGAGAACGGCGACGCTGATCGATCCGAGGTTGTCGCGTCGGTCGCTCAGGCGTTTCTCGGCACGCGGATCGGCTGTGCTCAGTGCCACAATCACCCGTTGGAAAAATACACGCAGGATGACTACTACCACTTCGCCGCGTTCTTCAGCCGGATGCGTTTTGATCGCAAGCCACCGGAGCAAGCCGCGACGCGATTGTTCACGACGACGGGCGAGGGGCTGAACTTTCTCCGTGATCGAGAAAACGTCACCCGCGAACGGCAAACGATCGAAGCATCGCTCCCCGGTACGACCGACGAAGTGAAGCTCACCGAATTGAAGAAGAAGCAAGACGAGCTGACTCGCCGCCTCGAAGACATTGAGAAACGATTGACCGAGCAAGCCGCTCGCCAAGTGGGAGTCGGCCAGCCGCGAACCGGACAGTTCCTCAGCCCGCGGCCGCTAGATCGTTCGCCAGTTGAGATCACTACCGGTACGAATCCCCGCACCGTGCTGGCTCATTGGATGACGAATCCGAACAACGAATTCTTTTCCGGAGCGATCATCAATCGACTCTGGAAACATTTCTTGGGCGTCGGCCTGGTCGAACCGGTCGATGATTTGCGAGCGACCAATCCGCCGTCGAACCCCGCGCTCTTTAAGTCTCTGCAACGCGAACTGGTACAGAGCGGTTTTGATTTGCGTCATGTCATGCGGCGGATTCTGAATTCTCAAACGTACCAACTGACGTCGGCCACAACGGCGAGTAACTCGACCGACACTCGGTTCTATTCGCACTACATTGCTCGGCGATTGCCCGCCGAAGTGCTGCTCGACGCGGTCAGTCAAACGACCGCCGTCCCGGAAGCGTTCGCCGGATATCCGCTCGGCCTGCGCGCGATCCAACTCCCCGACCCCAGCATCGGTTCGTACTTCTTGGCGACGTTCGGTCGCTCCGATCGAGTCACCGCTTGCGCGTGCGAACGGCAAGGGGAGATCACGCTGCCGCAACTGCTGCAAATGCAAAACGGCGACGCGATCCTGCAAAAAATCGCCGCCGGTGACGGTCGTTTGACCGAACTATTGAAAACGACCGCCGCCGATTCGGCTGCAATCGAAACCTTGTTCCTCACCTGCTTCAGCCGTAAACCAACTCCCGCCGAAACAGAATCGGTGGCAAAGCTGCTCTCTGGCGAAGGGACTCGCGAGGAAAAATACCGCGACCTCTTTTGGGCCTTGCTGAATTCCAAAGAGTTCGCGTTCAATCATTGAGACCTGGAGTGCTGCGGCTCGACGCAGCCCTTAGATCAATTGGAATAAAGATGCTGATTACCAAGTAATATTCTCTTCTTCGGTCTCGTTTGAGAGATCACGGTTTCGCGACAAATGATGTCGCTATTTCAATTGTTGGAGGGCGGTGTCGAGCCACCGCACTCCAGGAGTCACATGATGCTTAATCTCAAATTCTCTCGCCGTGATTGTTTGCAAGTCGGCTCACTCAGCGCCGTCGGTTTGTCACTATCGCAGTTGTTGCGAGCGGAGCAGGCTGCGAAGCCGAAGCGGCTCAAGTCGATCGTGCTCGTCTACTTGGGAGGAGGGCTTTCACATCATGACTCGTTTGATTTGAAGCCCGAAGCCCCTGAAGAGATTCGAGGCAAATACAGTCCGATCGCGTCGAATCTTTCGGGAGTCTCGGTCGGCGAGCTGTTGCCGATGATGTCGCAAACGATGAACAAGGTTTGCTTGGTTCGATCGGGTGCTCACAACAACGACCACCACGAGACGGCAACCAACTGGGTCATGTCCGGTCGATTTGGCTCGGCGTTCGGTGACTGGCCAGCGATCGGTGCTGTGGCCGCTCACGAATTAGGATTTGGTGCGAGCGTTCCGCCGTATGTCGCGGTCCCGAGGAATCCGTCGTTCACGTGGGAACTGGGCAAGAGCGCGTTCCTCGGTGGACGGTACGAATCGTTCAAAGCGGGCGATCCGAATGAGGCGAATTACCGCGTGCGCGATATCTCGCCCGGCGAGCCGTTGAGCGAGGCTCGAGCGAATCGCCGTCAGTCGCTGTTGCAATCGGTCGATGGCTTGGCGAAGCGAGTGCAAGGGAATGATCAGATCGCGACCTACGACGAGTTTCATCAGCGAGCTGCGGAAATGATCCTGTCCACGACCGCACGTCAGGCGTTCGCGGTCGAGAAGGAAGACGAAAAGCTGCGCGATCGTTATGGCCGCAACACGTTCGGACAAAGCTGCCTGTTGGCTCGGCGGCTGATCGAATCGGGAGTGCGATTCGTCACCGTCAATTTTGGCGGCTGGGACCATCACGCGAAGATCTGGGAAGGGCTCGAAAAGAAACTGCCGGAGTTCGATCGCGGCTTCTCCGCGCTGGTTGAAGACACTGCTTCTCGCGGCCTGTTGGACGAAACGCTCATCGTCTGCATGGGTGAGTTCGGCCGGACTCCGAAGATCAACAAAGACAACGGCCGCGACCACTGGGCACCCGCCGCATCGCTGCTCTTCGCTGGCGGCGGCGTGCGAGTCGGCCAAGTGATAGGCTCCACCGATAAGCACGGAGCGTACGCAACGAGTAATCCAGTCGCTCCCGCCGATGTCGCCTTCACGATCTACTCGCATCTTGGCATCGATCCGCGTCACCAAATCCGCACGCCAGATGGCCGCCCCGTTGAGATCCTCGATAGTGGCGAACCGATTCGTGGATTGTTTGGATAAACGAGTTGAATCGTTGTCCGACAGCTTCACCAACTTGATTCAACGTCGTTGATAGAAAAACTCATAATGCCATTGCGTGGTGCAATTCTGACGTCATTGCTGCTGCTGTTTGCGATGGCGTGCTTCCAAACATTGGGACAAGAGAAGAAGCCGGATGAGGCTCCGCGTTTGCTGTTGAGTTCTCCGCTGGGAGTGACGGCTGGCGTGGCCAGCAAGGTTGTGTTGCGGGGTTTGCGACTCGATCAAGTCAGTGAGGTTCGCGTGGGTGAACCGCCGGTGTCGGTGAAGATTTTGTCGAAGGGCAAAGTCGGGGTGCCGCAGAAGCAGGATTTGAATCGCGTCGGTGACTCGCAGATCGAAGTGGAGATCGAGTTACCGAAAGAAGCCAAATCCGGCAAGATCGCCGTCACCGTTGTCGCACCGTCAGGCGCGAGCATGGTCTATCAGCTATTTGTGGATGCGCAGCCGCTCGCTGCCGAGAAAGAACCGAACGACGGCTTTCGGCAGGCGCAAGAGATTAAGGTTGGTGACGTCGTTGAAGGGACGCTGCATCAGTCGCAGAACGTCGACGTGTTTCGCTTCGAGGGAACGGCAGGCGACAAGATCGTTTGCGAGGTGATCGCCGCTCGCCGCGGATCAGGTTTGGATGCGGCGTTAACGCTGTTTGATTCGCGCCAGCAATTGATCGGATCCAACGATGATCAACCGGAGCGAGATGGACTATCCGGCTGGGGCACTCGCGATTCGCGGTTCGAGTTCGTGGTTTCAACAACCGGGATGATCTACGTTGTGCTGCAAGACGCTCACGACTTGGGTGGCCCGGCGCATCCTTATCGGTTGCGAGTTGTGAAAGCGGATGCCAAGTAGTCGTGTTCGTGGAGCACGATTTCATCGTGCTCGTTGTTAGGCACGTTGGAAAAGTGCCCCACGTTTTCAAGAACGTTCATTGTGGTGTTTCATGGAACTCCCCAACTCGTACAGCGAACTCGTGCTACTCGGCACCGGAACGAGCGTCGGCGTTCCGATGATCGGCTGCGATTGTTCGGTCTGCATGTCGCTGAATCCAAAGAACCACCGCACGCGAACGGGAGTCGCGGTGAAGACTGATCGCGGCGTGTTTCTCATCGACACGCCGCCGGAATTGCGGTTGCAATTAGTTCGCGAACGGATCGGGATGATCGAAGCGGTGATCTACACGCACGCGCACGCCGATCACATTTTTGGGCTCGATGATCTGCGGATCTGCGGTTGGAAACTCGGAAGGCCGATCCCATTGCATTGCGAAGAGCCCGTCGAGCGACAGTTGCGAGCGGCGTTTGGTTATGCGTTCGAGCCGCCGTCGCAGGACTTGCATCCGGGAGCGTTGCCGAAGTTGGAGTTCGTTCGCATTGGGCTTGAACCGTTTGAAGTGCTTGGTCAACGAGTGCAGCCGATTCGACTGTTACATGGTCGTTTGCCGGTCCTCGGTTATCGAATCAATGACGTTGCGTTTTGCACCGATGTGAGCTGCATCCCCGAAGAGAGCTGGCCGATGCTGGAAGGGCTCGAAACGCTGATCATCGACGCGCTGCAAGACAACCCGCACCCGACTCACTTCGGAATCGCTCAGGCACTCGAAGTGGTTGAGCGTGTGAAGCCACGTCAAACGTTCTTCACGCACTTGTCGCACAAGCTCGACTATGAATTGACGAATGCTCGCTTGCCCGACGGAGTCGAGCTGGCTTACGACGGATTGCGAATTCCGTTGTGAAGCAAATGAGTCAACCACAAGCTCGACGTGCCAGCGAGTGGTCAAACCGCGTAACTCTCACCACTTGCTGGCGAGTCTTGCTCGTTTCCGAGGACTGTCATGGTGAACCACGATCTGGAAATGCTGACGTATCTCAAGCTCGCGGAACTCTCGCAGCGAAAGCAAAACGTGCTGGGTTGCGACAAGCTGCTCGTGTTGGCGGGAGCTGCTGCCTGTGAGGCTGGTTGCTTGCCAGTCGCTGAACGTTGCCGAGAAGTTCTCGTGCATCACCAACCGCGTCATCAATTGGCTCGCTACGCAAGCTTCGCCGAAGCGCTCCGAAGCGCTGAGTTCACTCCGCTGCTGAAGCGTTTGCGAAAACTCTGTTCGTTCGAGCAAGCGGAGTTCCTCGCCCAAGAATGGAAGCTGGTTGATGCGCCCGATGCGGAGTTGTCGGCTGCGGAGATCGAAGCGGCTGCGATGAAGTTGCTGACGCAGATGTGACTTGCCTGCATCGCTCTGCGTTTAATTTATCGAGAAGAACAAAATCAACTTGAATCTACTGTGCCAGACGTAGATACTGACGACACAGTACGTCTAAGACAGGAGACACGGAATGGCGAAGAAGCGAGCAATGTTTGTCGAGCCGGCAGAGTTTGAATTGCAGGTCTTGGGGACTCTGTGGGAGCACGGGCCGGGGACGGTGCGGCAGGTGATGGTGCGGTTGTCTGACGGTAAGGAGCGCGCCTACACGTCAGTGCTGTCGGTCATGCAGGTGATGCAAAAGAAGGGGCTGCTCGCAGTGGCCGATGAGCGAGATGGCTTAGCTCACATCTTTAAGCCGTTGGTCAGTCGTGAGCAGGTTGCCGTCCCGCTGTTGCGTGGGCTAGTGACGAAGATCTTCGGCGGGCGGACTCGAACTGCGATGCAGCATTTGCTCGATGTGGACTCGATTGACCAGGCCGAGATCAAAGAGATGCGGAAGCTGTTAGATGATGAGTTTTTCACATTTCAACGAATTCGATACGACTTCACCAAAAAACGACCTCATAGGATTGCGCAGGATCGACGATTGACTGTCAGCTTGAACGAATCGTCGTCCCCAAAAACCACTGAATCGAAAAAATCACAAGCTCGAAGCGTCAGCTTTGAAGTTGCGCTGTTTTGGCATTTCGCCCCGAAGGGGCAGCCATAAGTCAGCCCAGGGCAAGCGACCATCGGGAGCGTCGCCCTGGTTGGTGTTCGTGACAGATTTTGAAGCACTGAAGGGGCGGCCCTAATTCTGTTCCAATCAGTAGTGCCGCCCCTTCAGGGCTGAGTCGCCAACCCAGGGCGTTGCCCTGGGCTGGCTTATGGTCGCCCCGTTG
>JAPLNX010000223.1 GCA_026400935.1 Planctomycetia bacterium | reverse complement strand
CGCAGGATTTCCAGTTGCCGCTCCGTCGCCTCAATCCGCACTGCCTTCCTTGGCATCGCACCACCCTCCGTTAAAGGTGATGCAGTAATGACACAAACTCGCTTTTTATGGAGGATCAATTCTCGGTCGTGGTACTAGTCCCGAACGCGGTTTATTACGAACCGAAGCACGATTGCCAGAACAACAGTCAGTGTTGACCCCGAAATGGTTCACTTCCAGTGCCCGACGTGCGACTTTAAGGATTATGCCAATTGTGCCGATTTGCAAGTTTGCGATTCGTTACGGTTCGCAGTTCGCACCGGCGGCAAAGAGACGATGTGTAAGGCACGCAGGAATCGGATTAGGAATTATCTCAATGTTGATGCTCGTCAATCGTTTGGCTGTCCGGTGCGACCCGCTGGTTCATGGGTAACACGACACGCAATCTATCCGCGAGCCAAGTACTCCTGATCGCGCGGCATCACGATCGCTTCCAAGAAATTGACGTCGGGTGGGACGGTGAGCATGGCGATTGCCGCGTTAGCAATGGTTTCGACGCTCATCATTGGTTCGTCATCGCTGGCCAGTCCACTCTCGGCGCGGCGTTCGACGAGGACATTGCCGGGATGCAAACAACAGCACGTGATGCCGAGCGGTCGGCCATCCAGGGCGATTGCCTGGGTTAGCCCCCACGTTCCGAATTTCGCAGCGGCATACGGCACACCACCAGCACGAGGCCGTTGCGCTGAGATCGAACCGATGTTCAAAATCCGTCCGCTGCGTTGAGTCGCCATGAGCTTGAACGCTTCGCGGCTACAAAGAAACGTCCCAGTCAAGCAGGCTCCAATGACGTTGTTCCAAGCCTCCATCGTCAGTTCATCAATCCGCCCGCCATCAAAGGCACCGGCATTGTTGACGAGAATATCGACGCGACCATACTGCTTCGCGATCGCATCAAAGAACGCGACAACGTCCGCTTCCTTGGAGACATCCGCCGGAACTGCGAGCACCTCCGCACCCTCACCACGTAGTTCATCCGCTGCCGCCACAAGCTTCTCGGCGTTGCGCGCGCAAATCGCCAACCGACAACCTTCCTTCGCGAGGGCACGAGCAATCCCTTTTCCAATTCCTTGATTGCCTCCGGTGATGACTGCGATCTGGCCTGATAATCTCATAACACGAACTCTCCTTTGAATTGTTGAATCTCGTTTTGCGAAGCCGTTTGATGCTGGCATCACAGAGGCGACCCTGCATCCGCAATCAGTTCATCCCATTGAGCCAATCTTGGGTCTCGCCGACCACAGATTGACTCCCGTTGATCTCATACCCAATCGCGGTCTAGCAGCGGGCCTTGCACGCGCAACATTTGAATGACATCAACAAAATCCTTTTGGCGGAAAATCATCAATTTGAAAACGGACAGCGTTGCAGCGTCTCAGACCCAGGCTTCCGTTTCAATCTGTCGCCGTCGAACACTCCGAGAACGTGCGGCTTCGTAATAAGAGGTATTTGGTCGGAATACATCAATCTGCCGAACGTATAGCTTCGCATGACAAAAACTATGTTCGCGAAGCAAAGAGACGGACTTTTCCAGATCGAAGTTGCAGCCAAGTTGGCCTAAGCATTGCAACACCGAGGTCGGTTTCGTCGGGTCCAGAAGTAAAGTGACATCCACATCCACGGTCGCACGCGGATTGATCCAAAATGCGAGAGCAATTGCGCCGCCGAACGCGTAATCCAAACCAAGCGACTCCAAGCGAGATGCCAGCTTGTCAGCAACTTCTATCTCGCTTGGCCATTCAGTGTGGTTGGACATTTGCCGTCAATCTTTTCAAGAGTTCCCAAATCGATGTCGGCCACGGACTGGGGAGTAAAGGTGGCAACCCCATTTGGACTTTGGCCGTTTCAATCATGACCGCATCACGACAGACCGCCTCGAATCCTGAACGGTGAGTTTCCACGGTCATCGCGCGAACCCCTTCGCATCGTCAATCAAACTCAAACCCGCTCCATCGCACCAACCGATGGCGGTAAGGTCAAGCATGACGCAAAAGAGTGTCAGAGTTTCAAAAGGAATGAATCCACATACTCCCACGTTCTTCTCACAGCAAAAACACACCGACGAGGATGTCGAGAATCCCCATCAAGCTGGCACCAGCGATGATGCCAGCGCAGATTGGTTCGTGGTTCTCGACCCAAAGATTTCCGGTGGCTTGTTCTTCTTTCACACGTCCGACGCCGAGCAACCAAAACAAGAATGCGCCGGCGAACATGCACAACGACGAACGGAAGTCGATGACGAACGCCAAGCCCATTGCGACAGGTGAGAGCGGCAATCGGTTCTTCGATTTAATGCGGAGGACTTCCAGAACCAAAGCCGCCAAACACGCTACAAAGACTGCTGTTTTGACGGAAGGCGGCAATTGGTCCAGTCCCTTCGTGAGTACTTCGGCAACTCCCTTCCAGATGGTTACGGCGGGCATCGGGAAGTCTTTTGATTGCAGGTTCTCAATCGTTGCCGGATTGTTCGGATCGACATTTTTCGTGAACAACGCGAAGAACAGAAACGTGCTAGCAATTGCTCCGCTGATGATCCCGATGATATGGCCGATTGCCTGCTGACGCGGTTTCGCTCCCAGCATGTAGCCCGGCTTGATGTCCATCAGCAAATTAGACGAGTTGCCGACGACCTCGGCCGTGATGCCGGCAGTCGCCAAGTTGGATTGAATGTCGCCGGGCCGGACCAGCCCATAAAACAACTGCGTGATCTTGCTGGTCGCTCCGACGGGAGTCGTGCTGGTCAGCGCCGTCGAGTTCGCCGCGACCAGCGACAACACGAACGTCAGCGGCAAGCCGACCAACGTGGCCCAAACCGGCACGCCGAAAAACGAATAAGCCATCCAGGCGGAGATCAGGCTCATGATCGGAATGCCGACCAGCGAAATCCAACCGGGAAACTCGATGTCCTTCAACAAGTCCTCGCCGGTCTTCTTGCCGGTCAGACCGCGGAAGGCGCTGGTGATGACATCCGGCTTCGAGAAGAACGCCACGAACGACGCAATCACCATCGCCGCGACCCCCGGCCACAGCGACCACAGCGTGATCTGTCTCATGCCGTAACTCACGCCGTCCGCCTTCGCCTTGATGTCCCCGATCGCGATCATCCACGGTGCGAGCCAGAAATAATTCAACACGGCTCCGAGTAGCAGCGACGAACCCGCGCGAATACCCATTAAGCCCCCTGCCCCGATCATCGCGATGTCCAACGCGGGCGAGATCGTCAGTTGCCGCACGTCGATGCCACGCAGGCGAGGGACGTTTTTCTCCGTCACGTGAAACAGGTCGAACAAGTCTTCGGCGAAGTGCCAAACCTTTTCCTTGGCGACTCCAAAGACTTTCGTTTGCAACCACTGCTGCAAACTTTCGGACTGCAAGAGCTTGATGAATGCCGCTGTCCCGGCCGCGATCCCCAGCACCTTCGCTTTGAATAATCCGACGGAAGCATCGGACGAATGCAGCGTGTCCATCACAACGCCTGCCGCTTGACCTTCCGGGAAAGGATGCTGCTCGTCGTTGATGAATCGCCGCTTCATCGGGAATGCGAACAAGACTCCCAAGATGGAAATCACGACGTTCCAGGAAATGATCTGCCACCACGGGATCAGCGTCTTGTTGACGATCATGTAGGCGGTCAGCGAGGAGATCAGCGGCGCGGTCATGTATCCAGCCGACGTCGCGATCGACTGCATCGCGTTGTTTTCCAGAATCGTGAACTCTTTGACGCCGAGTTGCTGCAAGACCTTGAAGAACGCAAATGCCAAGATCACCGAAGTGATTCCCACACCGAGTGACCAACCGGTCTTCGCGCCGATGTAGAGGTTCGTGGCGGAGAGAACGCCGCCGAGAATGAACCCGGTCAACGCCGCACGCCATGTGAGCTGCGGCATGTCACCGCGATAGACATTCTCGAACCACCAGCGGTCCTTTTGCTCGACGGTCCATTCGCGAATTTGTTCTTCGGTCAGTTGCTTGATCGCCATGAATTCCTCCAGCACGGTGACTTGCACATCGAAAGCGGCGGGAGGTTAGCAGATGGCACTCGCAGGGAAACCTCAGCGTCCAGGTAGATTTCTCTCAATCCACTCGGCTGACGACGTTGCAGGGGTGTCCGAAAGCGACTCCGCCTCGAGCCTCCTTTGAGCAAACGCCAACGACCGGGAGACACTCCTAGACTCCATACACTCATCAGCCTGCATGCCTGACTTCAGGAGAGTTTCAGCGACCGCAGCGCAATTGAATCTGACCATAAGTGGTTCGTCGAACGCAGCAAAATACGTCAACTGAACTTTGCCAGATACGGCTGCCGCAAAACGTTCGAGCGCTTCATCACGGCGTCGAGTGGGGTGATGCTCGACAATTAGGATCGAAAGCGGAGAGGTCGTACTTTCGTCTTTGTCAGCATTCTCATTAACGAGTAATCCCTCGGCGATTACCAGCGTTAATGCTCCCGCTGAAATGTCGCGAGCGACACATTCGGAGGACAACGGTTTATCCAAGATTTCATAGACCAATTGCAGGCCATCTAAGCGCCTGCGGACTTCATCGAGTCTCTCTTGAAAGTGTGCAACGACCAGCACTCGCACGCGGGAACCCAACTCTTGTCTGCATCGACTCAAAAGGTCTGCGAACATGGCCTCCGACGACAGAAAGATTCGATCGGGCAGCCGATCAAACTTTGGCTTGGCGAACAACCAATTCAACAACCCCATCGCGTCCTCGACTTTCACTCGCTCGGCCAGACTCCGTTGGGAATCGGTCGCAGATGCAACTTGCTCGGATCAACGACGACGTGCTTGATGCGTTGTCGTTTCCAGGTGTAAGTGAAGTGAACCAACCCGTCGCGTGTTTGAATGACGGCCGGGTAGCTGTATTCGCCGGGATCGCGTTCGAGAGTCAATGCCGCCAGCCACTCTTTACCCTCTTTTGAGATTGCGACATTCAACGGTGATCGTCCCTTCGGCGTGTGGTTGTAGACGATCAGCTGCCGCCCATCTGCCAGAGTCACAGCGTCGGTGCCGGAGTTTGGGTTTGGCAAGTTGGTCAGAGTCAGTGCGGTCCACGAGCGGCCATTGTCAGTTGACCAAGTTTCAAAAACTCGACCGCTCCGAGTTCTCCCGACTGCCTGCAATCGTCCGTCTGTGTAGCTCAAAAGGCTCGGCTGTATCGCATTCACCTCTTTGCTCGGGTCTGTTTTACCGGCATCGGAGATGGCTGGCTGAATCTTCGACCAAGTCTTGCCATTGTCTGTCGAGAGCTCGAAGTGAACTCGCCAGTCGTTCGGGGGTGGGCTGTCTTCGCTGCTGGACCCGCAGAGGATATCGCCGTTCGGTAATTGCACCGGCTTATTTTTGATGGGGCCGACAATCCCATCTGGCAAGCGTGCCGCTTCACTCCAGGTCTTGCCGTTGTCGGAAGACTGTTTCAACTCGCCCCACCACTCGTCTGGCGAAGGCCCGACCTTATAGAAGAGCAACAGCGGGCCGCTCTTCGGCTGGAACAAAACCGGATTCCAGCACGGCTGTCGCGAGGCATCCTTCTGGTTTCCGTTCGCGACTTCGGTAGGTTCGGTCCAGCGTCCGCCGACATGGCGTGACGCCCAAATGCCGACACTCGGATGCTTCTCATGCTTGCCGCCAAACCACGCGGCGACGAGTCCGTCGGGAGTTTCCACAATTGTCGAAGCGTGACAACTCGGAAACGGCGCGGACTCGAAAATGAATTCGGAAGTGACAACGCTCGCATCGGCGGGGTGGGCTGCTGAAGGCAAAAGCGTCAACAGAAAACAGCTTAAAAGTAACAGTTTTGTGGTGCTCATGTGGCGGACTTTAACCGGTCTTGTGACGTTTCTCACCACGAAGTACCGTCCCGCCCCAGTTTAGGAACCGGGTCGGAGTGCCTCGGTGAAATTCGTATGTCGTGGTGCAAGGAAGCGTCCATGAGCGGCCGACGGTTTGTGTCAGCGGCTTGGCTGATGTCTGTTTGCGTTTTATTCGGCTGCGCCAGCGGTCCGTCACGCAACCTCTTTTCTCGGCGAGCAAAGCCAACCACCAGCGAAGATGAGTTCGTCAATCGGTTAATGGCCGATGCCAAACGAATGGAAAAGAAGGGGGATCGCGCGAGTGCCAACAGCTTGCGAGAGGAAGCCAATTCTATCGCCGCGTCGTCAGCGACGTTCAAAGACTCAACGGAAAAGGATGCTTCTGCGGTATCAAAAGGTCGCCCGATCGAGTTGCCTGACGATGTTTCTGTGCAACCGATCATTGACGTCGCTCAGACGAAAGCGTTGCCAAAGAAACCTAAGTTTTCGCTGGACGACGATGCGAGCGCGACGGCTCGATTGCAGCTTGATGGCGATGCGGATGATTTCACACAGACTCTCCGCGAACCTCCCAAGAAGCGATTAGGTGGCGGCCAATTCGGTGTTGCGAGCCGCTTACCGATCGAAGCCCCGGTTCCCAAACGGCGGGCTGACTCCATTCAGAATGCGATTGATCCTGCTGGCCCCGGTCAGTTTTACGCACCGCCGAATGCTCGTGAGTTGATCCCTCTTGAAGCCGACAACGACCGTATTAATTCATTCGTCGATCAGTTCGAGCCAAACGCCCACCTTAACGCGAACTTCGATGTGATCTCTGCGGATTACCAGACGAACAATCAGTCGTTCGACAATGCTCAGAGCGGCGTTGTTCAAGCAGGTGCCTCCGAGCGATCAGCGGGCGGTCTACGAGACCCCGAAAATCCTTGGAGCCAATTTCGCGGACTGACCAAACCTCTCGAACAAGCGCCCCTTGAGCTTCGCAACAATGATTCGAGGTCATTCGCACCCAGTAACAATCAGGTCGCACCGAACAACAACATCAACCTGCCACAACAATGGCCTGGCAATTCGAGAGAATCAGGATCATTCGCACCGCAAACTGTTATCCAAAACAGCGGCTCCAACAACCTGCCAAACAATTGGCAAAATCAAAACAACGGAGCGGCCTCGCCGGAACCGTGGCCTCGCGCTCCTGGAACGAACGGGGGTGTTCGACCGAATGACAACTCGTCGGCGAATGCTCAAGGTTGGACCGATTCTCAACCTGTCGGAGCTACCGCGAGTCAGTACAACATTCAGCCGATCAACAATATGCAATCGCCGTTTACTTCAGCGGTGATTCCGGGGTTCAACTTTCCGCTGCAACAATCGCCAACCACGACCGCACTATCGGCGGATCCGCCTGCAAACAACGCGGTCTTGTTTCCGCTGCCGAATGGAGCGCCATCGACGATCGCTCCGTTTGTTTCGTCACCTGATTTGGATCGACTGATCGTGCAAACTTCTGCGGAAGCGGCCGCCATGATCCCCGGCGAGAACGAGATCGAACGACATGCCTATCTGCGGAAGCACGTGCAATTGCGACTGCTGCATTTAATCGCTGGCCAGATGGATCGAGCCTTACAACCGGTTCCCAACGTCGATGCTGCCGACCAAGAGTTCTGGCAACAAATGCTGTGGGGCATCGCCAACTACTTCGACATGCAAGGAATGCCCGACAGCGACGAACGAGCGACTCAAACAATCGCTCAACTCCGATCTGCTGCCAGTCGCCTGCAAGAAAAGGCCCGCCTGGAACTACATAGCGTCGCCTTCTGTCACAAGATCACTAGCTTCGGCAACTATCAGCGGTTCAAGCGGGATGAATTCACTCCGAGCCAACCGGTACTGCTCTACGCCGAGGTTTCGAGCTTCAAGAGCGAACCGACTTCAGACGGCCAATTCCGCACGCTGATGAAATCATTCGTCGAAGTGTTTGAAGGAGGCATCCAAGGCCGCATGATCGAGAGCATTCCGTTCGCTCCGTCAGAAGACCGCTGCCGCAATCACCGTCGCGACTACTTCAATAGCTACGAATTCGCCATCCCACAGGGAATTAGCTCCGGCCCCCATGTGCTGCGATTGACGATCGAAGATCAGCTCGGCAAGAAGACTGCCGTGACGACGCTGAACTTTACCGTGCAGTGACTTGTTTCACCGCAACGCCAAAGGCGCGCGCGATCAAGGGATTGCTTCAGTTTTGCACGCACGCCGTTGGCGTTGCGGTGATAACGATTGCCGTAAACATCTCCTCGCCGCTTCTTGCCGATGTTGAAGCTCGACAACTAACATCTCGCGCATGACTCACAAAACTCCGAAGCAAGTTGAAGCCGAGAAGAAGAGAAACGCGGTTGTCTGCCGTAATCGCAAAGCGTCACACGAATACGAGATCATCGACGAGATCGAATGTGGCGTTGTTCTGCGAGGCAGCGAAGTCAAAAGCGTTCGTAATGGCAAGGTCTCTGTTGATGAGGCGTATGCACGCATTCGCAATGGCGAACTGTGGCTCGTCGGTTGCCACATTGCAGAATATCCACAAGCGAACGTGCAGAATCATGAGCCGTTAAGAGCTCGTAAGCTGCTTCTGCACAAAAGCGAGCTACTAAAGTTTGCTGAAAAGGGGGACGAGAAAGGCTTCACGCTGATACCGCTCGATGTGCATTTCTCCGAAGGCAAAATCAAAGTGAAGGTCGCGATCGCTCGCGGCCGCCAGTTGCACGACAAACGCGAAAAGCTCAAGAAGAACGACGCTGAACGAGAAATGCGGGCCGCGATTCGGCGGGAAAGATAATATGCGATTTGCCATTCTCGGTTGCGGTCGAATGGGTCGACTGCACATCGAACGATTAATCATCGACGGACGCGGTACAGCGGTCGCACTCTTCGATACCGACTTCGCCACGGCTGATAAGTTGCGAGCCGATCTGGTTCCAAACGCTCAAGTCTTCAAAACCTTCGAGGACTTGGTCAGCAATGCGAGCGTCGACGCGGCAATCATCGGAACTCCGACTTCGTTGCACTTCGACCACATTCGCCGCTGCCGTGCTGCTGGTTGGCACGTGTTGTGTGAGAAGCCGCTTGCTGATCGCCGTGAGCATTTGCTGACGCTGATCGAGGAGTCGCGCTGCGGAGGTCCGATTTTGTCCGTCGCTTACCAGCGGCGTTATTGGCCAGT
Source organism: Planctomycetia bacterium (assembly GCA_026400935.1). Classification (GTDB taxonomy): domain Bacteria; phylum Planctomycetota; class Planctomycetia; order Planctomycetales; family Planctomycetaceae; genus SXKJ01. The sequence continues at coordinate 18,665 of JAPLNX010000223.1, read as the reverse complement.
CTATCGAGTGCTGCATGAGGAACTTCGCAGCGGACGTTGGGGATCGATTCGCTCGGTGACGTCGATCAATTCCGAACGATGGCAGCAAACAATCGGCGGCACATGGCGAGATGATCCGTCCACAAACTTGGGAGGCTTCATCGGCGATGCTGGAAGCCACAAGATTGATTTGCTCTTCTTCCTCACCGGATTACAGCCGCTTGATGTGTTTGCACGTAATCAAAAATGTGGCAGCAACGTCGAGATCGTGACGTCGCTTTCTGCCCGGTTGGAAGAAGATGTTCTCGCGACGATGCACTTCACAGGACACTCGCAGACATTTCGCGAAGACTTCCACTTTCACTGTGAAGAGGCAGATTTGCTCGTGCGCGACTGGCAGATTTGGCTCGGACGAAATAACACGCTCGAACCACTGAAGGTCGCAGACCCAACGTGGCAATCAGCACTCGGCGTCAGCCCGATCGGTCATCCAGAACTGGATCGGCTGGGGAATCCAGTCAGCGGGTTTCTCGATCAATTGCTGCTCGGTACCGCCCCGTTGGCTCCGCCGGAATGTGCGTTACCAGTTTTCGATTTCACACAAGCGGTACTGCGATCAGGGCAATCGGGGGCCGTAGAAATTCTTTAGCCAAGACACTTTTAAGTCGGGCACTCTTGCTCCTGGCTTTTCAACTCATTGATTCCAAACAACTGACGGGCAATAGTGTCCGTCCTACGTTTTCATTGTCGCCAGTGGAGAGTTTTCGTGGACGAGTATGTGGAACCTTTGGGAATGCGTGTGTTGATCCGCAAAGACGAAGGGCGGCATAAGACACGTGGTGGCATCGTACTGCCCGATCACGCCGAGATTCCGACAATCACCGGACGCGTGGTTGAAGTCAGCGTTCAAGTTCAACGCGACATCGATTTCCCGATCGAAAAATACGACAAGGTTTTGTTCCATCCAAAGAACGCGATCCCTGTCGATTTCGAGCAAGACAATCTGCTTTTCGTCGTCCCCGTCGATGACATCGTTGCTGTCTTCCGTCGCGCGCCGGTGAAGAAGTCCAAACGTTCGTCGCATGATGGTCTCGATGCCGAAGACGACGATGTTGAAAGCGTTTAGCATTTTCCAGGATGTCACTCATGGCCAAGAAGCAAACAGCGAGCAAATCCGGTCGGCAGTATTGGCTCTTCAAATCCGAACCGGAGGCGTATTCGATTACGCATCTCGTCAACGAACCGAGCAAGACGACGTTTTGGTTCGGCGTCCGAAATTATCAGGCACGTAATTTCCTTCGCGACTCGATTCAACTCGGTGATCGAGTCTTTTTCTATCACAGCAACGCGAATCCAATGGCGATCGTGGGCACGGCTGAAGTGGTCAAAACTGGTTACCCGGATCACACCGCGTTCGATCCAAAGCATCAATACTACGACCCCAAAAGCGATCCCGAATCGCCGCGATGGTTCATGGTCGATATCCGCCTGCTGCAAGTCTTCCCCAAACCAGTCACGCGAGACGACCTCAAGGCGTGCGCTGACCTCAGCGACATGATGGTGATCCGCCCCGGAGCCCGCCTCTCGATTCAGCCCGTCACCGCCGCCGAATGGCAAACGGTGCATCGTCTGGCGGGAGTGAAGGCGGTTTAAGCAGTTCACCACGGAGCCACGAAGGCCCGGAGAGAACAAGCGAAAATCCCCGCTCTTCTCTGTGCCTCTGTGGTAAAATTCTTCCCGATCAAACTTTCTGACGAACTCACACGCTTTCCACAAATAGGGTTCGGCGTTTCAATGCCGCCTCGTTTTGGACCCGCTGGATGTTTCATTGGCTCGTGTTTTGATTTTATTGCCAAAGGGGTTTTTGAATGCGAATGTCGCAGTGGCAACGGTGGCGTGGGTTGAGTTTGATCACGGGAGTTGTGTTGTTGAGCCGCTTGGTTGGCGGAGTCGCTCAGGACAAACCGGCGGTCGTGAAACCTGTTGTGAATACTCAGGAGGAGACGATCCCGTTTACGTCGCCTCAAGACGCGCTCAAGATGATGAAAGCCCCCGAGGGCTTTCGCGTTGAGCTGTTTGCTCACGAACCGCAAGTGTTGCAACCGATCTCGATCACGACTGACGAACGTGGCCGATTGTGGGTCGCGGAAAACAACACCTATGCCGAAAGCAAAGTGAACTTTGACACGACGCAGCGCGATCGGATCGTGATACTGGAAGACACAGACGGCGACGGGAAATGCGATAAGCGAACCGTGTTCTGGGATCAGGCCGAGAAACTGACGAGTGTCGAAGTTGGCTTCGGCGGCGTATGGGCGCTGTGTGCTCCGAATTTGTTGTTCATCCCGGATCGTGACCGCGATGACAAACCGGACGGGCCACCGATCGTGGTGCTCGATGGCTGGGATGGGAACGCGGTGCGGCACAACATCGTCAACGGTTTGCGATGGGGACCGGACGGTTGGCTGTATGGTCGCCACGGCATATTGGCGACCTCACTCGTTGGTCCTCCGGGGGCGAGCGAATCGCAACGAGACAAAATCAACTGCGGCGTGTGGCGATATCACCCGACGAAGAAAACGTTTGAGGCGGTTGCTCACGGGACGACGAATCCTTGGGGCTTTGACTTCGATCAGCACGGCGAGATGTTTTTGATCAACACGGTCATCGGGCATCTGTGGCATGTCGTCCCGAACGCTCATTTCCGTCGCATGTACGGCACGCATTTCAATCCGTACTTGTTTGGTGTCATGGAACAGACCGCCGACCATTTTCACTGGGATACAAAAGAGGCTTGGAGCGACATTCGCAAGCTGGGCGTGACTGACACGACCTCGGCGGCCGGTGGCGGACACGCACATTCTGGCTTCATGATTTATCAAGGGGATAATTGGCCGGAGAAATATCGCGGCAAGGCTTTTACCGTGAACTTGCATGGACACCGGTTGAACTGCGATCGACTGGAACGGCATGACGCGGGCTTCGTGGCGAAGCATGATCCTGATTTCCTCTTCACGAGCGATCCGTGGTTTCGAGCCGTTGAATTGATCAGCGCGGCAGACGGCGGCGTGTATCTCGCCGACTGGTCTGACATCGGTGAGTGTCACGAGAACGACGGCGTGCATCGTACGTCCGGACGCATCTTCAAAGTCGTGCATGGTCCGGCGAAGAATTCCGAGCCGATCAATCTGGCGACGGCAGATGACGCGCAGCTCGTGTCGATGCAAACGAGCAAGAACGACTGGTTCGCTCGGCAATCACGTCGCATTCTTCAAGAGCGAGCGGCGGACGGGCGCGACATGACCGGTGCACGAGCGAAGTTGCTCGAACTGTTTACAGCGAGCAACTCATCGACGGTGATTCGGCTGAGAGCGATGTGGTGTTTGGCGTCGATGGATGCGTTCGACGAGACATGGTTGATTCAGCAATTGAAACACACCGAAGAGTACGTTCGCGTTTGGGCCGTGCGATTGTTGAGCGAGTCGAACCTCGATCGGTTGGAAGCGACCGACGCATTGCGGATCGCGCAGGCATTCGGCGAGCTATCGCAGTCCGAGAAATCGGGGATCGTGCAGATTCATTTGGCTTCGGCTTTGAAACGATTTCCCGCAGGACCGGAAGTCCCACTGACCGGGACGAAGACAGATACAAACTCTCTCTGGATGCAACGCTGGTTGATTGCAATGGGACTGACGGCGAAAGCGGATTTCGCGAATGACAACATGCTTCCGTTGTTGATTTGGTACGGAATCGAACCGTCAGTGACTCGGCAACCTGCGATGGCAGTGAGCCTTGCTCAGCGAGCGAAGTTTCCAATGTTGCGGCAATTCATCGCACGACGCCTGACGCTCGACATCGAACAGCATCCGCAGGCCGTTGAGGCATTGGTTGCTCAAGCGTTTCTGCCGAGCAACGCAGTGATTCGACCTGATTTCGTAAGAGGCATGGCCGAAGCACTTCGCGGCTGGTCACGAGCACCAGCTCCGGGCAATTGGAGTAAACTCGCTGCCGAAATCGACAAGAGCGGATCGGACGAACTCAAGACGGCAGCTCGCGAATTGTCCGTGGTATTCGGTGACGGGCGAGCGTTGGCTGAAGTCAGGAAGCTCATCACCGACGGAAGCGCGGATGTGGCGTCTCGTCAGCAAGCACTTCGAGCGTTGATCACATCGAAGCCAGACGACTTAGTCACATTATTGCTCAAACTCATTGATGACCGCGAATTGATGATCGAAGCAATTCGCGGCTTGGCGACGGTCGATCATCCCGACACCGCAAAGCGAGTTATCGGCAAATGGGGTCAACTCAGTCCTGATGGCCGGCTGGTGGCATTGAGCACGTTGGTCTCACGACCGAACTCCGCGAAAGAGTTACTCAACGCAGTCGCCGCGAACCAAATCCCACGTCGTGACGTGTCTGCATTTCATGCTCGGCAAATTCTGAGCTTCAACAGCGACGACCTGACAAAGCAACTGACGACCGTCTGGGGCGAAGTCCGCACGTCGAACGCCGAGAAGCAAAAGCTCACCGCGCAGTGGAAAGACAAGCTGACTCCGGCGCGGATGAAAGATGCGAATCTCAGCAACGGTCGAGCGTTGTTCAACAAGACTTGCTCGAACTGCCACGTCCTCTTCGGTAGCGGAAAATCTGCCGGACCGGACCTGACTGGCGGTAACCGACGCAACCTCGATTACCTCTTAGAGAATATCCTCGATCCGAGCGCCACTGTCGCCGCCGACTTCCGCATGACGGTCTTCAACATGACCGATGGCCGAGTCATCAACGGCGTGGTTGTCGAAAAGACCGAAAAGACGTTGACCGTTCAAACACAAAATGACCGCGTCACGATTCAGCGTTCCGACATCGAAGAGCAAAAGACGTCAACACTCTCGTTAATGGCTGACGGCCTCTTTCAAAATCTGACCGACGAACAAGTCCGCGACCTGATTGGGTATTTGATGTCCCCCGACCAAGTCTCGCTCCCAAATCCGTAAGCCTGCAATGAGTAGCCAACTCAAACGCCTGTTTCTTCCTTATGCTGTCGCTGGCCTATCGATAGCGATCGTTTGCGGTGTTTTGTGTGGCTATTCATGGCTGTTTGGTCCCCGATGGTCACCTGAGGAATATCGAGTTGGAAACCAGCCGATTCCGTGGAAGACATTTTCCAAGAGATCCCTCAATGATGAGTTGGCCAGGGGACGCTCGGTGCTCGTCAATTTTCGCGCCGATTGGGATATTGCCACAGTCATACACGAACGGACGTCGCTGGAAAAACCGTCGGTTCGTCGATTGATCTTCCGAAAAAACATCACCCCTCTCATTGCTGATTGGACAGATGACGACAAAGACATCTCGAACGAACTCCAAGAATTAGGCGAGATCTCTATACCGCTCGTCGTTATTTATTCACCGCAGAAACCTCCAAAAGTTCTTCGTGATTTTTTAACCGAAAAAGATGTCGTCAGGGCGCTAGAAGAGATTCCGAATTGACTCGGTACAAATTGAATTCTTGATGGTCCATAAATAGCAAGCACTGAATGCTCAGTTGATTAAATCGGCGGTCTTAGATTGTTGGAGATCGTGAATGCCTTCTCATTACAACGTCTAAAGTTTTACGAAAAGAAGGCATCCACGTCCCGCAAGGACTTGCTCAGCAGCGCATTCAAGTCATGAGCTGAAGTCGTAATCACTGTTGCGCTATTTACGTTTTCCTGGTTTCTTCACGGCTACTTGAGCTGTTTTGAATTGTGGAACCGCCGCGCCAAGAATCGGGTCGGGACCAAGAATCGCTGGCTTTTGAATGTATCCCATATCGTCAAGTCGCTTGGATGTTCGGTCGAGCAACTCTTGGAATGTGATCTCTTTGCCAGAATTTCGAGCATCGCGCAAAGTTTGAGTGACGCAATACGTAAAGGCACCGAATGACGTCACGCCATGCTGATACTCCTCAGCGAGTTGATCTTCTTGGCAGGCTTCGTAAATGACGGGCAAGAATGGGCCCATGTGCCCGAAGGTACTGCGTAGTTTGTCGTACTCTTTGTCTGGACGATTTCGCAGCTTAAGTGCTCGCCCGATTTTGGAGATGTCATTTCCTGGCACCTTGCCGGTATAGAGACCTCGATCCGACAGGTCTGACACCGCGTTTGAAATCTTTCGTGCGATCCACATTTGAGTTTCTGGGTTCCAACTCAGAGTACGATGACGCACGTCATCAGGCGGCGTCAGTCCGCGAGACCGAACTCCTTGACCGCGTGCCATGCCACCCGAATGACAGCAATCGAGAACCATGATCAAGCGAGGATCGTACGGCAATTGGCTATAGCGCTCGAACAACCAATCGTCGATGATCGCCGTTTCGGGTGACCAATTGAAATCGTGCGGCACCAAGCATTCGTCGAGCCGATCGACTTCGCTGTTGATTCCGTATCCGGCAATCTGTGCTCCATGTCCGCTGTAATGAAGGAAGCGAATATCGCCTGACTTCACGTCGTCGAGCAGCCATTCGATCCGTTCGCGAATCCCGGCAGCAGTCGCTCGCTCGTTGTGAACGACTCGAATCTCGTTTGAGGCAAAACCCAACTCCTGCAATGTCTCGCTCATACGATAGGTGTCGTTGACGCAACCGTTGAGGTTGTTGGTCGGGTCAGCGTACTTGTCGATTCCGATCAGCAATGCTCGGCGAGTTGGCGTTCGAGGTAATTTCTGGACGGTTTTCAAGCTTCTGGTCATCAAGGCTCGCTGGCTGCCGCCAGCAACGTCAGACCAGGCTGTAGTCACCGCATTTGCGTGGCCAATATAAGTGGCCGCATCGTGATTCAACGGATCCCACGGAATATCGAACTGAGTTTCCACCTGCGTGAATTTCGCATCGTTAATCCGGACAGGTGCCGTGAGGACGTTGTCATCTTCATTGAAAAGATGAAACCAGTGTGCGATCGCAGGCGTTTCAATACGACCACCAAACAAGCCAAGCACAAACGGGTTTCCAATTTGTGAGCCAAAGCTAAAGAACTTCAATTTGGCGACATCCGCTTTATTACCTACTTGCAACAGCGTGTCATAGCTGACCAAGGAACCCAAGCTGTGACCACAAAGCACATCCGGTTCGAAATCGTTGATGGCTGCAAGAAGCCGCTTTCGCAATTGGGCTCGCAACGCGGGATCGCCCGCCCATTGCGCGACCATGCCCGCCGTCCATCGCACCATGTCGCCGAGTCCGCGAACGTTGCGTGTCGCTCGATTACCGCCGCCGAACAAACTGCCGATTGCTCCGCTCAGGAGTGTCGACACGGCGTCGGTTGTGGTGTCGAAATCAATCGGATGCTGCTCGAACAGGTCGTCGTGCAACATGTATTGGACTTCGACATCAGCGTTCGGATTCCAAGTCTGAATTGACTTGGCGATGACGTTGCGCCATTCGTCCTGCCAGCTCAAATCGGAGTGACGATTGCCAATTCCGTGAACAGCCAAAACCTTGATCATTTTGAAATCTCCCAATTGATTGAGGCCTATTAGATTTGCTATCGGCTGAAATACCGACTGGTGAATGGCATTTGTGAATTAAATGGATATGTAATCTTTGTACATTATTTGGGATGGTCGCTCGCGATAAGCGGCCTATAATCCATTCGACCGGCCCGAGGCCGTTGAATCATTGTTGGTGGAATCGGTCGTCTGAATTTTGATTTCGATCGCGAAGCGAAAAAGAGAGTTTGTCATGCCCGCCACGTTGCCTGTTTTGGGACAAAGCCCTGCTGCTGAAGAAGACCCGCTTGAGTTGATTGAAGAGATTGAACAACTGAAGAAGGAGCAGGATGCGACGATCCTGGCTCATTTTTATGTCGATGGCGACATTCAAGACGTGGCGGACTTCACCGGCGACAGCTTGAAGCTCGCACGCGATGCGACGAAGGTAACGACATCGACCATCGTCTTCAGCGGCGTCCACTTCATGGCCGAGACGGCGAAGATGCTCAGCCCTAATAAACGGGTTTTGTTGCCGGACATGTTGGCGGGCTGCTCGTTGGCCGATAGTTGCCAGCCGGAGCAACTGGCGGCGTATCAACAAAAACTGCGTGAGGAGGGACATGACTTCGAAACCGTCGCGTACATCAACACGTCAGCGGCGGTGAAGAGCCTTGTCGATTGGATCGTCACCAGCGGAAACGCGAGAGAGATCATTGATCGAGTGCCTGCCAACAAAGAGATTTTGTTTGTGCCAGACCAGCATCTCGGTCGGTATCTGTCGGAAGTCTCTGGTCGAAAGATGATCTTGTGGCCGGGATCCTGCATGGTCCATGAAATCTTCAGTATTCAAGACATGCTGCGTGCGAAGCGAAATAATCCCGGGAGCCACATTATCGCTCACCCGGAATGCCCAGCGAACATTTTGGAGCATGCGGACTTCATCGGCGGGACCGAAGCGATGCGGAAATACGTTTCGTCGTTCGCCGAACCGCAGACGTTCCTAGTAGGAACTGAAGCGAACATGATTCATCCACTGCAGAAGATCGCACCGCAACACAATTATGTGCCGATTCCTGGAATCATGACTTCGAGCGGCGAGACGTGTGCTTGTAACCGCTGTCCGCACATGGCTCGGAACACACTGCAAAAAGTCCGCGACTGCCTGCGCGACGGAACCCCGGAAATTGTCTGGAACCCGTGCTTTGATAAAGCTCGCGCTGTGGTTGAAAAGAGCCTTCTGAAGTGATGGATGCAAATCGCTTAAGAATACGAGTGCTCGATCGGATCTTAGCTTGGGGTAGAGTTCTGAGTTTGGTGCGGGCGTCTTTGACGTGGAATTGCCAGTCGATGCGCGGTTTTTGGCGTTGATGTCTTGGGACCAAGGAGCGATTGGAGGAACTGGAGGCAGCCGATGCGGCATTGGCTGATCAGGCAACTCAGTTCGCATTCAGTGATGCGTGCTGCCCGATTCGAAAAGTTTCCGTGAATGTGAAACACTAACCAGTCTGCCAGCTCACGGTCATTGTGTATGGCCGTGATTTCGTCCCTTACGACGTGCGAGTCCAGATCTTCATGTGGGTCAAAGTAAAATATCTTCTGGAATTGATTCGGTTCAGTCACACCGTTTTCGCGATGCCTTTTGCGATGTTGGCTGCGATCTTGGCTTGGCATTCACGTGCAAAAGAGTTTTCTGGTCGAGAGTTGTTGGGGATTCTGCTCTGCATGGTCTTCGCGAGGTCAGCGGCGATGGCCTTCAATCGACTGGTCGATTGGAAGTTCGATGCGAATAACCCTCGCACAGCGACTCGACATCTTCCGGCGGGACTGCTGAGTGGAACAACGGTTGTGGCCTTCACGCTCGTTTGCAGTGCGGCATTCATTGCATCGACGTTGCTCTTTCTTCCCAATCGTTGGCCAATCTACCTAGCTTTGCCTGTGTTGCTGTTCTTGCTCGGCTATTCGTACACAAAACGATTCACCAGCCTGTGTCATTACTGGTTGTCAGCCGCCTTGATGATGTCACCGATTGCCGCGTGGATTGCGATCCGCGCGGAAGTGGCTTGGACGCCGGTCACTCTGGCGGGAGTTGTGTTCTTCTGGGTCGGAGGCTTCGACATTCTGTATGCGTGCCAAGATGCGGACTTCGACCAAGCGAACCAACTTCGCAGCATCCCTGCTCGCTGTGGGATCAACCGCGCGTTGAAGCTGGCCGCCCTGAGTCACTTCTTAGCCGCCGTCTGTCTTTTCGCCTTCTGGCAAGCCGCCGGACTGGGGACCGTTTTCTTGGTCGGTATCGTTGGCGTCACACTGCTGTTGGCTTATGAGCATTCACTCGTCCGCCCCAACGACCTCAGCCGCGTCGGAGTCGCCTTCTTCAACGTCAACGCGGTCATTGGCGTCGGCCTCCTGCTGCTCGGCGTCGCTGACCTGTTGGTCAGACGGTAACTCGTCTGCGTTAGTCCTCAAACAAGCGTTCGCCAACTAAAAGGCTTACATTCCAATAATGAAAGTGCTGTGAGTCGAGATGGCCTTCTTCGATGGCGACACGCTGCTAACGCGTGCAAACGTGCTGGTCCGTTCCATCGAAGATGAATGCATAATTCTTGCTGAACGCGGTGATCGTTTCGAGATAACACGACAGTTTGAAGAACCAGCAAGCCGCTTGTTCATCGAGTACTTTGATCCTGACGGGAATCCAGCGGGACGGTCCGCAATGCGAATGGGCGCTCACAATTCTGATGATTGGGAGGCGATCGACCTCGTAACGCCGTATCAGCTCTGTTTCAAGACAGCCATCGTCGATGGCGAAAATCCCGATTGGGCAACCCAAGAACCAATCGCAGACGACGCTACAGGTACTCAGTGATGGTACATTTCCTCGAAGCGTTGGCGAACAATCATATGCACCGGGGCGGCCGCTCCGGGCGAGTTCTGAATGGTGCATCTTTGGCAGCCGTCGGGTTATGCGAGGCGATATCCGCCAACCTCACCGAGCTTGCCTCCGTGGAATCGCGCGTTTGCGCTAAGCGGCGTTTCGTTCGAGACCATGACCGCGTAGTGCTAAAGTCGGTGAGCCATCGGGACAAGCTCGTTGAGGTTGGTTGGTCGAGGACCAACACAGTTCAATCGTTTGACAGATTCCGCTATTGCAGCTCTTCAGCCGTGGTCCCATGACTCAAGTCATCGCAATCAACCGGCTCAATCCCAGCGCGGGGATCAGTAACGCGACGGTCGCCATCGCGAGTTCCTGATGGCCGTTGAAGGCATAGACCAACGTCGCGTCGAGCATTAACAGCGAGAGCAACATCGTCTTGATGGCGAATTGAACTCGCTGCGGTCCCGGTTCGCTGATCGCTGATGAGAGGCGTCGATTGATCGTGATGAGGATTACAGCCAGGATCGTCAACGAACGAAAATGTTTGTCGGGCATCGGCGATTGATTGACGAGATACGCCAACCCGAGAACTCCCACGTTGATGACGACTGCCGCTCCAAGCAATGCCGCTCGACGGCTGGTCGTCGCTTCTTGGCGAGCGAACAACGTCACCCCGACGATGTACGTTCCCAAGGCAAGAGCGATCTGCAACTGTGGAGCGGAGAACAATTGCGGCAGCGAAGCGACAGCACTCGCACCGAGCAATACGTTTCCCACTCGGCAACTTCCCATCGCGATTGGACCGAGCGGCGTCTTCTTCAAGCCGCCGTCGTAGCCGAGGATCAATACGCACAATGCGAGTGCAACAACAATGCTCGGCACACCGACGCAAGCTGCGGCACCGAGTCCAATCAGCATCAATACCATCGCTAACCGAAACGCGCTCCCCGCGGAGATCGCTCCAGACGGGATCGGGCGATTCGGACGCTCTTCCGCGTCAATCATCCGATCGAAGTAGTCGTTGAAAACCATCCCCGACAGATACAGCCCCGCCGATGCCAAGCAGAGTAACAAAAACGACGGCAACGGATTCGGCCCGTCTTCACTGACGAAGTTCGAATGCGTTAGTAAGAAGCCAAGGAAGATATCCGCCAATGCCGTGAAGACGGTCGGAAGGCGCAGCAGACGAAGATAGTTGAGGGCTTGCGATTTCATGGAATTTTGCGTTCGTACCACAGAAGGACTGTGAGCTTGGCCCTGACTTCGTCAGCAACACAACTTTTGATGCTGATTATCATGTCGAAAACTGAAGTGAAGAGATTAAACCGCAATGGACGCAGAGTTCGCGGAGAAAGGGACCTCTGCGATCTCAGCGGTTCACAATTCGCTATCACATCGACTACGCGCTGGCCCGTCGTGCTTGTTTGAAACCACTCTTAACCTTCGTTCGCCACTTCGTCGGTCCATTGTTCGAGCACGATGAATTGTTTGGCGAATTCTGGTGCGTGGGTTCCCATCGGGCTTTTGAAGAAGGCGGCGAGGTGGGACATGACGCCTGATTTGCCTCGGCGTTGTTCGCGTTCGGTCAGGCGGACTAAGTCCAAGACTAGCGGTGCGGCGAGCAACGAGTCGCAGCCCTGCCACGTGAATTGCATCGCCATCTTTGTGCCGAGGAAGCCTTCAAAGTGGATGTGGTCCCACGCGGTTTTCCAGTCGCCCATCGATTCGATGTACTCGATCGAGACCAACGTCTGAGGTTTGTAGCCAAGGATCTCGGTGAGCAAGTGGTCCTTCGAGCGAACTTTGTTCGCCTTATTGATCGGATCGTCGAGCACCTTGCCGTCCATGTTGCCGAAGATGTTGTGGCCGACCCAGCTCATGACCTTCAAGTTGCGAGCGGCGAACATCGGTGCGAGGACCGCCTTCATCAACGTCTCGCCGGTCTTACCATCGCGGCCAACGTGAAGCGTCTTTTGTTGCAGTGCGAATTCTTCAAGTGCGGGAAGATTTGAGCCGACCGACGGCGTGAAGTTCACGAACGGGCAACCAGACTCGAACGCGGCAATCGCATAGATCGTGCTCGCGGGGACAAGCGAGTTGTCGCCATTCGACAGAGCCGTCGAAAGCTGCTTCCAATTCAGCGTGTCGGCATTTGATGTCAGCGGCGGTTCGGTGGACGAGAGATAGACGACGATGACTCGGCTGCAATCGTTCGTCTTACGGAAGTCTTCGATGTCGGTACGAATGCGTTTGATCGCATCGGCGGGCTTTTCACCTCGAAACGCCGACGCTTTCGGCCCCGCGAACTTTTCGATTGTCGCACCGACGTTGATCAATGTGCCGGGGCGGACGTTCTTGTCGAATTCTGCCAATCGAGGAGCGACCGCATTCAGCAAATCTCGATCAAAGACGCGCGAGTTGTTGTAAAGCACTTCCGCTTCAGCGGCGTAAGTTGTCTCCCGAATTTCGTGTCCGCCAATAACGAACTGCGACCAGTCGGCCAGATTCAGCCGAGAGAACTTCGGCAGCGAAGTGACCAGCGCCGTTTCGGGAGCAACACCCGCTTGCAGGCCCGCGAGTCCGACGGCCACGGTCGTAGAAACTCCGCCCCAGGCACCAATCAACCACAGTCCGATACGTTCTTGCGACATTGTCCGAGCCAATCCAAGTCAGGAGGGAAAATCAAGGGTGGGTATTTCAAGCGGGAATGTTGATTTCAAACTAACCTGAAGCGTTAGCGAGGGCTGAAAAAACGCTTCCCTTAAACCGAGTCTACTAAGCGTTCGACCTCGCCCTCGCTTCGTTACTTTGGCAACGGCTTACGCAATCGTCGCCTCAATCCACTGCGACAAGCCATTTTGCACGGCCATCAGAATCTCTTCGCGGTGTTTTTTCAATTCGCTCAACAGCATTTGATCGCGTTGACGGGGAGCGGGATGTGCGAACAAATAGAACTTAATCTTCGGCTCAGTCCCAGATGGTCGAGCGGCAATGCGGACGCCGGTCGCACCCTGCGGCGTTTCGACCACTCCGTCGAAGATCAATAGATCGCCCGTTGGTTGCGGCAAAGAATCCACTTTGCGGTTGTCGGGCAGAGAGCGGATTTCATGCTGCTTATAGTCCTCAACGCTCGTCAAACTTACGGGGCCGACCACTGCGGGAGGCGACGATCGCAATGCAGCACTGATTTGTTGAATTTGCTGACGTCCCGACTCACCGGTGCAGGTCTTCGCCAGTTGCGCGTCGCAGTAATAACCATGCTCAGTGAAGAGTTCATCGAGCCGGTTCAACAATGACTTTCCTTCTGCTTTGAGTTCGGCGGCGAGTTCCAACAAATACAGCCCGGCGATCGTCGCATCTTTGTCGCGGACATAACTCCCAGCGAGAAAACCGATGGATTCCTCGAAACCAAACAGGAAGTTGTCAGGCCCTTCGCTGTCCATCGCATCGCCGATGTATTTGAAACCGGTGAGCAGATTACGAATGCTGCGAACGCCGTAGGCGCGAGCCACGGGTTCAATCATGGGCGAACTCACCAATGTCGTGGCGATGAAATGCTGCGGCGTCAGCGAACCGGAAGCTCGATGTTGCTTCAAGATGTAATCGGCAAGCAACATTCCTGTTCGATTGCCGTTGATGATCGTGTAACTGCCGTCAGTCGCTCGCGCTGAAAGACCGATACGATCGGCGTCGGGATCGGACGCGATGATCATGTCCGCGTTGATTTCTTTCGCTCGCGGAACGAGCGATTCGAGAACAACCTTTCGTTCGGGGTTCGGAAAACGGTCCGGAGCGAATGGAAAGTTTCCGTCTGGCAGCCGTTGTGCCGAGTGAATCACGACTTGATTAAAACCAGCTTCGCGAACAGCTCGGAAAACCGAGGTCTCACCGACGCCATGACAGGGACTGAAGAGGGCAACGATATTTCGTTTCTTGGACAACGAGTTGCTGACGACCGCTCGAATGAAGGACTGGTCAATCTCTTCGCCGATGAGTTCAATACGTCCGTCATTGAGTGCCGTGAAAAAATCGCTCATCGGAATTTCTGTCGCCGCTTCGACGGCTGCCGTCAGTGCTGCGGCTTCATCGTCCAAGACCTGCCCGCCGGTTCTCGCAAAGACCTTGAAACCGTTATCGGCTGGCGGATTGTGCGAGGCGGTAATCATCACACCGACTCCGCAGTTGAGTTCACGCACGGCAAAAGACAATTCCGGTGAAGCCCGATGAGACAGAAATAAAAATGTCTTAATGCCGTGAGCAGCAAAGACGCTCGCGGTGATGCGAGCAAACTCCTGCGAGCGGTTCCGCGTGTCGTATCCGATGACTGCTCGATGCCCGTCCGGCGACAACGATTGTTTGACATGCACCGCAACGCCATGTGCGGATTCGGCAATCGTCCGCTCGTTCATCGTCGCCGTACCGAGTTCGCTCATCGGGCCGCGTCGTCCGGCGGTGCCGAACTGGATGCGTTCCCAAAACGAATCCTGCAATGTCTGCCATTGTTCTTCGGCAATGAATTGCCTGAGACGAGGCAGATACTTTTCGTATTGCGGTTGAGTCAGCCAAGTCTGCAAGTTCCTAGCGGCCGCCTGAGAAAGCTTACCGCCGGTCACTGCATCAGAGACACTGGCCATCACGTTGTTCAATTCGATTGCCATGTTGAGTTCAGTTCTGATTGATTTTGCCGAGTTCTGCACGACGTCACTCGGACAACAAACTTTTGGTGAGCCGGACCGTGTCGCCACAGAACCTATTCGTAGTCCTCTTTGTCCTGAGGCGAACAACATCCGACTCAACAGAGACGAGACATTCAGTGGTACTGTGCCAGAGCGATTCCTACGTCTCAAGTCAGTCGCGCAATGTCTTCGTGACGCCGCTTCGCTTCTTCAATGTTCTCTTCCATCGTGTAAACGAAAAACCCCGCTAGATCGCTGATCGAGCGGGGTGTCCAAGATGTGAAAAATGCTGCCAATCCATGGCACACAATTTTAGGGCGAGGGTCGTCGCTTCCTTATGACAATCCTCGCATGCTGGCCCGGTGGATCTGACATTTTGCCCCTCCGATTCAAGTGGTTGAGATCGAAAGCACTCACGTTCGAGATAACAGGCGTCGGCCGACGGAGAGAGTCTACTCTGAGAATTTCCACTGCCAACAACTTTCTGAAAAAGATCACCGGTTGAGATCAACGACTTTGCCTGTCTTGGCGATGCGGCAGAGCACAGCGACCTTCGGGGCAGATGTATCCTCAAGTGGAATCAGGCAGGCACTCAATCGCAGTTGGGTAGCGGGTCAGTTTGCACAACCATCTGTTCTTTTCGAGAACGTCCTTAGTGCCGCAATACTGTGGGTCGCTCGTACTTGACATTCCGAAGCGTCAGTTTGACAGTGGCCGAGCATTCACAAATCAGCAATGCAATTCACTTCTGCGGGCACAACTCATGAACAGCGACAAGCAGCGAATCCTCATTTTGGGCGGAGGTTTCGCGGGCGTTTACACGGCGATGTATCTCGAACGAGGGATGTTCGGTTTCGAGCGACAGAAATATGAAATCTCGCTCGTCAGCCTCGAAAATTACATGGTCTTTCAACCGTTCCTGCCTGAAGTTATTTCGGGCACGATCGAGATGATGCACGTCATCACGCCAATCCGACGGCTCGCCAAGCGGACGAATTTGCATACGCGCGAGATTCAGAAGATTGATCTCGTGCGAAAGGTCGTGACGCTTGGGCCGGAGTTTCAGCCGAAAACAAAAGAGTTGCCGTTCGATCATTTGGTGATCGCGCTCGGCTCGCGTTTGAACTACGACCTTGTTCCCGGCATGCGTGAGCACGCGATCCCGTTCAAGTACCTCGGTGACGCACTCCGATTGCGGAACATCATCGTGCAAGTGCTTGAAGAAGCGGACAACGAAGATGATCCGGTTGAAAGACAGCGACTGCTGACTTTTGTTGTGGGTGGCGGCGGCTTCTCTGGCGTTGAGTGTGTCGCCGAATTGCACGACTTTCTTCGAAGCGCGCTACCTGCCTACCGCACTTTGAAAATGAGCGAAGTGCGAGTCATGTTGCTGCAGAGTGCCGATCGCATTCTGCCAGAACTTGGCGAGAGCCTCGCGGCGTATGCACACACGATTCTGACGAAACGCGGGATCGACATTCGACTGAATACTCGATTGAAAAGTGTCACCGCGATCGGTGCGGTGATTCAGCAGAAAGGTTCGACTGCCGAAGAAGTTGTTTCCGCTCGCGTTGTGGTGGCGACGGTTCCCGCCGCGCCGCATCGGTTGGTGGAGCAGCTACCGTTTGAGAAAGACAAGTCGGGGCGAGTCATTGTATTGCCGGAAATGCACGTGCCGGGTGAGGCGAATATCTGGATGCTTGGCGATTGCGCGGCAGTTCCGCAACCGGACGGCATTATGTCTCCGCCCACGGCTCAGCACGCGTTACGGCAAGCAAAGACGTGTGCGGACAACATCCTCGCGACGTTGCGCGGAACGCCAATGAAACGGTTCAGCTTCACCGGGCTGGGAAAGCTCGCGTCGTTGGGACATTACTCGGCAGTGGCCGATGTCATGGGGATCAAACTGCGCGGCTTCATCGCTTGGCTGTTTTGGCGAGCGATCTACCTCATCAAATTTCCCGGTTTTGATCGCAAACTGCGCATCTTCGCCGACTGGTTCTTGGATGAGTTCCTGCCGCGAGATATCACCGAAGTCCGTATTTTCCGACCGGAGTCGGTCACTCGCGAACACTTTCACACGGGGGAGCCGGTCTTCGATCAAGGAGACTACGGAGATAAGGTCTATGTGGTTGTGAAAGGTGAGGTCGATGTCGTCATCAACGGTGAAACTGTGGCGACGCTCAAGTCAGGAGAAGTCTTCGGAGAGATGGCGTTGATCGCCGATCATTCACGCAGTGCGACACTGCGGGCCAAGACGCCGCTCGATTTGATCAGTATTTCTCGCAAAGCATTCGAGCAACTCGTGACGCATCTTCCCGGTGTGAAGACTTCGATGGATGACGTGTTGCAAAAACATCTGCAGGCTGTGAAAGCCGTCGAAGAGGGAGAATCAAAAGAGGTCGTCGCTTCGGTTTTGAATTCAAACCTTTTAGAGCCTTTGAAGTAAAAACGGTGTCGGAATTGAATCCCTCTAACCCCAATACCGTTCAATTCGTATTAACAAAATCGCAGCCTCCTGCGACTGTGTGGATGTAACTCAGGATGCCGACGTTGCAGTGCGCTGGTCCACGGCGGAGCGAGTGGCGGCATTGAAGCAAATTGTGCCTCAGTCGGCTATCGGAGTCGTGCTGCGGAAGTGCGGGCAGGGGACTGCTCCCTGTCGGCGGTTGCCGCGGTGGTTTGTGATCGCGATGGCGTTGTTTTTTCGTGACAGCTATCAGCAGGTGTTTCGCTGGTTGCATCGCTTTCGGAAAGCGGGCACACCCGGTCGATCGACGTTGTGCGAGGCGCGTCGCAGTGTGGGAGTGGCACCGCTGCGGTTGCTGGCGGAGCAAGTCATCCAACTGCAAGCGCGGCCCAACACGCCACAGGCGTTCTATTGCGAGATGCGGTTGATGGGAATCGACAGCTTCGTCGTCGATGTGCCCGATACGCCGGCGAACGAACGCGCGTTCGGACGACCGGGAAGTGGTCGCTCGCCCGCAGCCTTTCCGCAGGCACGAGTGCTCAGTCTGTGCGAGCTGGGCACGCATGTGTTGTGGAAGTCGCTCATCAAACCGCACCGTCGTGGCGAACACCCGATGGCTCGTCACATCCTGCGTTTTCTCGAAGAAAACATGCTCTTGTTGTGGGATCGGAACTTTCTGTCCTTCGATTTGGTGCGGCAGGTCCAGGCTCGCGGCGCTCATCTGCTGGCACGCGTGAAGAGCAACCTGATCTTCATGCCCACTCGCCGTCTGTGCGACGGTTCGTTCCTGGCCAAGTTGTATCCCTCGCCACGTCATCGCGCGCGGGACGAAGGGGGCGTTGTCGTGCGGATCATCAAGTACACGTTCGACGATCCGAACCGACCGGGCACCGGCCAGACGCATCGCTTGCTGACCACGTTGTTGGACGAGCGACAACATCCGGCCCAAGACCTGATCGTGCTGTACCACGAACGCTGGGAACAAGAACTCGCCTACGACGAACTCAAGACGCATCAGCGCGAACGTCCGGTGCTGCACAGTCAAACGCCCGGCGGAGTCGTCCAAGAGTTGTACGGCCTGCTCTTGGGACATTTCGTGATCCGCAAACTGATGTGCGATGCCGCCGAGCAAGCCGACGTCGCCCCGCGTCAGTTATCGTTCGTGAACACGTTGACGATCCTGCGTTGCCGCCTGCCG
>JAPLNX010000215.1 GCA_026400935.1 Planctomycetia bacterium | reverse complement strand
GGGCTGGCGAGCCAAATACCGTCAAGCTTTGCTGATGGCCACGCAAGACAAACTCCCCAATCGTCCCGGCCGCTCGTTCGCCCGAGAAGCCTACCCCCGACGACCAAAATCCAACCAATTCCAAAAAAGAAGACCCAAAAATCCCGGCCCCAAACCAGACTCCTAAAGTAAGTGCCATTGGACTGACGCCACCCGGCTCGCCAAAGGCGTTGCTTTGTGAATCGGCTTGCAGGACAACCGTCTGATCCGATTCACCTGCGATCAACTCACCTGCGATCAACGCTGACAGATTCGCTCCGGCCGCAAACGGCTTTAGCGCGGCAATGACCTCCGCCATCGACGCAAACCGCTGTTTGGGATCGCGAGCCAACATGCGATGAATGATGGCTCCGAGCGACTCAGTGACATCCGGACGGCGTTCGCGAACAGACGGGATCGGTTCCGTCGCGAGTGCCATCAGCTTCTGCATCAAAGTTGTGTGCGGCCGTCCGTGGAAGATTGAACCGCCAGTCAGCAAGGCGTAAAGCGTCGCTCCCAGCGAATAGATGTCGGCGCGGATATCGACCGTGTGGCTGTCTTGAGCCTGCTCCGGCGGCATGTAGTCGATGGTCCCCATGATCTGGCCGTCGCTCGTCAGTCCACCTGCGTCCGGTTGCGGCGATTCAGACAACAGCGCGAGCCCCAAGTCCAGCACTTTGACGATCGGCGGACCAAACTCTTGTTTGGCCAACATCAAGTTCGCGGGCTTGATGTCCCGATGGATCATCCCTCGCGAGTGCGCCGCGTGCAGCCCCATCGCCGCTTGAGCGATCAACTCACACGCGTCCGAAACTCGCAGCTTGTTTCGCGTCGCCAGCAACGCTGACAAGTCCATGCCGGAGACAAACTCCATCACGAGATAATGCGTCCCGTTTGCCTCGCCCGCATCGAGAGCCCGGATCAGGTGCGGATGATCGAGCTTTCCGAGCGCTTTCATCTCGCGGTCGAAGCGATCCAACGCATCGCTCTTAATTCGCCCCGCCCGCAGCACCTTCAACGCGACAATTTTTTCGAGTCGTGGGTGCAGTGCTTTGTAGACCGCCCCCATGCCCCCTTGGCCGAGCAGTTCCAAGAGCTTGTACGGCCCAATTTCGTCAAGTCCATCGAAGTCTGCATCGATAGCCTGCGGCGTGCGGTCTCGAACTGGGGTCGGAATCGAAACCGGAACTGGTTTTTGCATCAATGCCGCCGCCATCTCCACCGCCCGAATACACTCCGGTTCCGCCTCAAACGGTTCTGAAGAGATCGGGGTTCGAAGGTCAACGGCGATCGTTTCCAGCTCGCTTCGCAGCTTATCGACCGTCGATTCGGCTCTATCTGGGAATGCAACACCCTCGTCTGCCTCCGCCAACAATCGGTCGATTTCTTGGTCTTCAGCCTGTTGATCTTGTGCGTTCATCGTCGCGCCCCCCGTTCTGTGATTTCAATGTGCCTACCTAGTGCCACGACCAAGAAATAACCTGCCATTAGATTTGGAGTGCGGCTTGTTGGATTTTTGTGGTGCGGGTGATGCGCCGGTGCGGTGGGCAGAACCGAGCTACGGGCTGCGATTGTGTCGGTTTGCCGGTGTAGGTCC
>JAPLNX010000081.1 GCA_026400935.1 Planctomycetia bacterium | reverse complement strand
CTTGATCGACCGTCACGGGATGGGCCGCACGGTCAGTCCCACGCGACTCACGTCTCGTCAATCGGAAATCCTCCGCCAACTCGAACTGCCGACCCCTGCCGAAACCCTGCGTCGCTTGCTCCCGCGACCGCCAGACTGACGCCAAACAACTCGCCGCCGATGCCCGGTGGCTTGAAGCGTTCGACAGGGTGCGGAAAATGGGGTTAAACAGGGAAAGGTTCTGCTGGCCCCGGTGTTTGCGTACTGCCCAACATCACCAGTATTGGAACTGAAGTTCGCCATTTGTGATTCTCCGAACGATCCGTACAGACTTGATGCACCTCGAGACTTGCGCGATGGCAACGTTCAGGACTTCTTAGCGGCGCTTCTCGAACACGGAGAGGGTGAGTTCATCCTGTATTCGGAATCCGAAGCAACGTTTGTCGGGCAGTGCAGCTTTTCGTTACGGATCGCACCTTTTGCGATCGCTAGCACGAGCTTCCCCCGCCAAACGACTTCACAAGACTTGGACCGTTTCTGGGAATCGCTCAAGAAAGCAGCGGATCATTTGAATGGAATTCTGCCGGCACGCCGTGACTTCAATCAGGCGAAAGAACTCTACTACAAGAATGTGCCGCTTTAATGCCCGACCGTAGGTCTCCCCGAACGGTCAACCAGCGTTGAAGTCGAAATCTTTCTGCCGCTCGAATGAAGAGACCTTCGGTCAACGATCAGTGGCTCGGTCAGGAGATAATCACGTTGAAAGCACAAGCCGGTTCGGTCGAGAGCGTAGCGTTTAGCGCGGACGGGAAAT
Source organism: Planctomycetia bacterium (assembly GCA_026400935.1). Taxonomy (GTDB): domain Bacteria; phylum Planctomycetota; class Planctomycetia; order Planctomycetales; family Planctomycetaceae; genus SXKJ01. The sequence continues at coordinate 5,918 of JAPLNX010000081.1, read as the reverse complement.
GGCTGGCGTCAGCCAACTCCAATGGGACGATAAGAGTGTGGGACGCTCGTCCGGTGTGGGACGCTCGTCCGTGGACACCGGAGTTGCGAGCGGAGCGTGAGGCCCTGAGTCTGATTCACTTCCTGCGAGCCCACGACAAACCGCAGTCCGAATGGCTCAACGCCATCTCCTCCGACCAGACGATCAGCGAGGCAGTTCGGCAACGGGCGTTACAGTTCGCTCGCGAGTGGAAATGAATGTGTTGTGGCCGGCCTCCTGACCGAGCCACCCGGCCTGACCGAAGGTCTCCACGAACGGCCAAGAAGCGTTGAAGTCGTAATCATTCTGCCGTTCGCATGAGGAGACCTTCGGTCAACGCACAGTGGCTCGGTCGGGAAACCGGCCACAACAGCGATTCACATCCTGCGATCCCAGTTCCACCCGCAGTCCGAATGTCTCGCCGCCCTCTCGGCGGACCAGACCCTCAGCGAACCCGTCCGCGTCTTGACGAGGCAACGAGCATTGATATCGTGCGACTTCGTGAGTCGGTTCCGGCAGACATTCAGGAGTGCGACAATGATTGCGAAGTTGTCCAGTGATCTGCTGTTGGAACTGGATCGCCTGGGCAACCGGCCGCTGGCCGTCGAGGATCCGCGAACGCATCGACGGTATTGGCTGGTCCCTGACGAACCAAACGCTCGACGGAAATCCGCCGGCAACGACGATTGGTCCGATGCGAAGAATGCTCGCCGCTTTGAATTGATCGACAAAGAGATTGCTGGAACACTCACAGCGGCTGAGTCCTCGGAGTTGACCAGTCTGCAAACTCAAATGGACGACTACCTGCGCCGCGTCGCTCCGTTGCCCATCGCCCAGACGCGGCAACTCCATGCTCGGTTGGTCAAACTGACTCGAAACAAGCGGTCGTGACGAATGATCCCGTTCGAGTACCCGGAGCATCCGTTCGTTCGCAGGCATGGACCGCAAGGCTACCGGCAGCCTGCGAGTTTTCGACCTTGGTTGCGCGATGAGTTCTCGCTTCGTTGCGTCTACTGCCTGCGCCGAGAACAGTGGGACCGAGCCACGTCACTGAACGTCGAACACTTTCTCCCCAGCCGACGTTTTCCCAACCAACGGCTGGCGTATGACAATCTTTGGTTCGCCTGCTCGCGATGCAATTCCGCCATTGGGGATCGACTGATTGACGATCCGTCGCAGGCGTTGCTCAGTCATGAAGTGATCGTCGAAAACGATGGCCAAATCATCGGGCGATCCGTCGAGGCTCGCGCATCATTCAAGCTCTCAGGCTGAATTCGGCGGAAGCGATTCATTATCGCCGACTGTGGATCGAGATCATCGCGATGGCCAAACAGTTCGCACCCGATCTACTGCTGGAGTTGATTGGATTTCCTGAAGACCTGCCGGACCTGTCTGAGTTGCGACCGCCAAGTGGCAACTCACGCCCTGAAGGTGTCGCCGCATCGCATCACGCGCGAAGACGTTGCTGTCATGGCCACTCAGTTCACGCAAACGCTGATCGCTAGTCGCATCCCACAAGCGAATCTCGTGACCCCAATCAGTGGCAATAAACTTTCCAGCCGGATCAAACGCGACGTGGCGAAATCCTCGCAAACGGCGGTCGATTACGCTCAGTTGCTGGCCTGTGCGGAGATCACAAGAGACCAACCAGCCATCGCCGCCGTGAACGTGTAACGGCTGCATCGCGACGACCAACCGAGTTCCCAGGGGATGAAATGCGACTTGTCGTAGGTGACCTTTCGGAAAATAAGCAATCTCACCCAACTGCTGGCGAGTCAAATCCCATAGTTTGACCCTTCCGGCTGCCCCCACCCTACATTTTCGGCAATGCAATAAACTAGCCAGTCTCGTCCATCGTTTCGCTGTGGCGCGATCGTGAATACGCTGTTGTCTGATCTGGGTTCACGAACTCCGTCAGTGTGTCGTAACCGAGAATTCGTATCACTCATCAAGAGAACCTGTGCGATGACTGCCGCAACAATAGATCAAGTGATCGGGATCGACTTGGGAACGACGTTTTCCGTGGTGGCACATGTCGATGCTCAAGGGCGAGCGACAACGATTTCGAACACGGAAGGTGATTTGACAACACCCAGCGTTGTGTTTCTCGACAAGGCTGGCGCGATCATCGGTAAGGAGGCCGTGAAGGCGGCGGAGTTTGAGCCCGATCGAGTCGCCATGCACCCCAAGCGAGAGATGGGACAAACTTGGTATCAACATCCGGTACGAGGTGAGTTGTTGCGGCCAGAAGTGCTCCAAGCACTGATCCTTAAGAAGCTCAAACAAGATGCAGAAATACGACTCGGCCCGGTCAATAAAGCGGTGATTACAGTGCCCGCTTACTTCAACGAACCGCGTCGTAAGGCGACTCAAGATGCCGGTCGGATGGCGGGACTCGACGTGATCGACATCATCAACGAGCCGACCGCCGCCGCAATTGCTTACGGAGTTCAGCAGGGATTCCTCAATCCCGATCAGCCAAACCCGAACAAAGAGATCGTCTTGGTTTACGATCTCGGCGGGGGCACGTTCGACGTCACGCTGATGGAGATCTCACAAAACTGTTTCGTTGTGCTGGCGACGGCGGGAGATGTCGAACTCGGGGGCATCGACTGGGACAATCGCATCATGGACTTCGTCGCCACGGAGTTCATTCAGCAGCACAACATCGATCCACGCGAAGACCCGGCCGCGCGATATCGCTTAAGATCTGAAGCGGAAGATGCGAAACGATCCCTTTCGACTCGCATGGAGGTGCAGATCGCGTTTGCTCATGAGGGGAAGCGACTGCGGTTGCCTCTCACCAGGGCTCGACTGGAAATGCTCACCGGCGACCTCGTCGATCGAACCGAACTGACAGTGAAACGGCTGCTGCGAGAAGCAAAGTTGCAGTACTCCGATTTGACACGTGTGCTGGTCGTCGGTGGTTCGAGTCGGATGCCGATGATCGCCGAGATGTTGGAACGAGAAACTGGATTCAAGGTTGATCGGTCACTGTCTATGGACGAAGCCGTTGCACAGGGGGCCGCAATTTATGGGCAGTCGCTGCTCGACAGCGCGAACTCCGGACAAGCTCCATTGCAAGTAAAAAACGTGAACTCACACGACTTGGGTGTGCTCGGCCTTTCGTCGTCAACGGGTATGAATCGACGACAGCTCATGATCCCGAGAAACACGCCGCTGCCCGCAGAGAAGACACACACGTTTGTGACGTTTCGTGAAAGCCAACGCAGCGTGTCCGTTCCAGTTGTCGAAGGGGGCGATGCCAGTGGTAACAACGCCACTCAGATCGGCAAGTGTGTCGTGTCTCGCTTAATGATTGGCCTCCCCGCACGGACACCAATCGAAGTCACGTTCCGATATCTCGAAAACGGACGGTTAGAAGTCCGCGCCTTTCTTCCGACAATCGGTCGCGATGCGGTCCTGGCGATCGAACGTGCAACGGGAATGCCCGACGACAAACTCACCGCCTGGATGCAGGCCGTGCAACTCGGCCTTCCAGACGGATATGCCCGTCCGGTTGATGATGCACCCTTGATGGCAGCGCCGCTCACGAATGCCGTCGCACCAGTAACGATCACCGCAATCCCTGTTGCTAAACCGGTTGTTCCAGTGGCTCAATCTATCGCGACGGCGGTTGCCCTGCCGATGGCGACCGTGATAGCCCAACCGGTGACGATGCCAGAGACGGTACCAATTGCGGTAGCGGTCGCCATTCTGATTGCAGAGGATCACGCTCCCACAGCCTTTGCTGAGTGGCCGAACACTGAGCCATCACCGATTGAAGACGAGAATCCAACAGCCGAATCGACGCCCACTGCTGACGCCGATATGTTCGAGTTTTTCGCCAGTTCGGAGACCAGCGATGAAGTTCCGATTGAGGATTCTGCCACGCAACGCCACGCAACTTCCGAACCGAACCCGCTCGACTTCTTCGACGAGTTTGTCGAGTAATAACCTTTGCTATTCGGCTGTTAGATAGTGCTTCGCAGTTGTGGGAACTACTGGTTTTGAGTGGCACGTCCTGAGTCATCGGAGGGCGAGTGAGTCGCGGCACCACGCCCTTCGCAAAGCATCAGGACATGCCATCCTTGTTTATGATCCTATCTGCCGGAAGCACTACGCTGGGTACTCAAATCGCAATCCAATGTCTGCCCTATTTTTCCGTGTCCCAATCTTCGAGCCTCTTCGGTTATTCTTCGGCTTGTTTGATGAACGGAGTCAAAAACGGATCGAATAAAGCTCAAGGAGTGAGGCATGGCGACGGTTCTCCCAATATTGGAAACTCGCGAGATTGCTCAGGAAGAAGCGGCACACTTGGCCTCGTTGAGCAGCATCAATGCGCTGCACGCGGACGGCATCGTGCCGGGGGGCTGGTGGCATCGTGAGGGGGATCGAGTCGCGTGCGATTTGTGTCCTCGGCAGTGCGTGATGAAGGACGGCGACCGGGGCTTCTGCTTCGTGAGACAAAATCTCGGCGGGGAGATGATGCTGACGACGTATGGCCGCAGCACCGGCTTTTGCATTGATCCGATCGAGAAGAAGCCGCTGAATCATTTCCTGCCGGGAACCAGCGTGCTGAGCTTCGGCACGGCGGGCTGCAACTTGGGCTGCAAGTTTTGTCAGAACTGGGACATCTCGAAGTCGCGAGAGACCGAACGGCTCAGTCAGCGTGCCCTGCCCGAAGAGATCGCTCGCGCGGCGAAGGAGATGGGCTGTCACAGCGTGGCCTACACGTACAACGATCCGGTCATCTGGGCCGAGTACGCGATCGACACGGCAAAGGCGTGTCGCGCGGTGGGAGTCAAATCAGTTGCGGTGACAGCGGGCTACATCAGCCAAGAGGCTCGCGGGCCGTTTTACGAATTCATGGATGCGGCGAATGTGGACCTCAAAGCGTTCACGGAAGAGTTTTATTACCGGACGACGCTGTCGCATTTGCAGCCGGTGCTCGACACGCTGAAGTGGCTAAAGCACGAGACTGACGTCTGGTTTGAAATCACGAACCTCGTCATTCCGCAGGCGAATGACGGGCTCGATGAGTTTCAGCAAATGAGCGACTGGATTCTCGACGCGATTGGCGATGACGTGCCGATCCACTTCACCGCGTTTCATCCCGATTACCGAATGCTCGACCGACCGAAGACATCGCCAGAGATTCTCGCTCAGGCACGAGAGATCGCGATGAATGTCGGTTTGAAATATGTCTATGTTGGCAACGTCGATGATGTCTCTCGTCAGAGCACGTATTGTCCAAGCTGCCGCAACCTGCTCATTCAACGGAACTGGTACGAGCTTGGTGTGTACGCCTTGAACGGCAACAAGTGCCAGCACTGCGGCACGCACATCGCCGGTGTCTTTGAAGAGAGCCCCGGCACTTGGGGCCGCAAGCGACAACCGGTCGATTTACGAAAGTTTCATGTGGCTGATCGCGAACAGCCACTGTCGTTACCGGAACGAGAACGTAGACCGGCCACTCCGAGGCAAGAGAGTGCAACTCACGAAGTAAGTCGCCTAAGTTCGGAGCCGTTGTCATCTGCCGTTGCTACTCCCGTCGCAAAAGCAACAACATCAGCATCGCGAGAAACCAAACAAACGCCACCAACCTCACGAGGAACCAACCCCATGCAAATCCCGACGACCGCCCCGGACCTGCTCCCCGAACAACGCTACATCCTGTTGAGCACGGCGGCGGAACTCGTCAAAGCGGCAACGCTCGGACGTCCGGCGAAGACGTCGCAGTTCGATCGGACTGGGTTGCCGCTGCGAGTTGTCGCTGGGACGTTCGTCAGTCTAAAGCGACACGGACGATTGCGTTCGTGCTGCGGTTCCTTCGGGCAAGCGATGCAGTTGGGACAGTGCTTGAAGGAAGCGGCGAATCGTACGGCGACGAACGATCC
>JAPLNX010000315.1 GCA_026400935.1 Planctomycetia bacterium | reverse complement strand
CAGTTGGAGGGAATTGAATTGGTCCCCGTTGAGATCAGCGAATTGCAGGCGTTCGAAACTGCTCGCAACAATCGGCTCGATTGGATGAACGCACGCGCGAACTTGGTCGATGCGTGGCGGCAAATTGAGTTCAACGGAAACGCGTTACAGAGCGGCTTGGACGTGTTCATCAAAGGAGAGATGAAAACTCGCGGTGGTAACCCAGTTGCATTCACGGCCGAGAAAGGCCGTTTGGAGATGGGTTTTAAGTTCGACACGCCGATCACTCGCCTGGCAAGTTCGACACGCCGATCACTCGCCTGGCAGAGCGGAATGATTATCGCGAAGCACAGATCTTTTATCAGCGAGCTCGCCGCGGCTACATGTTGTTTGAAGACAATGTGAGTCAGAGCTTGCGGAATACGTTGCGAATCATTGATCTGAGCCAAGTAAACTTCGAACTTCGCCGCGCGGCGGTCTTGGTCGCAATCTCGCAAGTGACGCAGTCTCGTTTGCGTTTAGTGGAACCGCTGAGACCGGGAGCACAAGCAGCAGCCTCTCCGACGGCCGCTCGTGACTTGGTCTCGGCATTGAATGACTTACTCGATGCGCAGAACGATGTGCTCAACGCCTGGGTCAGCTTTGAGGTGCTCCGCGTGCTGCTCGACTTTGAAATGGGGACGATGCAGTTGAATCAAGAAGGCTTGTGGATCGATCCGGGACCGCTGGTGGTGAAGCCAACTGAGACAGCGGGCGCTGTCATGCCAACAAATTGACCAACACCGCCCCACTGAGCTTGCCTCAGTGGTTACAGGGCTTTTGCACTACGTTCTGTTTCTGACTGAAGTTCATGACGTAGTGCAGAGGCCCTATTCCACTGAGGCAAGCTCGGCGGGGGTTATACCTCACGCGGCCATGAGTGAGATGTTTAACCGCTACGCCATCGGCGTGCGCGCCCACGCCGATGGCGTTGGGGTTAAACAGGCAAACGTCTCATCGAAGACCGTGCGAGGTATAAGTAACTTCCCGGTGCGACGTCTACGACCGGCAGAACCGGACTATGGTTTGTCCGGAGAGTCTCATTCGCACGGCTGACAGCCGGTTGAGGCTGAAGTATCCTCCTCCGCTGGTGACGATACTCATAAGGCGAATTCGATTGGTCGCCGCTATAGTCCGCCACCTATGGCTTGCATAACGCAAGCTCCTTCCATGCCTGCCGGCTCCCGCCGGTCCTGCCAAGTCGAAAAACATGAGACGCCTGCCTGCCGAATCGAGCGCCACGATTCGTCCTGACCGGAGCATGTCGAACACCGCGAACAGCGGGCGGCAACTTGGTCGACGAGTCATCTCAAACCATTTCATACAGATTCATTGCCATCGCGGTGGTTGGTCCACTTGGGCGACCGTGATTGCTTTGATCGGAGTTACGGCACCGCTCGCAGCCTGGAAGGTGCTGCCGGAGTTTTTCAGCAGCGAGACAGCCCCGAACGTGTTAACCGCAGAAGTGACACAAGGGCCGTTTATCAATCGTGTGCTCGAACAAGGTGAAATCGAAAGTTCGAGCAGCGTCGAAGTTCGCTGCGAGGTGCGGTCGCGAAATTCTAGCGGCACGAACATTCTGGAGATCGTGCCTGAAGGAACGCGTGTTAAGGAAGGTGACTTCCTGGTGCGACTTGATGATTCGGCTCTCAAGACGGAACTCACTCAGCAGCAGATCACATGCAGCGGGAGCGAGTCGCAATCGATCGAAGCGGAAGCCGCGTTAAGCAATGCCGAGTTGGCGTTGAATGAATACGAACAAGGGACGTTTCGCGAGCAAGAAGAAACACTCGAAGGAGCATTGAAAGTCGCGAACGAAAACTTACGTCGCGCCGAAGAGTACCTCACCTTCAGCCGCAAGTTGGCTGAACGTGGTTATGTTTCTGACGTGCAGCTCGAAGCAGACAAGTTCGCTGTCGAGAAGGCTGAAAAGGAACTCGATGTCGCTCAGACCAAACTGGAGGTGCTGCGAACTTTCACGAAGAAGAAAATGCTCACTCAGTTGAAGGCAGACATTCAAACAAGCCGCGCGAAACAAGACGCAAAGCAGAAAACTTGGCAGCTCGACAAGCAACGTCTGAAAGAAATCGAAGAGCAGACCATCAAGTGCGTCATTCACGCTCCGGCGTCGGGACAAGTCGTTTACGCGAACGACGCGAATCGAGGTCGTTCAAATGGCGAAATGCTCATCGCCGAAGGAACGCCGGTTCGCGAACGCCAATTGCTGATTCGTCTGCCCGACCCAAGCAAGATGCGAGTCCTTGCAAAGGTCCATGAGTCGCGAATCAACCAAGTTCGCAAAGGGCTTACTGCCGAGGTCTCGACCGACGCGATCCCCGATCACTCACTGGTCGGACTCGTTTCGATGGTGAGCGAATACCCGATCCCAAGTCCCAGCGTCTACACGGCTCATATCAAAGAATACGCCGTCGAGATCGAAATTCAGAATCCGCCGCCGGCACTTCGCCCCGGCATGTCCGCTCAAGTTGATATCCTTGTCGAGCATCAAGAGTCGCAATTGCAGATTCCGATCGACGCAACGATCGCTCGCGGTGACAAGTATTTTGTCGTGATCCCACGCGAAGACGGCACGTTCGAGACGCGTGAGATCAAAGTCGGCCACGCAAATGACGCCAGCATCACCGTTCGTGAAGGGCTTGAAGTCGGCCAAAAGATCGTGCTCAATCACAACGAAATCAAAGACAAACTCAACCTTCCAGAGCTAAAGCTGACGACTCCACCAGTGGCGGCATCAACTGAAATTGGAAAGCCCAATTCCTCGCCTGTGATGACGTCAGATCGCCGCGAGACCTCCGTCACCTCGACGAAGAAGTAGCTTGTGGCACAAAACCGCTGCACTGATCTTCGCTTGAAATCGTGTGTGCTCGCTTACTGCTAATCCAAGTGTTAGGAAGTCAGAAGGGAACGCATCATCTCCGAAATACTGAAGGTCACGTTTGTGCTGGCGGTCAATGATCTTGAGGTGTCCAAGAGGTTTTATCTGGAAAAGCTAGGCTTCGTCGAAGACTTTAGCGTCGATGGATGGGCTTTCTTGAGTCGCGGTGGTTGCCAGTTACGTCTTGGCCATTGTCCCGATGCGGTGCCGATGTCGAAGGCTCAGGATCATTCGTGGTTCGCCTATCTGCATGTCAGTGACGCAGCCGGTTTTTACGAAGTGACAGTTCGGAATGGAGTGGATATCTGGCACAAACTCGAAGACAAGCCTTGGGGAATGCGAGAGTTTGCGATCGTTACTCCAGATGGTCATAGAATTGTGTTTGGGGAAAAATTGCCCGCTTAACCGCAAGTAAGGAACGGGGGGCGCAATAAGTTCACGGTTCAGGATACAAGCCCGAAGCGCCAGCGAGTGCGTCCTGTGTCTGTACACCGGAAACACACTCTTGTATCGGGAAGTCATTGCACCCGTTCCTAAACGGCAGTAATCATGTCCGTCGTCTGAGCAGTCTATTGATTTTTGGAGGAGCACGATCGCATGAACTCTGCGGCCGCACAGGAAGTGAAACGCGGAACGTCAACAGTGCGACGGACCTCTTCTGCGCTCAAACTCAAGGAGCTTTGCAAAGACTACTTTCTCGGCGGAGAGACGGTTCGTGTGCTTCGAGGAATCACGTTTGATGTTCCCGAAGGGGACTACGTCGCGATCATGGGGCCATCTGGCTCCGGGAAGAGCACGCTGTTGAATTTGCTCGGTTGTCTCGATCAGCCGACGAACGGCGATTATTTGATCGGCGATCAAAACGTTGCACAGTTGAACGACGACGAACTCTCCGCGATTCGAGCAGAGCGGATCGGGTTTGTGTTTCAGGCTTACAACTTGATTCAGCAATTGTCGGTACTGGAAAACATCGAGGCGCCGCTCGCCTATCGCGGTGGAGTGACAGTTGAAGATCGAACTCGCTGCCGTGAGTTGGCGGAGACGGTCGGACTGCATCACCGACTTGATCATCGCCCGCCGCAACTTTCAGGCGGACAACAACAGCGAGCCGGCATTGCGCGCAGTCTTGTTAATCAACCGCGTTTCATTCTGGCAGACGAGGCAACCGGCAATCTTGACTCCGTGACCACCGGCGAAATTCTGGAATTGTTCGACAAGCTCAACGCGGCCGGGACAACGATCGTGATGGTGACGCACGAAGACGACGTTGCACGCCGCGCGCGCCGCATCATTCGTCTGCGTGACGGCGTGATCGAGTCAGACACACGCATTACTGAGTCTGCTGTTCCGCAGACGGAAGCGTCCGATACAGGCGAGCCGACGGGATTAACAAAACGACGATCACTGTTACGCGACGTCGTATTTCGACTGCGTGACATTGGCGTCGGCATCAAAAGTCTGTTGCTGCACCCACTGCGGTCATTGCTGACCGTACTCGGCATTTTCATCGGTGTTGCGAGCGTCATTTGGTTGTTGGCGATCGGCGAAGGGATTGCAGCGAAAGCTCAACAGCAAATCGCGGAACTCGGTGCTAAGAACGTACTCGTCACAACTACGCGTCCTCCGAACGAACAGACGAAGGGGCGAGTCTACACCTACGGACTGACCGAAGAAGACGAGCCGGTACTCAAGACGATTCCATCCGTTGAAGCGGTTGTTGGATTCGCTCGACGAAACGGCGTCGAGTTCCGCTATCGCGGCTTCCTATCGCGGGGTGAGATCAATGCTTGCACGCCCGAGTATCGCGAATTATTTCAGCTTCGAGTCACTCGCGGTCGTTTTATCAGCGATGCCGACAACAAGAACAAAGCGAAGGTCTGCGTACTGGCTCAAGAGGTCGCTCAACAACTCTTTAAACACGAGGATGCGCTGGGGAAATCGGTACGTGTCGTCGCCGACTTCTATCGGGTTGTCGGTGTCGTCGCGCCGCGTTCCGACATCGACAACATGAAAGGGAAAGTCAAAAGCCAAGACTTCTCGGACAACCTTTACCTTCCGTTGGAAACGTTTTTTGTTCGCTATCCCGACGTCGCAATGACCGGTAACAACGGCGGACGCGGACTGTCGCAAATCACGCTGCGGCTCAAGAACCAAAACGACGCATTGGCAACCGGCGAAGCCGTGCGAGCAGCACTGGAGCGGACTCATGCGTATGAGGACTATCAAATCACGGTCCCGGCGGAATTGCTGGAACAGGCTCGTAACACGCGGTTGATGTTCATGGCCATGATGGGCTTGATCGCCGCGATTTCGTTGCTCGTGGGAGGCATCGGGATCATGAACATCATGCTGGCGACCGTTACCGAACGAACTCGCGAGATCGGCATTCGTCGCGCGCTGGGAGCACGTCGCCGCGACATCACTCGGCAGTTTGTGATCGAGACAATTCTGCTGTCCGTGACCGGCGGCTTGACGGGTATCGTTGGCGGCTTCGCCTGCGGCCCGTTCGTCGATGGACTGCGCTGGTCAATCAAGCATCTGTTTCCGGCAGCGATGAAGACGCTTCCGGAAGCCGTTCAAACCGTCGATCCAATCGTGCTTCCGTGGTCGATCCCGGTCGCGTTCGGAATCTCAGTTGCCGTGGGTGTAATGTTTGGTCTCTATCCTGCTCGCCGAGCAGCAGCAATGAATCCAATCGACGCGCTGCGGCATGTGGCGTGATGAGTCTGCAGTGCCTGCCTCTATCTGGAACAACAACGAAAAAGGCCACCGATGTTCGGTGGCCTTTTCGTTGGATCAGTGTGTCCCAGTTTGGGTTACTTGCTCGCGGGGTCTTTGTCGTCTTCGTCCTCTTCAATTTCGTGAAGCGCGATTCCGGCAAGGACCGCAGCCGTAACCGCCGCACCGAGCAGCAACACGGTGAAGCAGTCCAAGCCACAGCAGCCACCGCTACCAACTGGCGGACAGGAATTGTCCGTCATGAGTGCTCCGTCATCCACAACATGGATGCGGCAGTAAGGCTGACCATTTTGGTCGTACATGACTTCGCCGGAATCGTTCGGGCCTTGAGCACGTACGACGACCGCTTTCTCCATCAGCAACACTTCTTCGTGTGCAGATGGGGGTGCCGACTTCGGTGCCCAGAAGCGGAACAGTCCGTAGCCGCTGTTGGAGGTAATCATGTAGACGCCCCCTTTGAGGTTCTTCGCCTCAAAGCGGCCATCTTTGTCGGTCGTGGCCTGAGCCACTTCCTCTTTACCCTGACGGATCGAGACCGGGACGTTTGGAACGCCCTTCTTGTCCGCTCCGAGCACTTGGCCGGAGACAGTCCCTTCTTTCGCCAGCGCGACATCGATCGCGGCGGGAGCGATGACTTTCTTTTGAGCAACTTTGACATCGCTTTGTGGAGAAACTGCGGCAGGAATCACCCGCCCCGGCTTCATCTCACGCGGTTTGATATCGCTGAGCTTGGCCGAAGCCGTTGTGTCGGCCCCTTTCGGCGGCGCAGCGAAACTGGGGGTACTTTGCAGCAGCACGCCCCAACATGCGATGCCGACAAACGCCGTCTTGGTTCTCTGTCCAAACTTCATGATTCTCCCCGCTTCCTTGCGAGCCACCACGTGCTGATGAATGATCGTCAGACGCTTAATCGCCTTCACCACAACGTCATCGCATCGCTATGTTGCGATCGTTATGGGGACCGCAATCCGTGCGGTCCTCGTTCCTCACGGCCCCCGCATTGCGTAGGCCGCGACTATCCCTGAATATCGGCAGGCCACTTACAACCGTTAAATCGAATTGCTTCGTTCTGTCAGCCAGCCGGTGATCCGCAATGTCGTCCAGCAAATTGTTGCCATCTTTCCTAAATCAACACGTCACAGTGATGGGACTGGGCGGTTTCGGGGGCGGAATCGGCGTTGTCCGGTTCCTGGCCGAGCAAAAGGCAAAAATTCTCGTCACCGATCTCAGATCAACTGATGAATTGAGTTCGTCGCTCGCTCAGATTGATCCTTCGTGGCCAGTCACTTTGCGCCTAGGAGGGCATCACGAGTCGGACTTCTGCGAAACGGACCTCGTCGTTGTTAGCCCTGCCGTTCCGAAGAATAGCCCGTATCTCAATGTCGCTCGACAGGCCGGAATCCCGTTGACGAGTGAGATGAATCTCTTCTGGGAACGAAATTGCGGTCGTGTCATCGGCATCACAGGTAGTAACGGTAAGTCGACGACCACGGCGTTGATTCACTCAATCTTTCAGGCAGCGGAGCCTGAGACATTGGTCAAACGTAGTCGTAGCTGGCTCGGTGGCAACATCGGTGTCAGCCTGCTGCCGGTCGTCCAACAGATTCAGCCGGAAGATTGGGTGATCCTCGAACTGAGCAGCTTTCAGTTGGAAGACCTCGCAGCGGTGCATCCGCAGCCGGAAATCGCTGTCGTCACGAACTTCTCGCCGAATCACCTCGATCGACATGGGACAGTCGAGGCTTATCGCCTCGCAAAACAAAACTTGTTGCGTTGGCAGACTTCTGCTTGTTTTGCCGTTCTGAATGCACGTGGTGAAGTCGCCGATTGGCCGACAGGCGCGAAACGCGTGCTGTTCGGAGCGAGTGACGGCCAAAACGACTTGTTGAAGTCGTGGCTGCAATTGCCCGGGTCACACAACGTTGAGAATGCTCAAGCAGCGGTCGCCGTTGCGTTGGCCGCAGGAATTTCGGTGACGGCTATTGAAAGCGGCATACGCTCATTCAAAGGATTGCCGCATCGGTTGGAGTTTGTCGCGGAAGTGAGCGGACGGCGTTGCTTCAACGACTCGAAAAGCACGACGCCCGAAGCGACGGTGTTGGCAGTGCAAGCATTCGATGCCCCGATCGTGTTGTTGGCGGGCGGGTACGACAAGCATATTGACTTGTCCTCGATTGCTGCCACCGCCGTTCGACACTGTCGAGCTGTCGCGTTGTTGGGACAAACGGGGGGGCAACTTGGCGACTTGATCGAACAAGCGGCTCGCGAAGCAAACATGGTTGTGCCGACTTACCGACGATTTGAATCGCTCGAATCGGCTGTCACCTGGAGCTTGCAAGTTTCCGAGTCAGGTGATGTCGTACTCCTCTCCCCTGGCTGTGCCAGTTACGACTGGTTCCAAAATTATGTAGAGCGGGGCGAAGCATTCGCGAAGTTGACAAACAAATGAAGGATAAAATGATGTGGGACAGACACCAGAAAAGTTCGTTTACGATGCATCGAGTTGCGGTTCGACTTTTTGTCCTCCATTTTTTTGTCAGTTCAATGGCGAGTGCTGACGAACCCAAACCGCATGAATGCCGCTTCACCGAAAGCGCGATCACGATTGACGGCAAGGCGGATGAAAAAGCGTGGGCCGCAGCGGAGGTGATCGATCAGTTTCAATTGCCTTGGCTCGGCAAAGACGCCCGTCTGGCAAAGACCGCGACGAAAGCTCGATTGTTGTGGGACCGCGACAACCTCTACTTCTTTGCTGAAATGATCGACGCCGATTTGTATGCCGATGTCAAAGAGCACGACGGCAACACGTGGGACAACGACGTCTTTGAACTCTTCTTCAAACCGTCAAATGACAAACTGGGTTACTACGAGTTTCAGGTCAATGCGCTCGGTACGGTCTTCGACATGTTCATCCCGCGGCGCGGGCAAGTGAATCGATTTAAGAAGACGGATGAATTTCACATCGAACAGAAAGTGTTACTCGACGGCACGCTCAATGATTGGGCCGATCGGGACAAAGGTTGGTCGGTTGAAGGGAAAATTCCCTGGCGTGATTTCATCAAGACAGGCGGTCGACCGGCGATTGACGAGGTCTGGGATTTCGTGCTCTGCAGATATGACTACTCGATCGACTTTGAAGGCCCGGAGTTATCGTGGTGTTCGCCGAAAGCGTCGAAGCCGGGAGCCGACTTTCATCGCTGGGAAGATTACGCGCCGCTCAAGTTCGTGAAGTCGGCGAATGACAATGTCGGACAGAAGGGTGCAAGCCTCCCTCACGTGTTGCCGCCGCTGACGACGTCGCGAGTCGTCGGTTCGCCGGAGCCGCCCGCTCCCTTTCGGACGCGAGTGGCGTATCCGAAGCTGAAGCTCAATCTGCCAATTTTTGGTGCTCACGTTCCTGGTAGCGATTGGATGCTGGCTGGTCTGCAAACGAAGCCCGCGTTGATTCGCTTCAAAGACAGCCAGGACGTCGATTCGTTTGAGACGTTGCTTGAGTTCCCGGAGATGACAATTTACAATGCCACATTTCATCCAAAGTTCGCCGAAAACGGATTCCTTTACATCGGGTCCACTGGCTCGGCGACATCTGGCTTCGTGCCGGAGTCGGCCGAGCGATTCAAAGAATTCAAAGAGAAGTCGGTACGGATCACTCGTTATCGCATGGACCCGAAGACGTTCGAGTTCGATCTGAAGTCCGCGACGATCATTTTGGAATGGGAGTCGAACGGCCACAGCGGAGCCGACTGCGTCTTCGGCAACGACGGGATGCTGTATGTGACCTCGGGTGATGGCACGTCGGATTCTGACATGATTCAGACGGGGCAAGGCCTCGATCACCTGCTGGCGAAAGTCTTGCGTATTGACGTCGATCATCCTGATCCGGGGAAAACTTATTCGGTCCCGAAAGACAATCCGTTTGTCAGTCTAAAAGGGGCGCGGCCTGAAACATGGGCTTACGGCTTTCGCAATCCCTGGCGAATCACCTGCGACCGTCAGACCGGCGACATCTGGGTCGGCAACAACGGACAGGACTTGTGGGAGCAGACTTATCGCGTCGAACGAGGAGCCAATTACGGCTGGAGTGTGCTGGAGGGCTCGCATCCATTTTATCCTGATCGCAAACCGGGGCCAACGCCGTTCGTGAAGCCGACCACCGAGCACCCACATAGCGAGGCCCGCTCGCTCACCGGCGGTGTTGTTTATCATGGAGAGAAACTCCCCGAACTGCGTGGAGCCTACATCTATGGAGATCACTCGACCGGCAAAGTTTGGGCCGTGAAGCACGACGGCAAACAGGTGACTTATCATCGCGAACTCGTCGATACGACGTTCCATATCACGCACTTCTGTGTCGACTCGCACGGCGAACTGTTGGTGCTCGATCATCAGAGTGCAGACAAAGGCAACATGTATTACCTGGAGCCGACGCCTGAATCAGAGTTTGCAAACTTCAAAGCTCAAACCGCCGATCCGAACTCGCCCATGAGATTTCCTCGTAAGCTCAGTGAGTCCGGATTGTTCACTTCCGTCAAGAATCACGAGATGCGACCGGGGTTGCTGCCATATTCAGTCAACGCGCCGCTGTGGTCGGACGGCGCTCACAAGGCTCGCTGGCTTGCCATCCCGCACGATCCGAATCGCAAAGACCCGCCGATCGACATGTCGTCAAACCGCGGTTGGAACGTGCCGGATGACACCATCCTCGTGAAGTCATTCGCACTCGATGGTGAAGCAGACAAACCGGAGACACGACATTGGATCGAAACGCGATTCCTCGTGAAACAACAAGGAGAGTGGTTCGGTTACAGCTACGAATGGAACGACGATCAATCTGACGGAATACTCGTTGAGAAAGCTGGCAAAGACCGTGAGTTCACAATTCGCGATCCGAACGCGACGGATGGCATTCGTAAGCAGACGTGGCATTATCCCAGCCGTACTGAGTGCATGGCCTGTCACAGCCGGGCGGCCAACTTTGTGCTCGGTCTAAGCACGTTGCAGTTCAACCGCGACCACGATTACGGCGGCGGTGTTATCGACAGCCAACTCAAGGTTCTCGAACGACATGGTCTTGTCACACTAGCCGCGTGGCAGACCGAGAACATCAACGCGATTCGCCGAGAGCTGCAAGACAAAGGGTTGGAAGACAAAGAGATTGAAGCAGCGGTCAAGCAACGGACGGCAACCCGTGACCAACGTGGATATCCCAAGACAGAAATGTTGGCGATGTCGCCCGTCTCTTTCCCGAAACTTGTCGATCCCTACGACCGCAAGGCCGATCTCTCCGCGCGAGCACGCTCGTACTTGCACGCGAACTGTGCGATCTGTCACATCGACGCTGGCGGCGGTAACGCTCAAATGCAGCTTGATTTTTCCACGCCGCTAGCCAAAGCGAAATTTGTCGATGAGAAGCCGTTGCATCACAAGTTCGATCTGCCTGATGCGCGTATCATCGCCCCCGGCCACCCAGAGCGTTCAACGCTACTCACTCGCCTCAGCCGCCGAGGAGTCGGCACGGGCCAAATGCCGCAATTGGGCACATCGCTCGTCGATCAAGAAGCGGTCGATCTGTTCCGCGAATGGATCGCGAGTTTGAAGCCGGAAGCGAAATAGCAGGCATGTGCGTTTGGAAATGCGCGTGCCTGCGGCGTGCGGTTAACCCCATTTTCCGCACCCTTGTAAAATAGCATAGAGAACAGACCGGCGCTATCCGCCAGCGGTCGCTAAACATCGCGTATGGACGGGACTTGGTATGGAAAACACACCGACGTCGAAGGCGCGGCGATGGGGAGCCT
>JAPLNX010000091.1 GCA_026400935.1 Planctomycetia bacterium | reverse complement strand
CACCGGCATCAACAACTCTGATTTCACTTGTGGCACATCGTCCATGATCGTTCCCAGAAAGAGGTTCCGTAGATTTCTAACCTCATTCTGACAGCTCGTTACGAATCGCGCCAGGCATAATTGGCACACCCGTTTCAGAAACGCCCACATCCACCACTGATGACTGGCCTTTCCCTCGACTTCTGCAAACATCAGCCAGCGCGTTTCGTCGGCTTGAGAGACCTCGGCGGCGGCGGCACGCTGCAGAATCGCCTGATGAATCGGTGCGAGCAGCGGCTCGATGCGACGCAGTCCATCGAACACGGTCCCCTTCGCCAAGTCGAGGTCGTTCTGTCGCCACTCCAGCAACCAGCGTTCGACCGGTTGATGAACTTGATACTTACTGATCAAGACATCGACAAACACCGACGTGCCCAGGATCCCTTTGGGAAGCAGTTTCTCGGGCAGCGGCGCGATGCTCGTGACCGGCTCGTCGGGACACTGACAACTGCGCCGATAACGCTGCCGCCGAAACTTTCGCCGATGAGCTTGGACTTCGATTTCAATCTGCTCGGAGTCTTCCGTGCCCTGGGCCATTCGCGGCGCACCACACTTGTCACACAGGCATTGCTCGGCGGGCAACACGATGAGTTCTTCGACGACCGGCAGATGTTCGTAGCCGCGGCGCTGGGGAGCCTGTTGCCCCGTCTGCCGCCCCCGTTTCCGAGCCGGCTGTGACACGGCCCCATTTTCACCGGGCAGCGTGTTCGAGCGATCCGTCGATCCCTTCGAGGATTTCTCGGTCTGGCGTCCGAACTGACGACTCTTGAGTTGCTTGATCTCGGCCTGCAGTGACTCGATAGAGGCGATCTTTCTCTGGAATTCTCAGGAGCGCGTCGGCATGCCTGGACTTCCAAAAGCCGACCTCACACTTGAGGATCGACGTCTCACGACGCAGCTCACGGTTCTCGGCTTCGACTTGATCCAGCCGCGCCAACAGGCTGGGAATTTGATCCAAGAGTTGTCGATTGACTGCCAACAACTCTGCGATCGAAAGGCTCGTCGGAGAGGAAAGAAGAGTGTCGTCCATGACACCCGGATTTTATTCCAACATCGCAATTCGTGGGCAGACTACTTTCTCAAAAAACACGCCTTCGGCGAATACTTACGTTCTATTTAAGGATCCACGCTCGCCGTAACGTTGCGGGTCATCTTTAGAGGTCCGATAAACGTGCGGCGCGAATAAAAAAACCAAATTGCGGCTAGCACGAAACTGGTGCCCAGTGTGATCCAGAGTGCGATTCCGTTTGGGGGCTGGACGCCAATCACAATTACTGCAACTCCACCCACTACACATAATGCTGACAGTGGTCGATAAGCCCCCCCTAGCGTCCATGGTCCCATCGCCGTCCAGCTCTTTCCATACGCGCGCAGACCGAGATACGTTGGTAAAAGATAAGAAATATAGAGAAAAATGACGCTTGTTGTGGTGATCGTTGAGTAAACAGGCGAGAAAATGGTAAACAGGAATGAGAAGCCCCCGACAGTCCAGATCGCTAACACGGGTGTTCGACTCGTTTTGCACACCCATTTCAACCAATCGGATACCGGGAGGCCACCATCTCTCGCAAAAGCATACATCATTCGCGAAGCACTTGTCATGGCAGCCAGTCCGCAGATGTATTGCGCGAAAAAAATCCCAATACAAATCACAATTGCAGTCGGCTTAGGGAGTACCTTCGAGATTGTCCAGTAAACGACGTTTCTGCCCTCGTGAGCCGCGTCATCCATATTCGGGATTGCAAGTACGATCGCGATTAGCATGAACCAGCCGATTAATGAAGAGACCAAAACTGCGCGGAGAATACTTCGCGGAACGGCGTGCCCGGGGTCAACTGTTTCTTCAGATGTGTGTGCGCTTGCATCGTAGCCAGTAATTGTATACGCGGGCAGGAGGAGTCCGAGGCAAAACATCCACAGCAGATTCTCGCTGCGAGGCCAAACTGCGTCGATTTCGCTGGGTAAACCGCTGTAGTTTGTCAAAGTGATCAGGCGCTGCCATTCGTATCCCGGCGCGTACAGCAGCAAGGATATCGTGAGAGCCAACGAAAATACGAGGATCAAATATCCACAAAGATCTGTGAGAAACGTTACCGCGTGGATGCTCCGGTGGTTGAGTGCCGCCTGAGTGGACGTGATGACGAACACGGCACCCAGTTGCCAGTACGATAAGTGCGCAATAGGTATACTAATTTCTGTGAGTGCACCAATAGCTCCACAGCAAAACTCGAAGGTCCCAACATTGATTGCGGCGAGGATGGTCATCAACCCGATAAGATTGAACCATGCCGTGATCCACCCCCAGCCTCTTCCTCCGAGAATCGTCGCCCAGTGATACAGCCCGCCTGCGGTGGGAAATGCGGAGGCTAGTTGCCCCATGGTTGCAGCGAATCCCAATGTGATCAGGCTCATGAACGGCCAGCCAAGGACGACTCCAGCTCCTCCTGTGGCGCAGAAAGCTAGATGAAACGAGGTGATTCCACCGGCAAGAATGCAAATAATAGAGAGCGAAACAGCATAGTTGGAGAACACACCCATGCGTCGAAGCAGTTCCTGTTGGTAGCCCATTTTTTCAAGAGCGAGGCGGTCGTCGTTTTGTTGTTTGTTCATTTGCGGATTTAAACAAAATCGATCTCGAATGGCGAGGGCGGATTCAATCGGGTTTGTCGTTCGCAGGTGCTTCCAGTGTTCAGCGGGGAAGTCGTAGAACGTCAGCAGTTCGTCACGGTCTTTCTTCAGGCAGTCGCGGGCTTTGTCGTACTTCGCGCCGTAGGTTTCCAGGAAGATGTCGAAGGCTTTGATCGCTTCCGCACGAGTGGGAGCCATCCAGATGTCGTGCAGCTTGGCTTTGGCGTTGGGTTGAATGCTCTTGGGCAGGTTGTTCAGGACGTTGGCGGTCTTGTGAACCCAGCAGCGTTGTTCGCGAGTGCTCGGCCATTCCTCGCGGAGAGCGGCCCAGAAGCCCAACGCTCCGTCGCCAACAGCCAGCTTGGGAGCGATCGCCAAGCCACGACGCTTCAAGTCGCGCAGCACCTCTAACCACGAGTCTTTGCGTTCACGGAAGCCGGACTCCACTGCCAGCAATTCCTTCTGACCTTCCTTCGTCACGCCGATCAACACCAGCAAACAGACCTTGTCAGCCTCCAGCCGCACGTTCGAGTGAATGCCGTCGGCCCAGACATAAACGTATTCTTTGCCGACCAGCGACCGCTTGGACCACACGTCGTACTCCCCCTGCCAGACTTCCTTGAGCCGCACAATCGTGTTCGCGGAGAGTCCCGGACAGTCCGGCCCCAAGAGGGCTTGCAAGGCTTCTTGAAATCCCCCCGTGCTGATCCCCTTGAGGTACAGCCACGGAATCAGTTCTTCCAGCGATTTGGTCTTCCGCAAGTACGGCGGCAGAATCTTGGATGAGAAGAGTTCGCGTTCGTCGTCCGGTCGCCGGTCATGCACCCGCGGTTGACGTACCGCGACGGGGCCAATCCCCGTGAGGATCGTCCGCTCCGGCAGATGCCCGTTGCGAACCACCAGCTTCCGGCCACGTTCATCCAACAGGCCCGACCGTTCGCTCAGCCATTCTTGAACCTCTTGCTCAACGGCTCGAGCCAACAACCCGCGAGCCCCGTTCCGCAAGACCTCGGTCAACAAATCCTTCCCGACCCCCGGCTCCACGACCTGAGACACGGGTAAAATGTTCGACGGCTCGATAACTTTCGACACGGTGGTGTGCTCCTGGAAAAGAAATGGGATGTCGTGCAACTCCAATTTCTCCCCAAGCACACCGCCTTCTTCAACTCACCTCATCCACGACTTTTGACAATAACTCGCCTGCGACTTGCTGGAAAGAGCCTGCGAAATCGCGTCATCTCACGGGGAATTCCAACTCCGCATCATTCGCAAACTGCTGGATCGCCGGGTCACTGTCGTTTGTGGACTTGAAAGAAATCAAACGTTGGCTGTGAAGTCTTCATTCGCCACGGCGAACGGCAGGGGATCAGTGAAAGCGACCCGTAGCGGAAGTCGTGCGACTTCGGTTTTCAGCGTGTCCCCGAAGTCTCACGACTTCGGCGACGAATCACGGATGACCCACGCGACTTGGCGGTCGTTGCCCGGCGTTTGCGCCTGGGCTTGGGAGTGCTTGAGGCGGCGCTCGTCTTGGGTTTGCGAGTCCGCTTGGGCTGGTCGGCGGGCGTGGGGGTTGGATATCTGTTGTTTATAGCTAACTTTCTTGCAGAGTTTTAAAAATCTGGAAAGCGATCGCAAGGTCGTGCATTCGGCGGAGTCCAAGCCAGAATGGCAGCGGGCCTGGCGGGCGTTCGGTGGCACGGTTGTTGTATCCACCAAGCGAGGT
>JAPLNX010000389.1 GCA_026400935.1 Planctomycetia bacterium | reverse complement strand
CCTACACCGGCAAACCGACACAATCGCAGCCCGTAGCTCGGTTCTGCCCACCGCACCGGCGCATCACCCGCACCACAAAAATCCAACAAGCCGCACTCCAAATCTAATGGCAGGTTATTTCTTGGTCGTGGCACTAGTCAATGCGATGGGAAGCACGCCTCATGATCCTCTGAAACCTTCACCGAAATTCTGCGGCTACGCTAGAAGCAGCCCGTCTCTACCGATTGAACAAGAACTCTTTGCTACTCAGTACGCTCCAGTAGAGGTCTTCGATGGCTTGGCGGCGGTCGGCAGGGGAGGCGGTGGCGAGGATTGAGAGCAGGCGCGAACGCTCGGCGTCGGTGGGGAAGCGGCAGAGGGTCGTGAGGTAGAGATCTTCAATCAGCGATTCGTTCGTCGCGTTGGCGTCGAGTTGTTGTTCGAGATGGTTCCCTTTCGCTTCGAGTTTCAGGACCAAAGTCTCTCCATTGAGGATGTGCAGGACTTGGGTCATGCTCGGTTCGTCGGAGCGTTCGCACTCGCAGGTGAGAATACGCTCGGGACGGCCGAAGGTTTTGAGGAAGTCGGAGGCGATGTTGACGTCGGGCAACTGCAACGCGCGCGTGCCCGCCGGGTAATCCTTGAATGGAGTTGGGGAGCCGGTCGCTTGCGACATAATGTCGAGCAACACTTCTGCCTTCAGACGCTTCGGGTAGTATCGCGAGTAATACCGCTCGTCGGGTTCGTTTCCTTTGGTCGTCTGGCTGCTGCGCTGATACGCCTGCGATGTTAGAATCAGACGCATGAGCTTTTTGAGGTCGTATGGGCGACCTCCTTCACTCTGCTCGGTGAGGTAGGCGGCCAACGCGGATAACAACTCTGGATTGCTGGGCGGGTTCGTCAGTCGCAGGTCGTCAACTTTTTCGACGATACCAACTCCAAAGAAATTCGCCCAAACACGGTTGATGATGGCTCGGCTGAAATACGGATTGTTGGGGGACGTCAGCCAACTCGCCACTTGCTCGCGACGGTCAGCAGCAGATTCAAACGCCAAGACTTCGCCATCGAGTGGCTTCGGCGGTTGTGGTTTGCCAGTGCGTGGCTGAATGAGTTCGCTTTCGTCGTCGAGGAAGATGACTCGATGCCCATCGCCGCTGCGGAAGTCGCCGCCCCAACCTTTGCCTCGCACGCGAGCAAACAAGCTTGCGAAGCCGTAGTAATCGTTATTGGTCCATTTCTCCAACGGGTGGTCGTGGCACTTCGCACATTGAATCGACATCCCCAAGAAGGCCATTGAGGTCGTCTCAGCCATGTCGAGCGGGTCTTGATGCAGCGAGTAAAAATTGGCCGCGCCGTTATCGAAGGTACTGCCGCGAGCAATCACGATCTCGCGAGCGAACTGATCCCACGGTGTGTTGTCGCCGACGTTTTTGCGAATCCATTCGGAGAACGCCTTCAACGCTTGTGGCCGAAGTCGCTCACCCGACAGCAGAAACAAGTCAGACCATTTGTAGCTCCAGTAATCCACGAATTCTGGCCGTGATAGCAATGTCTCCGCCAGTCGTGCTCGCTTATCGGGAGTGATATCTGTCAGGAAGTTTCGGACCTCATCGACGGTTGGCAGAACACCGATCGTGTCGAGATAGGCCCGGCGGATGAATTCTGAATCGCTGGATCGCGGTGACGGCGGAATGTTCAAACTCTTCAACTTCGCGAGCACGTGATCGTCAATGAAATTGCTCCGTTCGGCGTTCGCGAACATCACGGGATCAACTGGCGTCTCATACGGAGAGGTGACCGTCGCAATCACATTCTGACTGAGATACCACGCACTGATTGCTCCTTCGCCGAAGCCGATGATCTTCACGAGTCCTTGGTCATCGACCGACGCCACCGTGGCATTCGCCGATGTGAACTTGCACCAGCGCGTCACATCCTCCGCTCGACCGTCGGTGAAGTGAGCACGCACGATGAGTTGCTGGCTCGAACCTTTCTTTTGCTGAGAGGCTGTCGGCAGGATTTCCATACGAGTAATTCTCGCGTCGGCTTCGCTCGGAGCCGGTTGCCCTGCCGCGATCCACTCGGCGATAACGCGGTGCTCCAGTGAATCAACATCGAAGCGAATGCCGCCCTTATGCGGGATTGCTCCCGATGGTTTCGTCAATATGAGACTGCGTCCCGGATCAGCCGGAACGACACGACGTCCGCGAGCCTGTCGCGTCAAGATGCGGAAATCGGAGTCGGGATCGTAACCACGCAACGAAAGTTTGAATCCCGCTTTGCCCGCAGCCGCTCCGTGACACGCTCCCATATTGCAGCCGGTCTTCGACAAGACCGATTGCACGTGATTGCGAAAGCTCCAAACATGCGGTTGATCGACGTCCTTGACGATGATCTTCGTCACCGCCGACGTGCCGCCGACTTTTGCGGTGATGCTCGCTTCTCCGTTACCGACAGGAATCACAATGCCGTTTTCGATCTTCGCAACTTTGTCGCTCGACGACTCGAAGACCACTCCTTCAACGACTTGTCCCGTCAAACGTCCGTCGTGAACGGACTCGACAATCAAACGATGTCGAGCTTCCGGTCCTGTCAGCACAAGCTCTGCCGGTAAGACTGACAAGCCGTCTGCGGCAAACACCGCGAGG
Organism: Planctomycetia bacterium; assembly: GCA_026400935.1. Taxonomy (GTDB): domain Bacteria; phylum Planctomycetota; class Planctomycetia; order Planctomycetales; family Planctomycetaceae; genus SXKJ01. The sequence goes on along the minus strand of JAPLNX010000389.1, from coordinate 2,610 downwards.
TTTATGAACGAGACCGAAAGGACAACGACGACTGACAACAGAGTTCGCAACATTTGGATAACTTCCTTCTGTATTGAGGAAGAGCAACCCCGTAGCCCCGGTTTTCAAACCGGGCAACATCGTTTAACCGCAAGCTGCAGGCGTGCGCGTTGTCTGGCGGCAATTCTGAAACACACACACCTGCGGCCTGCAGTTAAACGACAGCACGCTACATATTTTTCGACTTAATGAAACTCCAGCGACAACACCGTGCGGTCGGCATCCCACTTGGAAGGTTTGTGAGTCACTGGAACTCGCTCTTCTCCCGTGCGACCGACCGACTCACCATCTTGGATTTCAGCGCTCGATGAAATCAAGTAATGGACGACCGAGTAACACAGGTCGAGGATTTCTTCCGCCGACTGTTCGCTCCGTTCGATCTCCATTTCGTATTGGTCGAACGCTTCCAGACCGGTCGTGAAGAAGCAGAGTGAGCCATCGTCGTTCTCTTCGACACGCAGATCGACCCACAAGTGCGGCAACGAATTTTCGATCGTCAGTTCGTCGCATTGCTCAATGAACTCTGCCGGTTCATGAACCAAGCCGCCCGCTCCCCAATAGACGCCGACGGCATCTGTAACCGCAGCCACGGCCGCGACCAATTGGCTCAACAGCACATGTCGAGAGAGCAAGGTCTCTTCGCCGCCGATCAACGCGACGATGATATGTTGTTTGTGATCTCGCATTTCTTCAGCGGCATCCGGCCACCACCACGCGGTCGTGCATGGGCTTTCGAGTTCGCTCCAAGGAAGCGGAACCGGCATCAACGAGATCGCAGCGATCGCACTGCCGAGATGAAACGTGATTGTTCCTTCGTCACCTTCGACGTGCTCAGGCAACGGGCCGTCTGGCAGTCGAATCCTCAAGGCATCTGCCACAACACTTGGCTTCGGCATTTTATCAGAACTCAACGCCAGCATGGCGACGATCGCGCTCGACGGATCGTTTTCAGACTCAGACATTCGGTCGGCCCTCTTGCAAAACTTTTCACACCTCAACCGACCACAACACAGCAGCCAGATTGGGTGCGGATCGTGGCGATGAAGCGAGGATCACACAATGCTTGTGGTAAAAGCCGAGGCGTGAATTTGAAAACTACACAACAGATCGAGTCGCATGTGGCTGGCTAATCGTTGTCCTCAATGTTCTTGTCAGGCAATTGGGAAAATGCTGACAAAAAATGGGGACAACAAAATGAAGCAACGGACAACGAACCGCTCATCGACTTCAAGTGATGTTCGTCACAATGGTTCGCCCATCATGAAGCTGAACCTGGTTTCGCCCAGCGTGCTTCGCAGCATACAACGCGTTGTATGCTCGTTGAATGAGTCCTTCAGCAATCTCCGACTCATCGACTTCGGCGACGCCAATGCTGACCGTGACCCGGACGATACCCTCTTTGAGTGTGATCTCATCCGCTTCGATGGCCGCTCGAACACGTCCTGCACCTGCGGCCGCTTGAATGAGCGTTGAGCCGGGGCAGATGACGGCAAACTCTTCGCCGCCGTATCGACAAACGATGTCCATGTCGCGAAGCGTGCTCGTCAACATGCGAGCGACGGATCGCAATACCAAATCGCCAGCAAGGTGGCCGTAAACGTCGTTAAATTTCTTGAAATGATCAACATCGATCATCAGGAGCGAAAACGTGATTCCTTGTCGTTGCCGCTGAGCGAACTGGCGATTTATTTCTTCGTTGAACGAACGGCGGTTTCGTAAGGCCGTCAATGTGTCGGTGCGTGCTTCGGAGACATAGATTTCTAACTCTTGCTGTTTCTTGGCAATCTGGGTGCGGGCTTCTTGCAGTTCATTGCTGAGCAACACGTTTGCTTCAAGCAGCTTGTGAGTCATCTCCAAGACCGACGACGGTTGATTTCCCACGCTCTCTTTGAGGCCGTCCTGCACTTCATTCAGTCGATTGGAATGGCGACCGACATCGCCGTCTAAGCGAGTGGTCACGTCCATAATTTGTTGCAACAAATCTTTGACTTCCGGACGTTGCTCCAGCGGCGATCGCTTAACGGATTCCAGGGTTTCTTTCAGTGACTTCACTCGCTGGCTAAGGATTAACCACACTGCGCCAAAGCCAATTGTCGCGCATAGCACCAAGCTGATGAAAACGGTTCCGGTCATGGAGTTCCTCTTGTGAAGCGAACGGTCTGGCGATCGTCGTGGGCGATAATTGACCGTGATCGGAAAACGGTCAATGCCAATTGAAACCCTGACAGTCCGCCTGTTCGTTGCAATCGAACCAGCTATTCTCGCAAATTGCTTGAACAGTCTTTGGCACCATGAGATGCCTGACCTAGCTTTGGTGCGAATCGCTCAAGCCACTTTGAAGGTGGCTGGCGATCGAATGTCAGGAGATGAGAGGCTCACTACGAGCCAGCTCCACAGCATCACGAAACCCTCTCGGACCAAGGACAGGACCATGTTGGTACTCAGCCGCAAGAAAGACGAAAAGATCATCATCGGCGACAACATCGCAATCATGATCGTGGACATCCAAGGGGACAAAGTCCGCTTGGGTATTGAAGCGCCACGCGATGTGACCGTGCATCGCGAAGAGGT
>JAPLNX010000297.1 GCA_026400935.1 Planctomycetia bacterium | reverse complement strand
GACTCATGCAGGCACCGAGGTCGCGCATGCCTTGCACGCGAGCCTTCAGAATGTAGGCGAGCTTCAGACTGCCGAGAGCCTCGAAGAACTTGAGACCGTGGTAGCTGGGGTCAGGCTCGGTCATTTCAGGGAAGCGACCGTTGTCCCAAGGAAAATCACCTTTCTCGACGATGATGCCGCCGATCGATGTGCCGTGGCCGCCGATGAATTTGGTGGTCGAATGAACGACAATGTCCGCTCCGTGAGCGAACGGCTGGCAGAGGTACGGTGAGGCGAGCGTGTTATCTACGATCAACGGAATGCCGTTGTCGTGAGCGATCTTGGAAATCGCTTCAAAGTCCGGAACGTCAACGCGCGGGTTGCCGATCGTTTCGACATAGATGGCTCGCGTGTTGTTGTCGATCTGCTTCCGAAAGTTTTCAGGATCGGCTTGTTGCACGAACTTCGCCGTGATCCCCATCTTCGGCAGCGTGTAATGAAACAAGTTGTACGTGCCGCCGTAGAGGCTGGTGCTGGCGATGATGTTATTTCCCGCCGAAGCAATGTTCAGAATGGCGAGCGCCTCTGCTGCTTGTCCGGACGACGTGGCCAACGCGCCGGAGCCACCTTCGAGCAACGCCACTCGGCGTTCCAACACGTCGGTCGTGGGATTCATCAACCGCGTGTAGATGTTGCCGAATTCTTGCAGGCCAAACAACTTCGCCGCGTGCTCAGTACTGTTAAAGACATAGGAAGTCGTCTGGTACAACGGAACCGCTCGCGCATTCGTTGTTGGGTCCGGAGTTTGGCCACCGTGAATGCAAACGGTTTCGGGACGGTAGTTGGTGTTGCTCATTTCTACAGTTCCTTGTCTTGAAGTGAGTTGCTTGAACTTGGTCATCACGCGGCATGATTAGACAACAGCGGCCAACATACAAGCGGCCTGTGGCAGGACTCCACGGCGGCAGAGCCAGAGGTTCTCAATAGGATCAGACAACAAGAATCATGTCGAAATGTCCGAGTGTGGCACTGTTGCAGAACATGGAACGCATCTTGCTGCACGCTGGCCACGACTCCCGTGAACGGAGGAGGTGCAACGACACACTCGTCGGTGGTGACGGAGCCGATTCCATCCTCGGTGGTAACGGCAACGACGGCCTCGTTGGCGATGCTGGAAACGATTACCTCAACGGCGGAGCGGGCGACGATACGATCCTTGGCGGAGCCGACAACGACACGCTGTATGGTGGATCGGGCAACGACAAGCTGGTCGGCCAAGCGGGAGTTGATAGCGTCTTCGGAGAAGCTGGTGTCGATCGCATCGCTTGCGGCAGTGGTTTCGGCAGGGATGCGGGTGACGTCGTCACCGACCCCGACCTCACCGCCGAGATCGACGAAGCCTTTACGATCAGCTTCAACGGGCTGAGGTTCTTGTTTTAAGGAACGGGTCCGCAATAACTTCCCGATATCACGTTAGGACTTGTCCAAGAACAAGGCCGTCGATCAGTCGGAACGCGCTCACGCCCGGTTCGGAAGCTGAGACAGTGTTTGAATCGGAGGTTAGCGCGTTCCGGCTGATTCCGTCAGATCACGGAGTTGTTCTTGGACAAATTCTTAGCACGACACGCAGGCGCGTGGTTGTGGCAATGACCACTCGCCTGCACAGCATGCTTGTTTCCCCACGCGCCGGGAAGTTCTTGGGTTCTCTTTCAACCACGCCTCCAGTGATCTTCGCTCATCATGAAATACACGATGTTCCTCCTCGTGGTCTCGTTGCCGCTCGCACTTGCTGCTGCCGAACCGGTGCAGTTTTCTCGCGATGTGCTGCCGGTGTTATCGGCGAATTGTTTTGCTTGCCATGGCCCCGACGAACATGAACGGCAGGCAGGACTGCGACTGGATGTCGAAGCAGAAGCCAAGACGGTTCGCGAGGGGAAAACCGCAATCACACCGGGTTCGATTGAAAAGAGCAGCCTCATCGTTCGATTGACGAGCACTGATCCCGATGTCGTCATGCCGCCGCCGAAGGCGAATAAAAGACTCAAGCCGGAACAGATCGAAACGCTGCGCCGTTGGGTTGCTGAAGGTGCGAAGTGGCAGCGGCATTGGTCGTTTGAGCCGGTCGTAAAGCCAGCGGGAACGCTCGATGATCTGGTTAAGACGGAGCTGACCAAGAAGAGGCTCAGGCTGCAGAAACCAGCATCGCCGCACGCACTGGTTCGTCGATTGTCGCTCGATTTGATCGGACTGCCGCCGACGCCGGAATTGGCGGATGAGTTCGCTCGTGATCCCTCGACAACGGCTTACGAACGGCTGGTCGATGAGTTATTGAAGCGTCCGCAGTTCGGTGAGCACTGGGGGCGAATGTGGCTCGATCTGGCACGGTACGCTGACACGAAGGGCTATGAAAAAGATCTTGGTCGGACGATGTGGCCGTGGCGAGATTGGGTCGTCAACGCGCTGAATGCCGATATGCCGCTCGAACAATTCACCGTCGAACAACTCGCTGGTGACTTGCTTCCGAACGCGACCGAACAACAAATCGTCGCGACCGCCTTTCATCGCAACACAATGTCGAACGATGAAGGAGGAACCGACGATGAAGAGTTTCGCACAGTTGCCGTGAAGGACCGGATCGACACGACGATGCAAGTCTGGATGGGCCTGACGATGGGCTGCGCAAAGTGTCACACGCACAAATACGACCCGATCTCACAGAGTGATTACTACCGTTTCTACGCTCTCTTTAATCAGACCGAAGACGCCGACCGCTACGACGACGCTCCCCGTTTACCGGTAATGAGCACAATGCAACGCACCGAAAAAGAAAGGCTGCAAGCACGCGTGAAAACCACTGAAGAGAACGCGAAGAAAACGGGCGAAGCCGATGCGAAGGTTGCTGTTGGCGAGGAGGCCAAATGGAAGATTGCGACAGTGGTGGAAGCGACTGCTCGGAGCGGTGCAACACTGAAGTCACAGGCCGATGGCGCTGTGATTGCCAGTGGAAAAACCGAAAACGAAGACACATACACGGTCACGCTCGCCTTGCCGAGTGGCCGACACACGGCACTGCGACTCGAAGCCATCCCGACGAAGTTACCCGATGGTCAACTGGGAGTCGGACGCAAGCCGGCTGATCCGAACTTTGTGGTTTCGGAACTTGTCGTGGAATTGGTCAAAGGCGATGCGGCTACTGCGCTCAAGTTGGTTGTTCCGCGAGCGGACTATTCTCAGGACGGCTGGCCTGTCGCCGCTGCAATTGATGGTGATTTAAAAACAGGATGGGCTGTCAGCCCGCGTCAACGCGAACGGCATGTGGCGATGTTCGACTTCGCAGAAGCGTTCACTGTTGAAGCCGATGTCAAGCTGCGAATCACCATGACTCAGAACTATGGAGATCGGCTGGTCCTCGCGCAGTTTCGATTGAGCACCAGCGATGCGGACCCTGCTGGGTTGAGACCAACGTTTGAATCGCCGGAGACTCGAAAGGCACGTGATGAACTCGCGGCCGCTCAGAAATCGCTGAAGGATTTTGAGGCTGCTTTGCCACTGCTTCCGATCTTGAGAGAACTCCCAGCGGACAAGCAGCGTGTGACGAAGATTCACAAACGCGGCAACTTCCTCGATCCCGGCGACGCGGTCACACCCGAAGTCGTCACCGAATTCGGCAAGCTGCCGGAAGGGACTTCTCGTAATCGTTTGGGTGTTGCGATGTGGTTGGTCAACAAAGAGAACCCGTTGACGCCGCGAGTGTGGGCCAATCGCATTTGGTCACGGCTGTTTGGGCAAGGGATAGTCGAGACTGAAGAAGATTTCGGAGCACTCGGCGCCCCTCCATCGAATCCCGCGTTGCTTGATTGGCTTGCTGCTGAGTATCGCGATGGGGGCTGGTCGTTGAAGAAGCTCATCAAGGCGATCGTGATGAGTGACACGTATCGGCAAGCATCAGAGATCAACTCCGAACTGCGCGAGGCCGATCCTCGTAACGTGCTCGCGTCGCGCGGTGCTCGCTATCGACTCGGTGCCGAAGTGGTGCGTGATCAATCGTTGGCGATTTCCGGTTTGCTGTCGCTCAAGATGGGTGGTCCGTCAGTTATGCCTCCACAACCGGCTGGCATGTGGCGATCAACCTACAATGGCCTGAAGTGGATCGACGCGGAAGGAGAAGACCGCTTCCGTCGCGGCCTCTACACGTATCTCAAACGAACGACGCCGTACCCGTCGCTGACGACGTTTGATGCCGGTAGCGGCGAAGTCTGTCAGGTCCGCCGCATCCGCACGAATACTCCGCTGCAAGCGCTCGTCACTCTGAACGATCCGGTTTATCTCGAAGCGGCCGCCGCTCTCTCTAAACGAATGATTGTAGAAGGGAACGACGCCAACGCGCGAGCCGCTCGCGGTCTACGACTGGCACTCGTGCGACCACTTCGCGACGGTGAAGTGGCACCGCTCGTTCGGCTGCAACGAGACGCTCAAACCGCCTTTGAAGCCGCGCCGGAAAAGGCCGACGCAATCATCAAAACGAGCCGAGCCAACATTGGCTCCGTGAAGCCCACCGAGTTCGCTGCCTGGATCGTGACAGCTAATGCGATTTTGAACCTCGACGAATTGCTAACACGCAACTGACAATCAATCCTCATACACACCAACCCCACGGGGCTTGTCCCGGTGGCTCGCAGGCTTTTGCACTACTGCGATCTCAGATTCAAATGAATTCAAGTCAGAAGTAGTGCTAAAGCCCGAATCCACCGGGGCAAGCCCGGTGCGGGGCATCAGATAGAACCCAACCATGAATCACTTTCAAAACATCACTCGACGGCATTTCTTTCAAACGAGCGGACTTGGTTTTGGGGCGTTGGCTCTCAACGCTCTGATGTCGCGCGACGGAGTCGCGGCGAATCCTCTTTCGCCAAAACAGCCGATGATTGCTCCGCGAGCGAAGCGGGCCATTTATCTGCACATGGCAGGCTCTCCGTCGCAGTTGGAGTTGTTCGACTACAAGCCTGAGTTGAAGAAACTCCACATGCAGGATGCACCGCAATCGTTTCTGGAAGGGAAGCGGTTTGCGTTCATCAAAGGTGTGCCGAAGGTGCTCGCGGGGCAATTTGAATTTCAGAAGCACGGGCAGAGCGGCCAGTATCTCAGCGAGTTATTGCCGAATCTCGCGAAGGTGGCGGACAAGATGTGCGTCATTCGCACGGTCCACACCGAGCAGTTCAATCACGCTCCCGCGCAGCTTTTTATTCACACCGGAACGCCGAGGCTCGGCAATCCGTCGCTCGGTTCGTGGGTGACTTACGGACTCGGCAGCGTGAATGAAAACCTGCCCGGCTTTGTGGTGTTGCTATCGGGTGGCAAAACGCCGGACGCGGGAAAGTCGCTGTGGGGATCTGGCTTCTTGCCGAGCGTTTATCAAGGAGTGCAATGCCGCACGTCGGGCGATCCGGTCCTGTACCTCAGCGATCCGGCGGGACTCGATCGAACGCTGCGACGACGGATGCTCGACACGGTCGCTGAAATGAATGAGGCCGAGCATCGTCGCACGGGCGATGCCGAGACGATCTCGCGCATTGCTCAATACGAATTGGCTTTCCGGATGCAGACGGCAGTTCCGGATGTCATGGACATCTCGAAGGAACCACAGCATGTGCTCGACCTCTACGGTGCAAAGCCCGGCTTCGTCTCGCCTGCTGAAAGTGCTGACGATCCGCGAGTCCTCTACAAAGGGGATGATCCGACGTTTGCGAACAATTGTTTGCTGGCCCGCCGCCTCATCGAGAACGGCGTGCGGTTTGTTCAACTTTACGATTGGGGTTGGGACCATCATGGCTCATCGCTCGGCGAGAGCATCGACGAGACGCTACCGATCAAATGCCAACAGACCGAACGCGCGATCGCTGGCCTGCTGCTCGATCTTGAGCAACGCGGCTTGCTCGATGAAACGCTCATCGTGTGGGGTGGCGAATTTGGTCGGACGCCGATGATGCAAAACAACGTTCGCAGCGAATTCAAAAAAGGCTACGTCGGTCGCGACCATCACCCATATGCCTACACAATGTGGCTCGCGGGAGGAGGCATCAAGGGTGGCCAGTCCTACGGTGCGACGGATGACTTCGGTTATTACCCCGTCGAGAATCCGGTCAGCATCCGCGACCTACAGGCCACGATCCTGCATACGCTCGGCCTTGACCCGCATCGCTTCCACTACGCCTACCAAGGCCTCGACAACCGCCTCATCGGCCCGACCGACGAAGGGAAAGTGCTCAACTCCATTCTGACTTAGTTGTCGCCACTCTCGTCGGCGATCCGATACTCTGTACGACGGACACGGCAGTTCGGACGCCATGATTTATAGAAATCACGGCGGGCAGTGCCGGAATTGTCTGGGCGTCGAGGATGTTTCAGAGCGAACTGAAACTCGCGGATTACACCGTCGCAAATCAGGAACAACACGACCTGCTGCTGACGAACTTGCGATTCATCTGGCTAGAGACTCTGGACGAAGACAGCCTGCGGAGCGGGCATCGATTACGGCTTGGGTGTCGCCACCGACGGACACGGGAAAAGCGATCTCTCAGGTCGCGTCGAATACGACGGAATGCCCCGCACCAGCAGCAGCCCAGTCTCGGATATCCACATCGTGAAGTATGACCGAACCGGAACGCTCCGCTGGTTCCAACAAGCGGGAAGCGACAGAACCGACCACGCCTACACGATCGTGTAGGACAGCCAAGGCAACCAGTATCCCTCCGGAGCATGCTGCGGAGCCGCCAAGTTCGGCAGCCACTCGATCCTCAATCGAGGCCGCAACGACATATTTCTGACTAAGCTAAGAGCGAACTATAGATCGTCACGATCTTGCCGTGCTCCGGAGTTGTCAGCGTTTTCGGAGTTGCGTGAAGGACTGCTCCAGCGACTCGCGGAGTAAGGCACCGTCGTTGGAGTAAACCACGAAACGGGAGCCTTGTTTGATGGTGCGTTCCATTTGCTCGCGTTTTCCGAACCAGCTTCCGGCGGCGATGTGGGAGCGGTTGCCGATGTCGATGATCTTTTGAATGATCGCGATGAGGTCGGGGTGGTCGTACTCGTTAGGGATGCCCATGTTCGTGGTCATGTCGTTGGGGCCGACAAACAGAGCGTGGACGCCGGGGATCGCGCAGATCTTTTCGAGGTTCTCGACCGCCAGGACTGATTCAATCATGGGGATGAAGACGGTGTTTTCGCAGCGTTCTTCGAGGACGTATTTTCGAGTCTTTTCGCTCGGCCATTTTCCTTCGGCCAAGACCCGATCCAACGCTCGACCTTTGAGTGGTCGATAGATCGCGGCAGCGGCGAGTCGTCGAGCGTGTTCGACATCCTCGACGTAAGGGACTACGACACCATCAAACGTGTCGCACACTTTCGAGACATCATCCGGCTCGCGGCTGTGAGTTCGCGCTAAGCACGCGATTCCTTTGGCGGCCAGTGCGTATCGCACCGGAAGGAACTCGGCCAAGTCGAGCGCGTTGTGTTCCGCCGTGACAATCACAAAGTCGAGTGCGTTGTCAGGCAGGATATCGACGATCGCGGGATTGACCGTGTATTGAAAGAAAGTGCCGTAGACCGTCTGGCCTCGCTGCAGCTTGTCCTTCAACGCTTTACCAAGCATTGGTGTTGGCATGAATGTTCTCCGCAAGTTGTAAGTTGTGTTGGAAGGAGACGAAGCCAGCGTGCTGAAGTTTTGTGACTTCAGCGACGGATTTTGATCTATTCTACAGAGAGTCACGCACAAACTTTTGCAACGTGTGGCAATCACTGGCGACGAGTCCTCGATTGCCACCTGCCGAATACACCACTTCAGAGAGATAGATATCGCCATGTGAGTCGAGCCAGATATCGTGCGGTGCGAAGAAGTCACCCGGTTCACACGGATTGAGTCCGCCTCCCCAGCGCGATAGCAGCTTGCCATTCGCGTCGAAGATGCTGACTCGGCCACCCGTCGCATCGAGATGCGGGGCGACCGTTCCCGGCCACATGCCCGCTCGATAGCCCAGTTCGGCAACATAGACATTACCCGCCGCGTCAATCGCTACTTGGCACGGTCGAGCGATGTCGGTCCATTCGGAAAGAAACACTCCCTCGGGCGAGAATCGTTGCAACCGACTGTTCTCACGATCGGCGACAAAGACAGTGCCGTGTTGATCAATCGCGATTCCATGCGGCACATGAAACTGTCCCGGCCCGGCTCCCGGTTCGCCCCACGAACGAATCAGCTCACCGGTTGGTGAGAAATGATGAATACGAGCGTTGCCGTATCCGTCGGCGATGTAGAGATCGCCATTTGGTGCGAGCGCGAGATTCGTCGGAAAATAAAACGGAGGTCCGGCATGAATGATCGTCCGATAGTCGATGCTCGTGGCTCCGGTGTCTGACGGTTGCCCGCTCGTTCCGAGCTTCATCAGCAGGCGTCCGTCTGGCGAATATTTGCGAACCGTGTGATCGAGATCATCCACACAATAGACCGAATCATCCGGACCAATTGTGATTCCATGCGGACGCGCGAACTCACCTTCGCCCCAGGACGATAAGTACGTCCCGTCGCGATCAAAGATCGTGACCGGATGATTGCCACGCCCAAACACAAACACGCGATCGCGCGAATCTGTTGCGACCGCAGTCACCTCCGCGATCTGCCAACCTGCGGGCCAGCGCAGCCAATTGAGAACCGGTGTGTAAGTCTTGTGAAGCATGGTTGGTTTCCTGGATTGCACAAATCGTTTAGCCGCTACGCCAACGGCGTGCATGTAGGCCGTTGGCATAGCGGTTTAACCAGAACATTCAGCGAGCTGACATCGTTTGCACCACGTTCGTCAGATTGAAAAACGCGTGGGCCACAAAAACAGACCAGTAACTGCGGCGACGGTCGTACAGAAATCCAAGCAGCAACGCCAAAGGCATTAAGGCGATGCCATCCAACGGACCATGCACCGCCGCAAAAGCGACGGACGAAATCACAATCGCTTCCGTTGAATTTGTTTTCGTCTTCAACCAGCCAAGCAAGATGACTCGAAACATGAGCTCTTCCACGAGCGGAGCCAGAATCACGGCAGCCAATACAACGGCAGCGAATGTCTGAAGCTGGCCGTCTTGCTGCAACAGCTTCAAGAGGGGATGAGTTGCTTGTGGCGTGCGAATCCAAAAGGTTGCCAGCAACACCAACATCACGGGAAGAAAACTCGCCAGAGCGGTCTGCATTCCTTCCATGAATTGCTGTCGCCAATTCGTCAGCCGAAAACCAAGGTCATTCAGAACCTGCAAACTGCCAGCCGACAGAATGGGTAGCAGTACAACGACGAGAGTCGCGTTCAACGCGCAGCCGATCAAAACGTTGTTGATCGAATAGTCTTTCTCTGCGTTGATATCAGATCGAGTTGGGGAGAACGCGGAAACCAAACTGACGCCGATCATGGCCAATGTGAGCAGCACCGCGATCAAATTGACGGGAGCGTTCGATAACTCTGACTGCGGCCAAATGAAACCGGTCTCTTTATGGCGTTTCCGCCACTGCCACCAAACCTCAACGCTGGTCGTGAGCATCATGATCACGATCGCAGCTTGAGCATTTGGCATTTTGGAACTCCGTTGTGCGGCAAAACGGCAGGCACGTAGCCGTCATCGCTCCGCGTGACGAGCCGGTTGCTCATCAAAGTTTTATGGGGCGACCGGCTCGTCAC
>JAPLNX010000633.1 GCA_026400935.1 Planctomycetia bacterium | reverse complement strand
ACGCTCAACAGCGGTCGTTGGTGGCACCGAGGCTTGCATGGTATGACCCTGTTTAACACGCTTTTGATGCCCAATTCGCCCGTCCCAAACTGCACTGCTCACCCTTGCTCGGGATGTGATCCTGATAACCCTGGGATGATCGCAGCTCGTAGCCGACATACTGGTTCCGTTCATGCATTGATGGGAGACGGCACAACTCGGTCGATCAATAATAATATCAATTATGATATTTACTGGTCGATTGGTGGCAGAAATGATGCACGTGTCGTAGGCCAGTTTTAGTCGTTTGCAAACGCCGCGTTGAGTGTGGTCCTTCGAACGGTTATTCGAAGGACCATTTTGCTTTGGTACAATCACCTTCGATGTTGAGGAACTCGCTAAATGAAACTAATTAACGTAACGATGATCCTGTTCGGTTTTTTGCTGTCTGGTTGTGGGCAAAGTGAACCGCCGGTGAATACAAAGAACCCTGTTGAAGACAAGACGGTTGGAGCCAAAGAAGATTTGAAAAAGATGCTTCAATCTATCGCAGAAAGTGGAGCTGGCGGCAGCGCCTTGATGGGTGTGAAAGAGTCGATCGACAAGGCTGTCCGTCCAAGTGACGTGAAACTCGCAGACGATTTGACAAAAGACTTCGCGGATCTTTCGGGCGTTCAAGATCCTGCGAAGATTAAGGAAATCGCAACTCGTATGGCTGGAAAACTTTAGGCTTGCGTTTGAATGCGAACTGGAATCGGGCCTGCGGTAGTGATTTACCGCAGGCTTTTTTCATGCGTACATAAAAACGAGATGTCTTCAATGAATGACCTCAAATTGAAATAGCGAGCGTACCTGGTAACCGTGAATGTGATCGAAGCCGGTGGCTGGTACATTTAGAGCTAACGCGTCGGCAGGTTCATCGCCCCGCCGTGCTTTGAAAGAGCTTCCCTCGCGGCAAGATGAGCCGGCTCTTCTGCAAGCACTGATCGCAGCCAGAACACACCTGCACTCTGCGACCCTACGTCCAAATACAGCATCCCCAAGCGGTAGCGCAAGTCAAGGTTGCGTGAGTCGAGCTTAACTTTATCCAGAATGCGATTGATCTCAGCGACCTTTTCTTGCGTTTCCTGGTACCAATCAAAGTGTTTTTTTGCCTCGTCAGCCCGGCCAACAGCCCTTAAAGCACGGGCCAGTTGATATCGCGCCTCGCGGTGCTTCGGGTTGTACTCAACGGCGCGACTCAGGAGATTCACTGCCGTCTCGGCACGTTCGTATTTGGCTTCTAATGAGCCTAATTCAAATGCCAAAGCGTCAATTTCTGTCGGCTCTCCCACCTGCATGAGTGCGTCATTGAGGTTGGACTGCGGTATTTCCAAGAGCGTCCGCAGCAAAGGCAACGCTTCATCTTCGCGCCCGAGATTTGTCAGACAGCGCGCGATCCCCAATCTGGCGGGCGCGGGGCTATGAAACGCCAAGCAGGTCTCATAAGCCTTAAGCGCCTCGTTCCATTTGCCCAGTTCCCCAAGCACACGTCCCAGCGAGTTGGCAGCAACAAAGTACCGCTCATTTTTCGCCAATGATTTTCGATACCATGACTCCGCGCCAGGCATGTTCCCGCTGAATTCAGCGATCCGGCCCAACAGATAGTCTGGTTGTGGGTCATCCGGATAGGCTTGTTGCCATTGCTGAATTAGCGATTCCGCCTCAGTTATTTGGCCGTTGATCAAGAGGCCATTGGCATAGGCATCGCAGATTTCAGCTCCGTCGTCAGAGTGGTTTATCAAAAGCTGGTCTAACTCACTGATGATCTCCGAAAGTTGTCCTGTCTGTGCCGTTACAAGGAGTTCTTCGCGATGCACGCGACCAGAGTCGAGCCCCGCAGCAGCGGCTCGCTGAAGATGCCGCCTGACTTGATCGAAGTTAGTTCGTTTGCGTTCCAATCGAGCAATCAAGAATTCAGTTTCAGGATTGTTGGATTCGAGAAGCGAGGCCAACTTCAAGCGATTCCAAGCAACATCGTAGTCTCGACGCACAATCGCATTCACAACCGATTGACGCACCCACCAGCTTGGTAACCCAGACAGCCATCCGACGGACAGAACGGCCACGAGAACAATTACGCTCCAACGACGACGATGTTTCAAGAAAGCAAGTTTTGGCATGCTACGAGATCCAGCTCAAAGTCCAATCACAAGCCCTCATCAATTTGGAGGATTTGATTGACGGGCACATTGTGACGGATCGACTCTTTTCCGGAAGGCCACTGGATCGTCAACGAGTCGAGTTGAGTAACGTTTCCCAAGCCCCAATGAACTCGACGGTCTTTTGAGGATAAATAGCTTGATGCCGGTGATACCTGCCCGATCCAAACATGTGTCCCAGATTTGCCGACCAATCGCGCACCGTAGGCAAAGTGATTGGGCGACTTCGCGCTAAGATCAATCGTTATCCATGAGTTCCCAGAACGTGTCTCGTTGTGCAAGAGGTACGGCGTCCCCTCGAAGTCTACCGCGAGGAAATCAACGGCCCCATCATTGTCAAAATCAACGCTTGCTGATCCTCGACCGACCATTGGGCGAGCGACTTGGGCGGGCATCTGCGGTGTTAGATCAACGAACCGACGCCCCTCTTCGTTGAATAACAAGAGCGTCGGTTGTCGATAGGTCGCGTGCGAATCCAACTCGTGAACATTGTCGTAAACATGACCATTGACGAAAGCCAAGTCCGGCCAGCCATTGTTGTCGAAATCGATCCAGTTTGTTCCAAAACCAAGCCGAGCGCGTGTGAGCGAAGCGACTCCGGTACGGTGAGCGGCATCAGAAAAAAACTGCCCCCCTTCGTTCTGAAAGACTGAAAACGAGCGCTTATCAAAATTTGAAACGGCTAAATCCAGTCGTCCATCGCGGTCAAAGTCGTTCCAGTCAGCTCCCATCGCGGCCATTGGAGTGGCATCAGGCCCCAGTGCGAGTCCGGACGAAACCCCCAAGTTTTCAAATCGCATGTCGCCAAGGTTGTGCAGCAAGTCGGCGGGGACACCATCATTACCAATGTAGAAATCGATCAGACCATCGCCATCGAGATCAGTAAACGCCAGAACCAAACCGACTCCTGATGTGGATCGCATTCCCTGTTCTTCGGGGACAAGATCAAACCCACCACGCTGGTTATTGCGCCAGATTTCGCCTCGTTCCGGCGGATACTCTTGAGGAGGGCAGCCTGATTTTACTCCCGGATGCAGTTCACAATATTGCTTTGAGTCCGGACCAAATTGAACATAGTTCAGAACGACTAGGTCCAGCCAGCCATCGCGATCGAGATCCATGAAGCCGGCGCTCGCTCCCCACTTTTCGTGATTCTGAGAGTCCAACCGCGCGTCTTGAGTCACATTTTCGAAGCGACCGGCGCTTTGGTTTTTCATCAAAGCCAACTGATGAAATCCGGTCAGCAAAATGTCTAAAAGCCCGTCACCGTCATAGTCCCCAATCGCACAACCAGTCCAATCCGCGTGAAGGGTTTGCAACCCACTACCATCGGTCACGTCGGTAAAGCGTCCTTTCCCATCATTTTGAAACAAATGCGGAAAGGGATCTGCGACCAAGAGGACGTCTTGCCAACCGTCGTTATTGAAGTCGAACGCAGCACACCCACAGCCAAACGCCTCTGGGGATCGCATCGGACGGGGCTGTTGTGGCCAGGAGAAATTCAAACCACGCTCACTCGCGACCTCTGAGAACTTGACGGCTCGACGATCGGCCTCAAACGGATCAGGTGCTTCCATAGCCGTTGGCTTCACTGCCGCTGCTTGATCACATCCGAGTAGAAAAGCCAAAACACCAAGCGCGGCAAACTGCGTAAATAACAATTTCGAGGGTCTTGCCACAGTCGCATGCCTAATCAGAGCCAATATTTTGGGAGTGATCTGCGTTTGTCGTCAACAAACACTGAATACTGCGAGTCGTCCGACGACACAACCGTCGAATCGGCTTGCCCTCCAGAACCTCGTTTGGGCGAACAAGTGGACAAATGGAGCACATAAAGGGTACCAGGAACCGTTTGTTGACAGCGAGAGTTTCTGACCGGTCGATTTCCGCGATGATGGGACGAGCCAAACGCGCGGATGATGGTGGGATGGTTTTTCATGTTCTGAATCGAGCAAATGCTCGTGCGACGATCTTTGAAAATCCCGAAGATTACGCGGCGTTTGAACACGTGTTGCAAGAGGCTTTGGATCGCGCCGAGATGCGTGTTCTGGCTTATTGTTTAATACCCAATCACTGGTACTTGGTGCGGTGGCCGCGACGTGACGGCGATTTGTCGAAGTTCATGGGTTGGCTCACACTGACTCACACACAACGTTGGCACGCTCATCATCGGACGGTCGGCACCGGGCATCTTTATCAAGGACGCTTCAAATCCTTTCCCGTGCAAGGCGACGAGCATTTCTTGACAGTCTGCCGCTATGTGGAGCGAAATGGCTTACGAGCAAATCTCGCCCCCCGTGCGGAAGAGTGGCGTTGGAGCAGTCTTTGGCACCGACGAGAACGTGACAAATTCGCTCAAGAAGTCCTCCGTGAATGGCCAGTCCCCTGTCCGCGCCAGTGGGTGCAACAGGTCAATCAACCGCACTCGGAAACTGAGGTCGCCGCGTTGCGACGCAGCTTGAATCGCGGTGCTCCATTCGGAGATTCCGCCTGGACTGGTCGGATCGTCAAACGCTTGGGGTTGGAGGTCACAGTCCGCCCACGCGGACGTCCAAAGTTGGTTAGTGAGAAGTAATCCGAATCACAGAAATTGAATGCGTTCTTTGAACGCGTCTGGCTCGTCACGCGGAGCGGTGACGGCTACGTAGCCGTCACCGCTTTGCGTGACGAGCCGATTTGGATAACGCGCCGTTGTTTTCTGTGATCCGGATAAGAACAGTCCCTGCACTTT
>JAPLNX010000553.1 GCA_026400935.1 Planctomycetia bacterium | reverse complement strand
TTGCAGTTGGCTGTGCCTCTGCCCCGGCACGAACAAAACCGGCGGCCGAACACGGAGCCGGACTGGAAAAACACGCCCCAGCGCCAACCGAGCTGCCCGAGTTCTGCGTCTGTGTGCTCAATCGGTCATCCGCGCCGACTGCGCCCTGGGAGCATTCGGACGCCGCCTGAAGTCCCGCCTGGGAGCCCCGAAAGCCGTAACCGCCGTGGCTCACAAACTCGCCAAAGTCGTCTACGGACTACTCTCCACCGGACGTCCCTACACAGACCAAGGCGCCGACGCCTACGAACAACGGTTCCGCGAACACCAACTCCAACGCCTCACAAAGCAAGCCCTCAAAATCGGCTACACCCTGCAACCCTCAGCCTGACCTTCGGAGTTCCTGGGGATGTTTTGCCGACAGCGAATGGAAGTCCGTCAAGCGAGTCCTGAAGAAGAGACCCCTCCCCGCAAAAAACGCCCGTGCTGTCGGATTTCCTGCGACTCGTGACGTAACTGGGCGGCTACAACAATCGAGCCACCGAAACTCCACCCGGCCCCAACCCCTCTGGATCGGCCTCCGCAGAATGACCGACTTCGCCACCGCCTTGCTCGCCTTCGGTCCGAAAACTGATCGCGTTGTGTATTATCGACGGCCGCTGGTCCCACACTACGAATCACGCATCTTGAAGAACTAACCCGCCGTGCGCGTTGCGGTCCTGTCCTTGTTGTCGAAAGAACCAATGTGACCAACGAAGCTCAAAACGAGACAACTCCGTCACCAATCCCCTTGATGTCCCAGCCAATCGTTCGCGGATTCATCTCCATAATCATTGCCGGACTGGTCATCGCCCAATGGTGGGCTGAGCAAAAACCGAATGCCGCTCCACGTGATGAGGCTCCTGGTAATGAGCCTACTGTTGTTGCGAGAGACAACAACTCGATTCCAGTTGACGGCCAATCGACCGGGCACGACTCGGCAACTGATAAAGTTGCTGAACCGAATCTGACCACCTCGCCTAAGGGTGCCGCATCCTCGCGCGATTTGCAGCAGCCACGAGTTGATGGGCTGAATGTCCATAACGTGGCGATCAAGAATCTTGACGGCAAGATCGTCTACCACGGGACGATCGACCTCACTCAGACCATTGAACGCATTGATGCCGGACGCGTGCTGAGCGAATTTCGGCACGATGGTAGCGAATTCAAAAACTTCGAGCGGCGCCTGCCAAACAAGCCTCGCGGCCATTACCACGAATGGGTGCATCCAACGAAAGAGATTCGCGGGCCTGGACCGCAACGAGTCATGACTGGCAAGGAAGGCGAGATGTTTTACACGTGGGACCACTACGACCACTTCGTCAAAATCCGGAGTCCCCGATGACCGCTGATGCGATCCCGCCTGAAGACCTTCCACCCTTCGTTTTTTTGGCCGATCCGAACACGGTCGTGGCTCAAGCAACGGTTGGGGATGTGATTGTTCGCATCCCCATCGGAATCACTCGCCAGCAATCATTATTTCGCTGCTTCGCCCATGCTCTGCGTTTTCCCGGATACTTTGGATGGAATTGGGATGCGTTGAGGAATTGCCTGCTTGACCTCACCTGGCTCGATCCCGTGCCGCACCGAATTGTGATCATTCACGACGAAATGCCTTTTGCTTCCGGACAACGAGAACTCGGCATCTATCTACGTATCCTTGGCGAAGCAGCGAGCAGTTCCGGGCAGCCGCCGTTTCAAATCGTCTTCCCAAAACATCAAGCCATTCACTTTCGCCACGAGTGGCAGAACAACCTTTGAGAGAGCCATAAAAGCAGTTGTTTGGCTTTGGCCGCCTTTCTAACCTGACGCTAGTACCACGACCGAGAATTGATCCTCCATAAAAAGCGAGTTTGTGTCATTACTGCATCACCTTTAACGGAGGGTGGTGCGATGCCAAGGAAGGCAGTGCGGATTGAGGCGACGGAGCGGCAACTGGAAATCCTG
>JAPLNX010000643.1 GCA_026400935.1 Planctomycetia bacterium | reverse complement strand
CGCCGCTTCGCCATCACGCGACTCAAACACCATCCGCTCAAAGAAAGCCTACGAGGCAAAATGCAAATAGCCGGCTGGAACGACGACTTCCTTGCGGAAGTCCTAACAGGTCAACAACTTTGATACGCGCTGACCGTGGATCGTTGCAGAGATCGATCTATGTTCTCGCCGTTTTGTCTCCTCTTGGTGACATTCGATTCAACGGGATTGGGCATGCTTGGCAAGAGGTTGGAGGCGACGTCGCGCGTTCGATTCTTCGTAGAATTCTGGAGTACGATTTAGCGTATGGCACACGAGAAATTGAGGCCGACGATGCAGCTCATATCAGTAACGCGTACCTAGAATTGTTTACCCCGAACGCACGGTATTTTACAAACGGTAAGTTTAGCTGTGAGGGCGTTGGATGGTCGGGAATGAGACAGGTTGCTCATGCGACCTGAGAAACTGGAGTTGTCGTAGTAGACTCGACCTACATAAGTATTCTCTGGTGCCACGACGAAAATTGATTTGTTCGTTAATTCTACTAGCCAGTAATCATTCTTGGCGGCAGTTCCGATACTTTGACTCCTGACAAAAAACCAGGAACGATCTGAGCTTCGTCTCAAAATGCAAATGGGACTCGCGACTTGGTGTTGCGAGTCCCGTTTTTGATGTCGGCCTGCAACTACGAATGAGTGCGACTCTCTGCCGCATCGAGCATGAAGCCTTGGACGCGACTGACCAATTCGCTGGGGTCGAGCGGCAATCCCTCCAACAACAGTGCGTTGGCAAATAATTGCCGTCCACACTGTTTGATGAACGGCGTGTTGCTGGCGTTGTCGGCTAACGAGCACAGTCGAGTGATGAGCGGCGCTTGTGGGTTCAGCTCGAAATCCTTTTTCGACAACTCGAAGTTGCGGTCCCCCATCGACATCACCTTTTGTAATTGAGAACTCATCGAGCCCTCCACGTTGACGAGACAGCAGACGCTATCAGTCAAACGTTTTGAGGCACGTACTTCTTTAACATCGTCGCCTAACTCTTCACGGAAGAGTTCTAGCACCCGCTTGAAACCGGTCGATTCTGCGGCGGCCGCTTGAGTCTCTTCGACTTTCGCTTCTTCTGCTTTTTCAGCATCGCTGGTCGGAGGCAATTCGACGGAAGCCGAATCGATGGCCACGATGTCTTTGCCTTCGAAGTTACGCAGGTGAGCCAAGACATATTCGTCGATGGGATCGGTGACGAAGAGCACTTCGAGCTTCCGACGCCGGAATTGGTCGAGGTTCGGATTCTTCTCTAACGACTTTCGATCCGGTCCGGCCAAGAAGTAGATCTGCTTCTGCCCGTCTGGTGTTCGCTTGAGATAGTCGCTCAAGCCCGTCAATTGCTCGACATCGTCCTCCTGCTCGGACAACTGAGCTGATGTCGCAAAGCGGAGCAGGCCGCCGATCTCTTCACGATGCTCGAAGTCCGAGTGCAGTCCCTCACGCAGTGTGATCCCGAACTGTCGGTAAAACTTGAGGTAGTCTTCTGGCTGATCCTTCGCGACCGATTCCAAGTGCGTCAGAATTTTCTTGGTCAGCACCTTTTTGATTTTGCGGAAGACGGTGTTGTCTTGCAGCGCCTCGCGCGAAACGTTGAGCGGCAAGTCCGCAGAATCGACGAGCCCGTAAATGAATCGCAGATATTCCGGCAGCAAATCACGGCAGTTGTGCTGCACCAAGATTCGTTTCGCACACAACTGCAAGCCATGCTCGACACGACCAAATCCCATTCGTTCGAGGTTCGTGTCCGGGCAATACAGGATCGTGTGGAATTGAAACGGCGAATCGCTTGTGAGATGCAAATGCCACAGCGGCTTGTCCCCGGCCCCGTGAGTTAGGTGCTCATAGAACGCCTGATATTGCTCCGCGGTGACGCTGCTTTTCGGCTCGACCCAAATTGGCTTCTGCTCGTTGACCAGTTCGCCCGCGAGCTTCACCGGGTGCGGCACGAACGTCGAATACTGCGTCAGGACGTTCTTCAGTCGCCACGGCTTCGTGAACTCGTCGAGGTCAGCCTTCAGATGCAACCGAATCTGCGTCCCGCGAGTCAGCCGTTCTGCCGGTTCAACGGTGAACCGTCCACTGCCGTCCGACTCCCATCGCCAGCCGCTCTCCTCGGAATACGACCGACTCAGCACTTCGACTTTGTCCGAAAGCATGAATGACGAATAAAAGCCGACACCAAACTGCCCAATCAGCGAGAGCGGATTGCTGGCGTCGTCTTTCGGTTGCTGAGCCGCGTTCTTCAGAAACTCCAACGAACCACTGTGGGCGATCGTTCCCAAGTTCTTGATCAACTCATCGCGAGTCATCCCGATACCGTTGTCGCGAATGACTAACACGCGGTCGGTCTCATTCGGCTCCAGCGAAATCTCCAGCGGTTCGTCATTCTTGATCTCGCTGTTGAGCAACGCCAAATGCCGAAACTTGTCGAGCGCATCCGAAGCATTGGAGACCAATTCCCGAATCGCAATCTCGCGATTCTGATACAGCGAGTGCGACAGCAAATGCAGCAGTTGTTTGATCTCAGCCTGAAAAACAAATTCTTGAGGAGTGTCCGTAGCCATAGTTCCGTGGTCCGTTGTTGAAGATCAGAAGTTTTGGAAACCGATTTACCAAACAAGCAATAGATCCCACCGCCGAGCATGCCTCGGTGGATCAGGGCCTCTGCACTACGAACGTCTTCACTCGAAAAAGATCACCGTAATGCGAAAGCCTGGGGTCCATCGAGACAAGCTCGATCGAGTCGTTTGTGTCAGGCCAAGTGGTTCATCGCCCTGCTCGCCAGACTCATTTCGCCGAGCCGGTTGATTGACCGTCCCTCAATATGCTGAATGAGGGCCAAGCCTGACAAGTCTCTGCCGCCTGATAAACAGAAACGAGGCGGACCAGTGGCGATGCCCTCAATGCCGATGCGACGGGTCAATATAGGGGCCAGGCATCAGCCAAGTTAGCCTGATAAAGCAGTGTGATGAAAAAGTGGAGCCTCAATAAGTTTTGAAAACACTCGCGTCCAGCCGCATGGGCAAGTCAAATCTGTCGATCGAATTGCGTGCTTGGTGAGCGAAACCTCGCGACGCCTCCTTTGGAAACAGACCCCATGACCGAGTTTCGTATCGCAGTGCTACCCGGAGACGGCATCGGTCCGGATGTGATTGCTGAAGCCGGGGAGGTCGGCGTACGCGGCGTTGTGACCGGTCGCGTTGTTGTGGCCGGTCTCCGACCGAGCCACTGCGGCTGACCGAAGGTCTCCCTTTTTCGCTGGAGACCTGCGGTCGGGCGTTTCGGCGGGGTCGGGAGACCCGCGCCGAGCAGGTAGGTCGCCGCGCCAAGCGTGGTACGTGTCGGCGATGCGGGCGATGTCGGCGTCAGTCAGTTCGCGATGCACTCGGTCGATCAGCATGCCGAGTTTGCGGGCGTCGATGAACAGTGACTCGCCCTTGCGGTGCCGCCGCTTGCTGTCGGTCTTGCTCCGGGTCAGGAACCACAGGCAGACGGGAATCTGCGTGCTGTAGAAGAGCTGTCCCGGCAGCGCGATCATGCAGTCGACCAGATCGGCGTCGATGATCGCTTTGCGGATTTCGCCTTCGCCCGATTGATTGCTGCTCATGCTGCCGTTGGCCAGCACGAAGCCCGCGAAGCCGCTCGGCGACAAGTGGTGGATGAAGTGCTGCACCCAGGCGAAGTTCGCGTTTCCTTTGGGAGGCAGGCCGTACTTCCACCGCACGTCCTCGTCGCTGCGGTGCCAGTCGGAATCGTTGAACGGCGGATTGGCCAGCACGTAATCGGCCTTGAGGTCTTTGTGCAGGTCGCGACGGAACGTGTCGGCGTGCTCAGGGCCAAGGTCGCCTTCGATGCCGCGAATGGCCAGGTTCATCATCGCCAGCCGCCGCGTCGTCGAGTTGGATTCCTGCCCGTAGACCGCGATGTCGCCGATCCGCCCGCTTCGGTGCCGGCGCACGAATCCGATGGTCCAGAAAATCCGGTCCGCGCCTGTAAAGCGTCCCGCAACTTTTCTTCGCTCGCTGGTGGGCCGGCGGTCGATGCGACCTGGTCCCACCCTACGACATTGGCTCACAAGCTGGCAGGTTGTGGCTACGGGTTTGGGGGGCGTCTTGTTCTCGGTAAGGCCGGCGTAATCCTCCCGCTAAACGGTAGCTCTTACCTAACTGTTAGTTTTGAGTGACAAGATTCTTGAAAACACTCCCTTTTCGTGGCAAGAAGGGGGCATGCGCGATGACATGGAAATTCTGATCCCATGTCATATCGCGAGCGGCGGTCCAGGAGGGGCTCCGATTGTTCCGATTCTGACGGATGTTTCTCCCCTGATACCTGTTTGATCGTGTGCATCAACGCGAGCGGTTTGTGACGCGGGCCAGTCACGACTGTTTGAGTTTCCCCTCCACTCGACAGCCCGAAACTTCTGAACTGAGCGAACATGCTGTTGAGCGCGAGCCAAGCGTGGAGCACGTTTTCGACGTCCTCAAACAAACGACCCCACCGAGCTTGCCTCATTGGTCTCTACCCAATTATCCGCATCTGAGAACTGGGAATTGACGGTGT
>JAPLNX010000076.1 GCA_026400935.1 Planctomycetia bacterium | reverse complement strand
TGGTGGATACAACAACCGTGCCACCGAACGCCCGCCAGGCCCGCTGCCATTCTGGCTTGGACTCCGCCGAATGCACGACCTTGCGATCGCTTTCCAGATTTTTAAAACTCTGCCAGAAAGTTAGCTATAAACAACAGGGTGCGGCGAACGATCAACTCGACGGCGGCGCGGACGACGATTCGCTCGTCGGTAACGCGGGGAACGACACTCTCAACGGCGAAGCGGGGTTCGATTCGCTCACCGGCGGAGCTGGAACGGACTCCGTCAACGGCGGCACCGAGACCGATCGCGTTGTCGAAGCGGGCAACCTCAACTTCACGTTGCTCGACGGTTCGCTGACGAGCAGCGGAGTCGGCGGCAGCGTCGATGCGCTCAACAGCATCGAGTCCGCGCAGCTCACCGGCGGCGCGGCGATCAACACGCTCGACGCCAGCGGTTTCACGTTCGGGCCGGTCACGCTGTTCGGCGGCGCGGCGAACGACACACTGATCGGGACCGCGTTCGGCGACGTGCTCAACGGCGAAGCGGGGAATGATTCGCTCACCGGCAACGCCGGCGCGGACGCACTCAACGGCGGCGCGGGGGACGATCTACTCTTCGGCAACAGCGGCAACGACTCGCTCACCGGCGAAGCGGGCAACGACTCGTTCGACGGCGGTGCGGACACCGACCGAGTCATCGAAGTCGGTGACCTGAACTTCACGATCACCGCCGCTGGACTCACCGGCAACGGGACCGACACGTTCATCGCCAATACGATCGAAGAAGCGTCGCTCACCGGCGGCAGCGGAAATAACACGCTGACGGTCAATGGCTTCGCCGGCAAAGTGACGCTCGCGGGAGCCGCGGGGAACGACATCCTCACCGGCGGTGCGAACAACGACTCGCTCGACGGCGGCCTCGGAATCGACAAGCTGATTCTCACCGGCGTGGACAACATCACGCTCACCAACAGCACGCTCGCGGGACAGGGGAACGATCTCCTCGCGAGCATCGAATCCGCGACGATCACAACGATTCTCGGCTCCGCCACGACGACCATCACCGCGAGCAGCTTCAGCGGCAACGTGACCGTCACCGGCAGCAACGGCGACGACGCGATCACCACCGGCGGCGGCAACGATTCAATTCTTGGCGGTCTCGGCAACGACGACATTCAAGGCGGAGCGGGACTCGACACGATCGACGGCGGAGCGGGTAACGACTGCATTCACGGAGACGCGGGGAACGACAAACTGCTCGGCGGAACTGGCAACGACACGATCCTCGGTGGCAACGACAGCGACTCCATCGACGGCGGTGCCGATGATGACGTTCTCCTCGGCGAAGCGGGCAACGACACGCTCCTCGGAGGCACGGGCGATGCCGCGACTGATCCGCTCGGCTCACGCGGTGACGACATCCTTTCAGGCGGCGACGGCAACGATTCGCTCAGCGGCGGCGACGGAGCCGACACACTCCTTGGCGGCGCCGGCGCCGCCAAACTCGCAGGGGGCAACGGCAACGATCTCCTCAGTGGCGACGCCGACAAAGACACGCTCGCTGGAGACGCCGGCACCGACACGCTCTTCGGCGGAGCGGACGCCCTCGTGGATTCACTCGCCTCCGGGGAAACGAACCAACAAGAACTGAACTTCATCGACGCAGCGTTCTTCACGCACCTCAATGATCTATTGGCAGAATGCCTGTAACCAGGAGCGTCAGCGAGGGAAATTACATCATCATCGTCGCCGACTGCAGCGGATCGGACAAAGACGTGGGAGACGTCGTCACCGATCTGGTGATCGACATTCGCGAGAGCTTGGGGTTGGTCTTCAACAACATCACCAAACCGTTCGAGATCAGTGGGCGGTGAGGCTGCCGTGCTCAGGTACGTCAGCCTTTCCAGGCTGACTCGATCAACAATCGACACTGGCCTGTAGGTCAACTGGAAAGCCTAACCTACAGGTTGGCGTCGGTTACGACGCTTCGTACTCCGACCCCAACCAAGCGCGGGGCGAATAGGCTGACCGAAGAAATCTCATTTACTGTCGAGTGCGTAGATCACAGTGATGGCCAAAGTTTCGCGTGAGAACTGTCACGACATCGCTCTCGACTACCACGGTACCGGCACGCGGCACGAACACATCGCTCCCCAGGCCTGTGTGACGCTGCCAGTCAGTGTCGCCTACTCCGGCCGACGAACAATTCGTTGACACATCGTTGAGTTGGACTCCTGCCCGTAGATCGCGATGTCGCCGATCCGCCCGCCATGCTCTTCAACGAACTTTTCGCTCTACACGAACATGTCGGCCGAGCCGCAGCACGGATCATAGACTCGCCCCTTGTGCGGCGCGAGCCTCTCAACCAGCACGCGGACCACGCAGCGCGGTCGGTTGTCGAGTCGTCCAAGCATTGGTGCGTCTCCGGCGTTTCGGCGGCTTCGCCGAGGCGGTCGGTTTGGATGACTCTGTCTGCTCCTTGGCCGGCTCGCGGATGATGTGAAAGCCCATCTCGTTTTTCGGTGGATCGGGCGGTGCCATGAGTTGGCGGATCGCGGCGACAAGTTGTTTGATCGCCTCGTCGTGGCTGCCGATCATCGGCAGGCTGCCGCGCAGGTTTTTGGGCTCGGGCTGAACGATCTTGGTTTCCCTAAACGCCGCCACTTTGTTTAGACACCAATCACTTCGTTGTCGCGGGCGGAAGCAGCTTCAGTTCCATGAGCCACGCGAGGGACTGTTCTTGCCAGGCATCCCACATCGGTCCTTGGTAACCATTGAGGCCGTGGCCGCCGGAGGCCAACTCAAGATACTTGCTCGGCACTTTGTGACTCTGCAGCGCGCTGTGGAACATCTGACTGTTGGCGGGGACGACCACCTTGTCGTCCTTGGCGTGTGCGAGGAACGCCGGCGGCGTCTTGGCGGTCACCTGCTTTTCGTTGGAGAAGAGTTCGATCAGTTTCGGTGAAGGATCTTTCCCAAGCAGATTGTTCCGCGAACCTTGATGCGTCGTCGCATCCATCGTGATGACGGGATAGATCAGGATGGCAAAGTCTGGCCGACAACTGACTCGATCAACGGGGTCGGTCCCCTTCGAGTCCCCGTCGTCGAAATGCGTCGCGGCGGTTGAGGCCAGATGACCTCCGGCCGAAAACCCGATGATGCCGATGCGCGCCGGATCAATCTCCCAGTCCTTGGCATTCGCTCGCACGGTGCGGATCGCACGTTGAGCGTCGAGCAATGGAACTTGATGGCGTCCCGCAGGGAGTCGGTATTCGAGCACCGCGCCGGTGATGCCGTGACCGTTGAGCCACGCCGCGATGCCATGTCCCTCAGGTTGAATGGCGAGACCGCCGTATCCACCGCCGGGACAGATCACGATCGCGGTGCCATTGGCCTTCGCTGGACGATACACAGTGAGCCAGACCTCGGTCTCTTGAACCTGCCCCTCACCGAGCGAGGCCCGACCACCCCACAGCCCGATCCGCTTGGGTTCGACCTTCTCCTGCCCCATCGCGAGGCCGAAGCCCATGCCCAGAACAACGACCAATCCCATCCAACACCATTTCAAAACTGACTTCATGGAATGTTCCTTCGTTTGTGAATGAGGTACGAATCAGTGCCACGCCGCCGAGTCA
>JAPLNX010000475.1 GCA_026400935.1 Planctomycetia bacterium | reverse complement strand
GTGTTGCAACGCGACTCCGCCAGCGGAGCGATCGCCGGGACGTTGACCTGCACGTATTGATGACCGTACGAGCCATGCAAATCGAAGTGCTCAAGCTGCGTCGTCGCGGGGAGCACGATGTCGGCATAGTCGACGGTGTCGGTCGGGAATTGCTCATGCACGACGGTGAAGAGATCATCGCGGAGCAGACCGGAGAGGACTCGCTGCTGGTCCGGAGCAATCGCCGCCGGATTCGCGTTGTAGACATACAACGCTTGCACCGGCGGGCCGGGAAGTTCGCCGTGCAACGCCTCGGCCAGTTGAACCATGTTGATCGTCCGCGTCCCCGGCGGAATCAAATCGGGCCGCTGCACGGCAAACATCTGAAACGGAAACGAGGCACTCGTTGACAGCAAAATTCCGCCCGCCGCGTGTCGCCACGCTCCGACGATCGCCGGCAAGCACGCAATCGTCCGCACTGCCATGCCGCCGCCGGCATGACGTTGCAGCCCGTAATTGATGCGGATCACGCTCGGCTGCGTCGTCGCGTACTCGTGAGCCAGCCGCTCAATCTCTGACGGCTCAAGCCCCGTGATCCGCGCGACTCGCTCCAGCGCGTACTCCGTCAACACGCGCGCTCGCAGTTCCTCGGTCCCCAGACAGTGCTGAGCGAGATACTCCTCGTCGGCCAATTGATCGCGAAACAGGACGTGCATCAGGCCGAGCGCCAGCGCCGCATCGGTTCCTGGTCGCGGGGCGAGATGCCAGTCGCTGCGTGCCGCCGTTTGCGAACGATACGGGTCGATGGTCACGATTTTCGCCCCGTTGTATTTGCGAGCCTCGACCATGCGGACCCACAGATGCATGTTCGTGACCGCCGTGTTCGAGCCCCAGTTGATGATGTATTTCGACTGGCTGAATGCTTCGGGATCGGTCCCTTGCCGCGAGCCGATCGTCGCCGTGTACCCGGCGACTCCCGCCGTCGCACAGATCGTGCGGTCGAGCAACGAGGCACCCAGCCGATTAAAGAAGCGCCGGTCGAGCCCCTCGCTCTGAATCTTCCCCATCGTGCCGCAATAGCTGTAAGGCAAGATCGCCTGCGGTCCCTGCGGCCCGTCGGCAATCGCCTGGAACCGCTCGGCAATCTCGTGAAGCGCCGCGTCCCACGAGATCCGCTCGAACTGCCCCGCCCCTTTCGGCCCGACGCGCCGCAGCGGGAACTGCAACCGGTCGCGATGATAAACCCGCTCCGGATACCGCGAGACCTTGTGACACAAGAACCCGCGCGTGAGCTCGGTCGCCATCCAACGTAATCAACATACCGCAGGCATCGGGACAATCATGCGGACAAACGGCACGTACGGTTTTCTGCATGGACATCGTAAATCGTGTTTCCAATGAGAGTCAGAAATCAAAAACAGCTTTCCCTGCGTTTCGAGTGAAGACTGCAATGATTGTTGTTTTTGGCAGGTCGTCGAGAAGTGCAGAAAAAGGTTTTCGAGATGCCCGTCGGCCGCTTACGTCGGGATCGGCCAAGCCATACCGGCGGAGAAGCCACCGTCAACACGGACCACTTGGCCGGTCATAAAGGCCGAAGCATCCGCTGCAAGAAAGATTGCTGCACCAATGAGATCATCGACCTCGCCCAGCCGTCGCAACGGAGTATTCGCGTGACCCCAAGCTTCCATTGTTGGGTCCGACCAGAGCTTGCGAGTCAGGTCCGTCAGGATGAAACCGGGAGCGAGTGCGTTTACTCGCACACCGCGCGGTCCCCATTCGACAGCCAACCCGCGCGACAGAGCCGAGATACCAAATTTCGTCATCGCGTACGGCGTGACGTTCTTCAGCGGCGATGCGGTGTTGAGTGAGTCGATATGAATCTGCGAACCAGACCCTTGAGCCAGCATCACCTTGCCAACTTCGATTGCCATCCAGAACGCGCCCCGCAAATTGATATCGATGATGAAATCAAATTCTTCGACCGTGTATGTCTCTGCGGGCTTGCGCTTGTTGACTCCGGCCACATTGAGCAGCACGTCGATCTGCCCGAACTGGTTCGTCACTTCAGCGACGCAGCGTTGAATGTCTTCCACTTTTGCGGCATCGCAAACGATTGGAAACACGGGATTTGTCGGCGTCGATAACTCAGCGGCGGTTTGGGCCAGTGTTTCGGCATCACGCCCGGTGATGATCACTTTCGCTCCACGCTCCGCAAACCCTTTCGCGAGCGCTTTGCCGATCCCTCGGCTACCACCGGAAACGAGCGTGACTTTGTCGGTGACGGAAAACAGATCGGTGTTTGGCATGAGTGGGCACTTTCTGAATGTGCTGTGAAGTTTGTCTGTTTGTTGCTATTGAGATTCCGTTTGGCATTTTCGTCCAATCCCAACTGAGCTTGTCTGATTGAGGCAGATCGCATTTATTCATCAAGGGGCGGACGATGTCATCGCGTCTCGGCACGAACGGCATCGCGCAGGTTTCTGCCGCAGCGTGCAAAGAATTCAGCAGCGAGTTCGAGAGTGGCTTCGAGGCCAACTTCTCGACAGCGAGTACTGACTTGATCCCGAGCGTGGGTGATATCGAGTGTCCCAGGGACAGCGAGTTCCAGTTCCATTGCGAATGTCCCATCTTTTTCGCAGCGTTCGGCAAAGAGATTGCGGATGTCGATGCCAAGTTCCGACAGCTTGTTGGACAGCAGTCGCAACATGCCGGGCTTGTCTGTCCCGTGGACCGTCAGCATGTATTGATTCGACAAAGCGGTCGCACATTCGGCAGACTCTTTAGCGTCCGGTTCACTAATGCGAACCTCAACTGCATACGGGCGACAGAGGTCGCGCAGATGATCCGAGACAATGTCAGTTGTTCGGCCTTCCGGAAAATCGGCCATGAGCAGAATTGAGCAGAACGGTGGCATCACGGAGATGTTCGCTTCCCACAGATTGCCTCGAAGCTCATCGAGTGCCGTGGTCACGGCCGCCAAGATCCCCACGCGGTTTGCTCCAGTGAGCGAGATGATGTAGCGTTTGGCCATAATTTTCCTTTCTGACTGAATCCCAACGACGAAAGACACGCCCATGACTTCAATGGCACGCCTCGTTTCGCTGGCGATCTTAACCACTCTGATCATCTTTTTGGGAATCACCTTCTATCAGATCATCGCTCCATTTTTGTTACCGCTGTTTTTGGCCGCAGTGACGGCGGTCTGGTGCCAGCCGCTCAACCGCTTTTTTTTGAAGAGACTCAAGCAAAAGGCTCATTGGGCGGCGGCGGCCACAACAGGTACGGTATTGCTCGCGTTGTTCGTGCCGTTGGTGTTCGGTGTTTTTACTGCGGCCATGCAATTGTTGAGCGTCACCACGAAACCTGAAACGGGAGCAAAACTGTCAGCCGCCGTTCAGAAACTGCAGGAGCATGGTCTGTCAGAAGCGGAGGTCCATGTGAAATTCCGCAAGCTCGCGACTGCTGTGCTGGATCGCATCGATCCTTTGCCAAGCGGTGAGGCTGGTGCAGAAACACTGAATAAAGCGCAACTCAACCGAGAGCAAACTTTGGACGACCTCGATCATCGCTTATCGCAGGCGAAGGAAGATGCTGGCGAGCAACTGCAGGTTCTCGCGATGAAAAGCTTAGGCATTGCGGCCAGCAGTGGGTTGAACCTCACAGGAAAAACCTTCGGGATGCTCTCGGCAACTGTTGGTCTGATGATCGGGCTGACGATGTTTCTGATCGCGCTATACTACTTCTTGTGCGATGGCTCGGAGTTGATGTCCGCGACCGAAAAGCTGATACCGATTCAAGTCGAGTATCAGCGGCAGCTCGTTCATGAATTCAATCGAGTCATGCAGGCGGTCGTCACAGCAACAATGTTGTCGGCGATTGCTCAAGGAGCCGCGACCTCTGCAATGCTGTTTCTTGTGGGCTTTCACAGCTTCTTCTTGCTATTCGTTGTTGCCACGTTTGCATCACTCATTCCGATCGCCGGAACGTGGATGGTGTGGGGGCCGTTCGCTGCTTGGCTGGCCTATCAGGGTGCGTGGGGATCGGCGATCTTTTTGGCGATCGTCGGCATCGCGGTGATCGGGACGATGGACAACGTCATCAAAGCATACGTCCTGCAAAATGACACAAGCCTGCATCCGCTGCTCGCGTTTGTCAGTGTCTTCGGAGCCATGCAGGTCATGGGCCTGTGGGGAATCTTCATCGGCCCGATCGTCGCCTGTTGCCTGCATACGCTCGTGAAGATTTTCAATGCGGAACTTAATCAATTCTCGAAAGACTCGCTGACGGCGGCCGCCGCCGCAAACGACGACACGCAGAAGATTCCCGAATTGGCGACTGCTTCAACGGCATCTGCGTTTTCGATGCAGTCACCTGAAACACCAAAGAACGGCTGATATGCTGACTGACGCCTCCGTAATTACAATTTTTCTTCCAACATTGAGGAACCGATTCATGCGACGAGTCTTCATCCGCAGTCTCTGCTTAAGTTTTGTTTTCGCCGCCGTGCTGGCAAGTGTTTTCAACGTTCAAGCCGGCACGAGTGACGGGCGATTGGATATCTACTTCATCGACGTTGAAGGAGGTGCCGCGACGCTGATCGTGACTCCGGGCAATGAGTCGTTGTTGATCGACTCCGGCTATCCGGACAACGGTGGTCGTGATCGTGATCGTATTTTGGAAGTCCTTCGTGATGTCGCGAAGCTCGATCATCTGGATCATGCCGCAGTCTCGCATTGGCACCTCGATCATTACGGCAATCACGCGGCGCTTGCGACACAAATCAAAGTGCTCAACTTTTGGGATCGTGGCATCCCCGACTCGTTGGCCGAAGACAAAGACTTTGAGAAACGAATGGTCGACTACCGATCCGCTTCACAAAACAAATCGAAGTCTTTGAAGGCGGGCGACACGCTGCCGTTCAAAGATTGGGCAATGAAAAGAAAGCAAACTCCGCTGTCGGTGAAAGTAGTGACCGCTAGCCGTGAAGTGATTCCGAATGTCGGTGCACCGAATCCGTTCGCAGCAGACAATAAGCCGCAAGACAACGATCCGACTGACAACGCCGCCAGCGTCAGCTTGCTACTGAAGTTCGGCAAATTTTCGTTCCTCACCTGCGGCGATCTGACCTGGAACGTCGAGGCCAAGCTAATGACGCCGAACAACCCGATCGGCCAAATCGAGATGTTTATGGTCACACATCACGGCCTCGGAGTGAGTAACAACCCAACCCTCGTTCTGCCAATTGATCCGCGAGTCTGCGTGATGTGCAACGGTCCGACCAAAGGTTGTGATTCGGGCACAAACGCCACGTTGCGACGCATCAAGTCACTGCAAGCTGTCTATCAACTACACCGCAACATCCGCCTGAAGCCTGACGAACAAACGCCACTCGAATTCATCGCCAATGACGCCGAAACAACCGCTTGCAAAGGCATCTTCGTGAAAGCGTCCGTCGCTCCCGATGGTGCGAGCTATACCGTGCAAATCGGTGCAAACGGCAAGCCGCGTGAATTTCAGACGCGATGAAGAAGCGGAGAGTGCAAATCCCAATGACCAATGGCTCAAGTCTCGATAGCGGTAAAACTGCTCTATGAGAATTGAGGCCTAGGATTTCGTCATTCCGCGGACATTAGGAATTTGGCACTAGTACCACGACCGAGAATTGATCCTCCATAAAAAGCGAGTTTGTGTCATTACTGCATCACCTTTAACGGAGGGTGGTGCGATGCCAAGGAAGGCAGTGCGGATTGAGGCGACGGAGCGGCAACTGGAAATCCT
>JAPLNX010000313.1 GCA_026400935.1 Planctomycetia bacterium | reverse complement strand
ACCTACACCGGCAAACCGACACAATCGCAGCCCGTAGCTCGGTTCTGCCCACCGCACCGGCGCATCACCCGCACCACAAAAATCCAACAAGCCGCACTCCAAATCTAATGGCAGGTTATTTCTTGGTCGTGGCACTAGCTGTGGGTCGAGGAAAAGAACCCGCGGCTAACGCCTTGCGGCTCACAAGACACCGAAATCAATGCGAATGGCGGAGAGCGCCCCAAAAAAGCAGGACTGACATCGCGCACTCCAAAGCGGCAACTAATCGGCACACATCGCGAGCAACGTCGCTGGTATCCGTTGAAGCCTGCCGGTTCGATCGACGCAGGCGAGTGTGCTGTGGCCGGTGCAAAGGAGCGTGGCCTCGCGGAAGAGTTCGTATTCGTGTTCGAGCTTCGCGTCGGTCGCTTCAATCACCTTCGTGCGCAGCGTTAGCAGATCGTCGTAACGAGCGGGTGCTCGATAGCGGCAGTCGAGCTTGGCGACGACAAGAAACAAGCCCCCTTCTTCCATCGCTCGATAATCGCCACCTTGAGCACGGAACAGTTCCGTCCGACCGACCTCAAAGTATTTGAAATAGTTCGCGTGATGCAAAAAGCCCATCGCGTCAGTTTCGGAGTAACGGACTCGGAATTGGGTGTCGTGTTGGAGCATAGTTGTTTTGCTTTTTCTCAACGCAAAGTCGCGAAGAACGCCAAGGTTCGCAAAGAGCGATTGCGATTGGCCATGTCGTCAACGGCTTTGCGAGTCTTGGCGTTCTTTGCGGCTTTGCGTTGAAATCTTTACTCAAGCTGCAGACATCAATGACTCGGCGGTGGCGAGTTCTGGAAGGCTCGCGCACGGAACAAGAAGTCGATGATGTTTCCTTCGTGCGGCTGCATCCAGTGGAGTTGGTTGGTCTTCACTTCGCCGATGTTGAGCCGGTCGATGTTGGTCGCTTCCAGCAGTTCGCGGGACCATTTCTCGTCACGAGTAAGACACGAGCCAACCAGCGTGCTGCCGATCTTCTTGATCATTTCGTTTTGAGGGCACTTCACGACCGAAGCGAACGGAAACATGTACTCGGTGTTGGCGATCGGCGGCTCGCTGCTTGAGCAATGCACAATCGTTGGACGTAAGAAGTCGTATCGCTCGTGCCCTTCGTGGCGATCACCGTTGCGGTACTTCGCGGTCACCTCCGTGACACCCGGAGCCTTCAGCAGTTCTTCGATTTGAGCATTGATCGCTTTCGCGGCTCCCACAACGGTGAACGCGGCAAGCGATGCTTTCGGGTCAGTCATCGGCAGCGGAGCGATCGGTCCAAGCCGTTTGGCGAGCGCGTCAGCAATTGCTTCGGTATGTCGACTCGCCCAGATTCCAGAGCAGTTGATACATGATCGACCGCCGTTGAGGAAAACGCTGTCGGCCATCAGGTCGATGTACTTTTCCCATTCATCGATCACGTCGTCGCCAATCAGAATTTTTGAGAAACCGGGACCGTGAGCCTGAACTCGGGGGTTGCCGTGGTATTTCTCAACCGCCTGTGCGCCACCGAAGATCATTGCACGGTTGCAGGTCTCCATGACCGCACCGCCGCAATCGTGGCCTCCCGGATAAATGCAAAAGACTTCGCGCGGCACACCGGCTTGAGCGAACGCCTCGAACATTCGGTAAGGGGTCCAAGGTTCTTGCGAACCGGGCTTCAACACCAAGCCGACTTGCAACGGCAGAACCGGCATCCACAGCGTATGCACGCCTGGCGAATTCGATGGCAGCACCATTCCCAGCACGGACGTTTGGGCTTGATAGCTGACCATCACCCCTCGGCTTTCCATGCCGTAGCCGTTTGACAGAATGTCGAGCGGCAAGCCTCGCGTCAGCGCTTCGAGCACTTCCTTCATGTGCTTCAGAACATACGAGTTCTTGCGCATGTTCGCCGCACACATTTGCTCGGGCAGCCCGGTTGTGGCTGATTGAATTTTGCAGAACTCTTCCGGAGTCTGCGTCCCATTACCGAGCGGCAATGTGGCATTCAAATAATGATCGGCAGCCACGACGCACATGTCGCAAAGTTGCTCGATCGAAAACTGTCGCAACAGTTCGCGAGCCTTCGCCGCCTTTCGCATATCCATCTTGATCAAGCCGCCGTTGGCCTGATTCATACTCGCCAGCGTTTCGCCGGTTTCAAAATGAACGACGGACTGCTTCTCCATCGACTCGTATGGTTTGCCCCAGCGGATCACAGGAATTTCAAGCATTATTGGTCCTTGGTCAGTTGTCAGTGGATCGTGGTTTTGGGGATGTTGTCGTTTTGGACGCATTTACCGGCGACGTGCGTCCGATCGAGTTCAAGTAGGCATTGAGTCTAGGCGCGAGTTCATCGACGAGCGGTTTGAGCTTAGCGACCTCTTCAGGGCTGAGCAGGTTACGCTTGAAGGCCCGACGCAACCAATGCTGTGTTTCGTTCAATGAACCACGAGCGATTCGGACGAATCGTTTGTTGTCTTTGAAAGAACCTCTCCCTGAGCCTTCCGCGATGTTTGCGCCAATTGAGTCTGCGGCACGAACGAGTTGGCCGCCAACCGTACTTCGTGGAAAAGATGGCCATTTCTCAGCCACGAGCCAAATCGAATCTGCAAGGTCTTCAGCCAACCGATACACATCCAACTGCTCAAACTGAGTTCGCGCCATCACACGCTCCTCGCCACTGACAACGGACCACTGACCTCAATATACCCCGACGGTCGTCGTCGCTGCGAACTCATGGAATGGTCGCGTGCCGCTGATGCCGTCCCAGGGGTACTTGTCGTGCGGCTTTTCGCGTTCGCCTTCGTCACGCTCCATGAAGCCAGGGACGAAGAGCTCTTTCGTCATCGTGTAGAGCTTCACTCGACCTGTCTGACCGTAGCCAACGACTTGGTTGTAGTCCTTGAATTCGACGGTCTCGATCACTGCTCGCGGTTGAGGAGCGTAGTAGGTGATCTTGAAGTTGTCGGCGGGGTCGAATGGCTTGCCACACGCGAGTCCCATCAGCGTGTTGCCGTAAGTTGGCGTGATGTAGACGTTCGGGCCGAGCAACTCTTCGCGACAGAAGCGATACCACTGCGGAGTGAACTCGGTCCCGCCGGCAAAGATCCCCTTGATCCCCGCTTCTTCGATGCTGCTGCCGTTGTCCATCAGCTTGAGCGCGAGTGCTTCGAGCAACTTCGGCGTCGCAAACGCGCACTTGATATCGTGTCCGGCGGAGAGAATCGTGACTGCTTGGTCGATGACGTGTCCGGCGTAAGCCTTCACACCTTCGATGTCACCTTTCTTGAGCAACTTCACAACCCAGCGCGGATCGAGGTCCACGCAGAAGCAAATACCGCCGCGATGCTGCGCGAGGTGTTCGACCGCAAGCCGCAGTCGTCTTGGTCCTGAGGGTCCGAGCATCAGCCAGTTTGAGCCGCGTGGAAAGTGCTCGTCAGGCAGAGTGTCACTGAAGTTTTCATAATCGATCCAATGATCTTCAATCACCATGCGTGACTTCGGAATGCCGGTCGTGCCTCCAGTTTCGAACACATAGACCGGCTTGCCTTCAAGTCCTTTCGGAACCCAGCGACGAATCGGGCCGCCACGGAGCCATTCATCCTCAAAGTTCGGAAACTTCTTCAGATCGTCAAAACAATTGACCTCTTTGAGAGGATCGAACTTGAGTTCCCGCTTCTTCTCCAACCAGAACGGGCAGCCGGTCTCATCGCTGAAATGCCAGCGGACATTTTGTCGGGTGTGTTCGTCAAGTTGCTCTTTGGCTTGGGCCTGTTTGGCGTTGAGAGTGGCTTCGCTCACGGTGAGTTAGTCTCCTTCGAGATGGGCGGGACAAGATTTCAATGCAAACCGAGCGATCGGTCGCAAGAGAATATTGAGGCGAGACGGTTAGTTTATTGGCAGGCGGGAGCATTTCAACCCGCTCAAGAATTT
The DNA here is from genome assembly GCA_026400935.1 of Planctomycetia bacterium. Classification (GTDB taxonomy): domain Bacteria; phylum Planctomycetota; class Planctomycetia; order Planctomycetales; family Planctomycetaceae; genus SXKJ01. Next base: position 24,929 of record JAPLNX010000313.1, on the reverse strand, counting down.
GACTTCATCCCAACGTGACATAGGCTTCCGCCGCCGCGGTTTTGTGGCCCAGCGTCTTCGTATGACTGAGCGTCATCAGCAGATTTTGACCTTTTTTGAATCACAAAAACATGGCTTCTCTATTCGGCAAACCGAAAGAATCGGTATCAGACAGCATTCATTCGTCAGCGCAGATTCCGATCGCTCCCTCTTTATCTGCGTTGTTGTCCGCCGCGATGCAATCCCAAGCGTCACCACCCATGGTCAACGCCTCGTCGGCACTTGATCCTCGCGATGCGGCGAAATCCGTTGCGACCACGCAGCCAGAACCACCATCTGGTGAAAACCAAGATTTGGACAGCCAAAACAAGTCCGATGAAACGGCGTCAGAGAGTATCCCGGATCGAACCGACGCAGACCCTGTCGCGTGGGTTGATCGACGGCTGACTGATTTGTTTGATCGCGTCAATAAACTCTTGGCTGATGCCGCTGGCACAGAGAATAATGAGGAAGCGAGTTTTCGACCCAAGGCTCCGGATACACTGGAACAATCCGGACTGAATCGCGAAGAGATCGAAAGCCTGATTCTCAAGTTTCTTTACACGCGCGGAGTGGCATCAGGGCGACAGGTTTGTTTGCAGATCAAACTGCCGTTTCAGATTGTTGAGCCGATCATTCGCGACCTCAAGTTCGATCATCTGTTGTCATTGTCGGGCACGGCCGAAGCTGGCGACTTTGAATACAGCATCACCGAGACGGGACGCGATCGAGCTCGTGCGATGGCTGCCGAATGTTCGTACTGCGGGGCAGCTCCAGTACCATTGAAAGACTACCTGGTCGCGATGGCCGCCCAAAGCATCGCCAAGCAGCAAGTCTCCGTGGAACACCTGCACGAGGCGTTCGCCGACTTGATCATGAACAAGAAAATGCTCGACACGCTCGGCCCAGCGATCAACTCGGGACGAGGCATGTTCTTGTTCGGTGAGCCGGGTAACGGCAAGACGAGCATCGCCGAACGAATCACACGTTGCTTCGGTTCTGTCATTTGGATTCCACGAGCACTCGGCATCGACGGCGAAATCATCCGGCTGTTCGATCCGGGAATGCACGAAGAGATTGCCTCCGACAAAGAAGGGCTCTTTGATCTATCGGGCGTTGATCCGCGTTGGGTGCAAATCGTCCGACCGACGATCGTCGCGGGCGGCGAACTGACGATGTCCGAACTTGAAGTCACACAAAATAAGATCACCAAAATCTGTGAAGCACCGCTGCAATTGAAGAGCAACTGCGGCACGTTCGTCATCGACGACTTCGGTCGTCAACGGATGCCGGTGTCAGAGTTACTCAACCGTTGGATCGTGCCGCTCGAAAAACGCTACGACTTCCTCAACATGCCCAGCGGCAAAAAGATTCAGGTTCCCTTCGACCAGCTCATCATCTTTTCGACAAACCTCGAGCCGAAGCAATTGGTTGACGGAGCCTTTCTCCGCCGCATTCCGTACAAGATTCAAGTCCCCGATCCGACCGAAATCGAATTCCACAAAATCCTCTCGATCGTCTGCCCGCATTACGGATTCGAATACGATCGTGAGGCGGTCGAATACCTGCTTACAACACATTATCGTCCGGTCAATCGCCCGCTTCGCTCGTGCCAGCCGCGTGACCTTGTGCTGCAAGTCCGAAACTATTGCATTTACCACAAGCTCCCGAAGAAGTTGTCGCGTGAAGCGTTCGATTTCGCAGTCTCGAACTACTTCTCGGTGATGTAGCAACCACTTCGCGACCAGTAGTCGCACAGCAATTTACGTAGCCATCACGCCCCGTGTGATGAGCTGGTTGCTTCACAAAACACCGATCGTTTCACGGAGTTCTGTTGAGCATCCGGCTCGTCACGCGGAGCGTGACGGCTACTTAGAACAGCTTCGCCACAATCCGACAAATCAATTTGTCTTCGCAGGGCGTTTCGGGTCTTTGGCCAGCGGCAGCTTGACCGTTCTTCCGGTCCACGCCGCCTGGTAAATCGCCAGAATAATCTCGACCGACTTGCGTCCTTCGATGCCGTCAACCAGTGGTTTCGTACCAGTTTCGATCGACTTCAAAAAGTCTTTGAGCTGTAGCATGTGGCCGGTATAGCTGATTGCTTTCGGATCGGCCGCTCCGCCTGTCCCAACGTTGCTGCTGAGTTTCTCAAACAGCTTCGCATCCTTCGCCGTCTTCTTCTCGAACTCCCACATCTTGAGGCTGTCTTGTTCGACGATGGCCGAGCCGGTTGATCCGTGAATCTCCGTGCGTTTCAGCAAACCAGGGAACGCGGCCGTCGTCGCTTCAAGCACGCCCAGTGCTCCGTTCTTGAACTTCACGCAGGCGGCAGCGACGTCTTCAACTTCAATTCGGTCGTGAGCCAGCAAACCCGTCACGCCATTGACTTCAGCAACTTCGCCCATGAACCAGTACAGCAGATCGACGTTGTGAATCGCTTGATTCATAAACGCTCCGCCGCCATCGAGTGCCCACGTTCCACGCCAACCGCCTTGATCGTAATACTGCTGAGTTCGCCACCATTTGACGTATGTGTCACCGAGCGTCAGTCGTCCAAAGCGGCCCGCGTCGATCGCCTCTTTCAACGCGATGTTCGCAGCGCTGAACCGCGAGGGCATGATCGTACAGATTTGAACTTTGCTCTTCGCAGCCGCATTGATGATCGCGTCGCACTTGGCGAGCGTGATCTCCAGCGGCTTTTCGACCACGACGTGCTTCCCTGCATTGCACGCGGCAACCGCCGGATCACGGTGAGCACCGCTCGGCGTACAAATCGTGACGATGTCCACCGTCGGATCGGCCAGCATCTCATCGAGTTTGTCGTATTTTTTGCACTTGTTCGCTGCGGCAAACTTCTCAGCCGCAGCACCAAAATTGTCAAAGCACGCGACGATTTTGGCTCCCTTAATTTGAGCAATCGCGAGCGCATGAAAATTGGCAATCATCCCACAACCGACAATGCCGAATCCGAATCGCTGAGCCATGAGTTATTCCTTCTTGATGTTTCCTGGTGAGGGCGAGACTCGTCGCGATTGTAAAGGTTTCGAGGAAACGTCAACTTCCACGAGCCTTCAACTTTCCAACCAATTGCTTCGCAGTGAGACCGCTCATGGCCACCATTCGCACGCTGCTTCGATTCGTCAACAGGATATTGAGTTGCTCAGTCGCAATCGCACTTGCTGGCTGTTCGTCGTCCGCTCCTGTCTTCGAAGCCCCAAAATCGCAACAGAACGAAATCGCGAACGCACAACCTGCAACAGCCAGTTGGTCGCCTTGGCAGAAGGAGGAACTCACTGTTGATGAGTTCTCGCCAGAAGAAGGATTTCGCGAGTTGTCCTTTTCGGACTTTGAACCATTCTTCTCGAAGCCACCAAAGGCAGAGGCACTGCCGACTTGGATCGCCGTCGGTAAAGCCATCGTCTGCACGGGAAAGCCGAAGGGTTACTTGTACTCAAAGCACAAATTCAAAGACTTCACACTGCGACTGGAACTCCGTTTTGCTCCGGCAGAGACTTCAGAAGCGAATGACTCAAAGCCGTTTGATCCGAACAGCGGCGTGATGCTTTACATCGCGGAGCCTCACAAGCAATGGCCAAAGTCGCTCGAAGTACAAGGACGGTTTTCGGAACTGGCGACCATCAAGGCGAACGGCGGCGCAACGAAGGTTGAGCCAGTCGATGATGCAACCGTGCGCGAGTCCGCTCGCAAACCAACTGGCGAGTGGAACGCTCTCGAAATTCTTTCCAAAGCTGGTTCATTAACCGTTTTGCTCAACGGCCAGAAAATTTGCGAAAGTCAGCCGAGTGATGTTTCGGAAGGCTCGATCGGTTTGCAGTCGGAAGACTTCGAGGTCCACTTCCGCCGCCTCCGAATTCATGCGGAGTGAGCGACCGTTTCCCAATTCGCCCACAACTTACAACAACCCCACCGAGCTTGCCTCGCTGGCTCGCGGGCCTTTGCACTACGCGACGTGCAAATGAAACGACCGTAGTGCAAAAGCCCGAATCCACCGAGGCGAGCTCGGTGGGGTTTGTGGTCATCGCTTGCTTGAGGATTTGCCGCACCTGGCTTGAGCCTAATTCGACAAATGCCGCGGTCAAAAGTGATTGCGTAGCGATTAGTTCAACCGCGTTGACCTTCCGTCCGTCAAACTTTGCGGGTCGTACCGGATGACGCGGTTGTCACGGTCGCAGCGATCATTCTGGTCGTAGCTGTCGTAGCGGCATCATGAGGTTTTGCAGGGTTTTAACGAAGAGTTGTCGAACAAGAGAAAACCGGATTTTCAAGGTGGCAACGCCTTGCACTGTCTTGACGACGATTCCTCGCCTGCGAAAGGAAGCTAGGCCGTGAAATTTACCTCATGGATTGAGCGTGTTGGTCGGTCACTGAAACGTGGTTCTTCCCGAAAAGCGGTGCGACCTGATTGTGCCGTGCAGGCGAGTGAGCTTCTGGAAGAACGCTCGCTACTGTCGGCGTCGACGCTCTTCATCGCGGGGGAGCTGAATGTGTCGCTCGGACCGAAAGACAGTGTCGCGATCCGCGACAACCCGGCAGTGGCAGGAAACGTCCTGGTCGTGATCAACGGGACTCCCGTCACGAATCTTTCCAGCGTGACGGCTAGCTCGGTGACGAAGATTCTCGTCAATGGCGGCGACGACGCGAACCTGATTGACCTGTCGGGAGTAACCGGCGCGATCTTCAATAACCCGGCGTTGAAGCTTGTCGTTAACGCGGGCAACGGTGCGGATACTCTGTTCGGCAGCAGCGATTTGGCCGACAGCCTTGATGGCGGCGACGGCGATGACTCCATCGTCGGCAACGGTGGCAATGACACGCTTTTGGGCGGCAACGGCAACGACTCGATCGCCGGTGGCCTTGGCAACGACAGCATTGATGCGGGCGACGGCAGAGACACTGTCGATGGCAACGCTGGCGATGACACTATCCTGGCCGGTAACGGCCAAGACTCCGTCGATGGGTCGGCCGGTAACGACAACATCAGCGGCGATGACGGAGCCGACACGCTCAATGGTGGCAACGGTAACGACACGCTCAATGGCATGGCCGGCACGGACACGATCGATGGCCAAAACGGGGACGATTCAATCCTCGGCGGCAGTGGCAATGACACACTCATTGGAAACGTTGGCAACGACACGCTTGATGGCCAAGCGGGACTCGACAGCCTCCTGGGCAGCGACGGCAATGACTTCATCACCGGCGGCGATGGCAACGACACGATGGTCGGCGAAGCTGGCAACGACACACTCAATGGTTCTGCCGGCAACGATACGATGGACGGCGGCGACGGCAACGATTCGTTAATCGGCGGAGCTGGGAACGATTCGATGATTGGCAGCAACGGCGACGACATCGCTCGTGGCCAAGCGGGGAACGACACGCTGTTGGGAAGCGATGGCTTCGACACGCTGGACGGTGGCGCCGGAAACGATGTTATCTCTAGCGGTGGCAGTGCCGTTCCGATTCTGGTTTCGATCGACAACGCGAACGTGATTGAAGGAAATGCGGGAACGACAAACGCGGTCTTCACGGTCACGCTTTCCTCAGCATCTACCGGAACCACGACCGTTGACTACACCACCGTCGATGGTTCAGCGACATCTCCCGATGATTATCTAGGGACCGCTGGGAAGTTGACCTTCGCCCCAGGGGTGACCACTCAGACGATTACGGTTTCGATCGTTGGCAATAACACAGACGAAGCGAACGAAGCCTTCACTATCCAATTGGCGAACGCCGTTGACGCGTCGATCAACGACAGCGAAGGGATGGGGATGATTGTCGACAATGACGCCCCATCGAACATCATCTCGTCGAACGTCGCCTTTGCGTCGGCAGTGACCTATTTAAGCAGAAACGCAGCGTCACTGGGGCTGACCAATGATGACGTTGCGAATTACGTCGTCACGAATCAATCCACGGACGCCCACAACGGCGTGACGCACTTGTATCTTCAACAGACCTACAAAGGGCTGTCGATCATTGATGCCAACATCAATGTGAATATTGCTGCTGACGGAACGATCATCAACGCGAACAGTTCGTTCTTGGCGAATGTCAAAACGTTGAATCTGTCAGCCGTCCCCGGAATCACGGCCAACCAAGCGTTCGATTCGCTAGGCATGGAGTTGGCAGAGGAACTCGCAAACGACCCACATAATCACAGTGCGGGCTTGCAAATTGGAGTGACCAATCCTGAAAACACACAGGACATTTCCCAGCAACCTTGGAACACAGAATCCAATGTTGATGCCGGACACAGCGAGGATCCCATCACCCCGTTGGCACTGAAGCGGACTGAAGTTCCTGATCGGCTGCAATGGGCCAAAGCAGACAATGGTGGCTTGACGCTCGTTTGGACCGTCAACGTGAAGACACTCGACGAGCAAAACTGGTTCGATTCGTCGGTTGATACCACGACGAGCAACTTGGCTCACAACACTTCGTGGATCGCTCACGCCACGTACAACGTCTTCAACTACAACCTGGAAGGCCCGTTGGACGGCAGCCGCACTCTGGAAGTCAATCCCCAAGACTCAGTGGCGTCTCCATTCGGCTGGCACGACACGAACGGAGTTGCCGGGGCGGAGTTCACGGACACACGCGGCAACAACGTCTTTGCTCAAGAAGATCGCGATGACAACGACACCGGTGGCTTCCGGCCTGATGGTGGAGCGGGGCTCGTCTTTAACTTCCCGTTCGACGACGTCAACCTGCAACCGCAGGCCTATGAATCTGCCGCCATCACGAATCTCTTCTACGTCAACAACATTTTGCATGACATCCATTATCACTACGGTTTTGATGAGGCGTCCGGCAACTTCCAACTGAACAACTATGGCAATGGCGGAGCTGCTAATGACGCAGTGCAAGCCGATGCACAAGATGGATCGGGCGTCAACAATGCGAACTTTGGAACGCCACCCGATGGGTTCCAACCACGGATGCAGCAATTCATCTTCGATTTGACGGATCCTAATCGCGACAGCGATCTAGAAAATGCCATCATCATTCACGAATACGGGCATGGCGTCTCGAATCGCCTCACTGGCGGCCCGGCCAATGCCGGTGCATTGAATGCCCTGCAAAGCGGCGGCATGGGTGAAGGCTGGAGCGACTGGTGGTCGTTGATGTTCACTCAAAAAGCGGGTGACACAGCGAATGACCGACGACCGGTCGGCAACTATGTGCTGGGGCAACCAGCCAACGGCGGCGGCATTCGTCGCTTCCCCTACAGCTTCGACATGGCCGTTAACCCACAAACTTTGGGGAACTTCAATGGCGGTTTCCCGAACAACGAAGTGCATAATACCGGTGAGCTTTGGGCAACGGTGCTCTGGGACATGAACTGGATTCTGATTAACGGCGTCAACACGCCAGACTGCAATGGCAACACGACTCCGGGATACGGGTTCGACCCAGACCTCTACAACGGGACTGGCGGCAACAACATCGCGTTGCAACTGGTGATGGACGGCCTCAAGTTGCAACCAGCCAACCCCACGTTCACACAGGCTCGTGACGCGATCCTGCAAGCGGACATGGTCAACAACGGCGGCGCGAATCAGCACGCCATTTGGACCGCCTTCGCTCGCCGTGGTTTCGGCTTCAGCGCGAGTTCAGGGGCAGATGCAGATTCGCAAGTCGTGGTCCAGGCGTTCGACACGCCACCAGAACTTGGTGCGATCCAATTTGACAAATCAACCTACTCCAACGGCGATCTGGCGGTGATCACCGTCTGCGATTCCGATTTAGCCGCGAGAGCGGCCACGCTCACCGTCACGGTCACAACGAACAACGGTGATAGCGAGCAAGTCCTATTGACTCGCCAAACCAATCAAACCTTCACCGGCAACATTGTGATCCAACGAGGCAGTGTGGTCGTCAACAATGCCAGCATCGACGTGCCGACCGAATCCGCGTTGCTCTCGGTGTCATACACAGACACGAATAACGGGGCGGGAGCGACGGTCACGGTCAATGCGTTGGCCGCAGTCAATGCGTCGCAGGGTGACTCGCTCATCGGCGGTGACGGGGAAGACTTGTTTATCGGCGGGCCAGGCAACGACACCGTCAGTGGCGATGCTGGCAACGACACCGTGTACGGTGGAGCGGGCAATGATTCAATCTCTGGTGGAGCCGGGAACGACTATCTCGATGGTCAAACCGGCGATGACACTCTACGTGGTGGCGGAGGCAGGGACACCGTCATCGGTGGTGAAGGAAACGACGTCTACGAATGGAATGCAACTTCTGACGGCGACGATGTGGTCAGCAGCACTTCCGGCGACGATCGCATGGCAGTGATCACTGGCGGCGGGTCGGATGTTGTTGCGGTTGGGAAAGTCGGCTCGAAGTTGAAGATCACTTCCGGGGCAAATGAGTTGCTCATCAACCCCACGATCCGACTGGTGACGATCGATACCGGAACTGGCGACGACACCGTGACGATCGGAAACATCTCTGGCATCACCGCGACAGTTCTGACCATCAACGCAGGAGTGGGTGACGACACGATCGACGGAAGCGGTGGCGTGCTCGGCAACGTTCGGCTGGGGCTGAACGGTGGCGATGGAAACGACTCGATCACCGGAACAACCAATGATGACACGATCGACGGCGGAGCGGGGATCGACACGCTACTCGGCGGAGCCGGTAACGACACGATCTTTGGTGGCAACGAAGCAGACATCATCAATGGCCAAGCGGGAGACGACTCAGTCTTTGGTGGTGACGGCAATGACGTCATCGGCGGTGGACTCGGTAACGACGTCATCCGCGCCGGTCTCGGACAGGACATCGTCAACGGCAATGAAGGAGCGGACACGCTCATCGGCGACGATGGCCGCGACACAATCTCCGGCGGAGCAGGCAACGACTCGATTGACGGTGGGCTTGGCGCAGACAGTCTGTCGGGAGGTGACGACAACGACACCATCGACGGTGGTTTTAACAATGACACAATCACTGGTGATGCTGGTGCCGACGTCATCTCTGGTAATCACGGCAACGATCTGATCGACGCCGGAACCGGAGCCGACACCGTCAACGGTGGTGATGGCAACGACACGATTACTGGTGGTAATGATAAGGACCTCCTCGGTGGCGGTGACGGCGACGACGTCGTCAATGGCGGCATGGGGAACGACATCATCGTTGGTGGTGATGGAAAAGACTCGCTCTTAGGCGGCTCTGGCAACGACGTCTTGTTTGGCAATGACGGAGATGACCTCCTCAACGGCCAAGGTGGTACTGACACCATGTCTGGCGGCCAAGGAAACGACACGTTGATCGGAGACATTAGCGAGATCATTGAGAACTTCACGATCTCGAATGACCTGCTGAAGAAGCTTGAATTGCTGTAGTTGTGAACTCCTCACAAAACGGCGAGAAGATCTGTAATCCGAGGCCCGGCTTTTCCACAAAGCCGCGCCTCTTTGCTTGGTGTCCTCCGTTCTGCAACGTGGAAGGTGTTGCTTTTGTGAGAAGATCTGGTGGGAAAGTGCCCTCACCAATCCCGATCTTTGGTTGCGACTCCGCCGCCTCAAGAACTCTGCGTTCCAAATTCATATTGAAGCGCAAGTGTCGTAGGGTGGGACAAGGTCGCTTCGACCGCCGGCCCACCAGCGATCGGATGAATGTTGCTGGACGCTTTACAGACGCGGACCGGATTTTATGGAGCATCGGATTGGTGGGCGTCGCCGAAGCGGCTTGTCCCACCCTACGGCGCAAACTGCGTCGTGCGCCCAAACTTGAACCAATCTCAGAACACGAATTGACACGATTCTGAGTTTAGAACTATCAATCCCTCGTTCGTTCGACCTCGCGTCATCGAACCTCAGTTTCTCCCTTCCTCGCTCGGTTCCGAGCCAACACTCCTCTCCACAACTCCAACGTCACGATGAGTTCTTCATCACGACGCAATCCCCTTCCAACTCCCCTGCCCTTCTCGTCTCGCGGTGCATGTTCCATGCGCTGTCGAATCCCACCTCGTCTGTTTCTTTACGGACTTCGCCATGCAAACAAGCCATTTCTCATCCGACGACACTGCAACCGGAGCCGTGGCCGGTCGTGTTCATGGGGCCGCTCGCATCGTTCTGTGTGTCGTTGACCCAGCGGCCCGCGAACAATTCGCACGAGTGGCAGCGGAATTTGCGGTGCTCGACATCGCGGCCGCGCCTGAAAGAGCTGTTCCACTTCTACTACGCGAACCAGCGTCTCTGATTGTGATGGACGAACAAGCTTTGCTGGCCGACAACGGCATCGATGGCAGCATTCGTAGCCTGCGAGACCTTGCGTCAGCAGTCACAGCGAACTCCGGCGGAACGCAATTGTTGGTTCTTTCGTCGCACGGCAGCTTGGCAGCTTTGCTCGGTGTATTGCGAACGGAAGATCTCGCGTTGCGAGTATCGGTCCTGAATCCATCCGGAATCACATCTGATGCACTCCGAACGTTGTTGACGCTGACGATCCGGCAGTCCGAGTTAACGTCACAACGAAACAGCATTCGACAGCCTGCGTATTCACATGCGTTGAGCGACGTGCTTGGCTCCAGTCCCAGCATGCAGCAGTTGTACGCAGCGGTTGATGAAGCGGCAAACTCAGACACTCCGATCTTGATTTGTGGCGAGCACGGCACGGGAACCAGCTTGATTGGTAACGCGATACATGATGGTGGCTCACGATCGGCTCAGTCGTTTGTGCGAGTCCACAGCCGCTCGCTGACGGCAGAATCCCTCAACGAACTGTTGTGTCTCGATATCGGGGCCGAAGCATCGACGATCCCGCTCGATACGCCCACAAAGCCAATCGGCGGGACGCTCTTCCTCGACGACATCGACATGTTCCCTGTCGCATTGCATAAGACACTTTGTCGATTCAATGAACGACAGCAAGAACTAGTTGAAGGCTCACAGGGCCGACATCGTTCGCTTGTTCGGATTGTCGCCGCGACCCATCTCAATCTTGATCTTCCCAGCCGACAAACACTCGGTCTGGAGATCCTGACTCGCGGCATGAACGCAAAAAGGCTGTATGTTCCCTCGCTTCGAGAACGTCCGGAAGACATCAGTTCGTTGGCCGAACAGTTCTTCATTCGGTGGGCCATGCAAGAAGATCAGTCACGACCGCAACTGACTCGCAACGCACTCGAAGTCCTGAAAGACCATCTCTGGCCCGGCAATGTTCGCGAGCTTTACACCGTGCTGCGAAACACGGCGATCGTCGCGGAGTCGGGAGACGTCACCGCTGACATGCTCCGATCTTGGCTGGCGAAGTCGGTCGCAGTTGAAGTGAGCGAAACTCCGCGTATGACACTCGCCGACATGGAGCGCCAACTCATCGAGACCACGTTCACACGCTGCGGTGGTAATCGAGAAAAGACCGCGCAATCACTCGATATTGGACTGCGAACACTTTCCGGAAAACTCCGCGAATACGGCTATCCGCCTCGCGGCGGGCCGGGTTCAAACTTGAAAGCGGCCTAGTGGGAGGGGCGAGGGCGGAAAGCTCAACTAACCCTCAAACAAGTGATGTCCACCAACCCCTACCGAGCTTGCCTCGGTGGATTCGGGCTTTTGCACTACGTACTGTTTCACTCGAAATCACCGTAGTGCAAAAGCCCGCGAGCCACCGAGACAAGCTCGGTGGGGTTGCTTGGTTGGGGACTAACTCCCCGTTTCCTCCCTCCCATTGCCGTCACGGATGATGGCTCACTCGACCAAGCCCGAAGGGGCAACGCATTCATGGATGAACTGCGACGACAAGCTGTCACTGTTGCCGAGCGTTGGTCGCAATTTTCTCGCGGTCAGCGGTTTGCGATGACCAGTGTGCTCGTGGCTTGCGTGGTCGGGTTTTCTTTTGTGATCGGCCGTTCGACGAGTTCCGATTGGCAACCCGTTTGTGGCGGTCGAAAGTTTACTGGAAAAGAGATCGCCGTTACTCAGGCCATCTGGCGTCAGCAAGGTTTGAAAAACTTTCGCAAAGTGGACGAGCAACTTTGCGTGCCTCAGAACGAACTGAGTCGTTACGAAGCGTTGGTTCCTCAATCGAAATCGGAGGAAGCCGCCGCCAGCAGCGAGTGGGAAAAGCAACTTGCGAGAACCAACGTCTTCTCGACTTCGGAAGTTGTGGAACAACATCGAGACAATGCACTGCGTAACGAACTGCGCCGGCTGATCAAAGCGATTCCTGCGATCGCTGATGCTGATGTGATTTGGGCTCGCAGCAAAGGAAAGTCTGCGTTTTCCAACCGGCCCAAAGTCACGGCGACAGTCAATGTCACACCGCACGACGGATACGATGTCACGCCCGAACTGGCACAATCGCTCCGCACCGCTGTGGCCAACATGGTCTCGGACTTGAATGCTCAAGACGTCGTAGTACTCGATCAATCGACGGGTCTGGCGATTACCGATCAATTGGACGCCACGATCACCCAACAGCAGCGACGCCGACAGCTCGAACGTCTCGGACACCAAGTTGAGTCGAAGATCGCATCAGCCTTATCTCAGATTCCAGGTGCGATCGTGAAGGTCACCCCAGTCGCTAGCCATAAACAGAACCATTTCGTCGCTCGCCCAATTCAAAGCTCCGAGGTGACGAGATCTTCAAACTCAATTGGGAAGAGCGAATTTCTCACACCGATATTTTGGACGCACGAAGCACCGGCCGATGTCGTGACCTTTGCGAATCATGCGAATCAGGAATCTTCCGCTGCTCTCGCGAGTTCGATGATTCCCAACGCTTCCGAAAATTCCTCTCTCGAATCGAACGACGCGCAACAACATCTACGAGTAACTGTAACCGTTCCCGCCGATTACTTCGAAACACGTACCGTTCAGAGCATTGTCGAGAACGTTGACTCAATCGCCGCAATCGACGCCGAGTGTGTTCGTTTGCAACATTTTGTGACGAACCTGCTTCCCACAAATGCGCCCGTCACTGAAGTCCTCGTACAGCCTGCTGCAATCACAACTCGTCGGATGGACGATCCGGAAACGCAGTCCGCAATCGCCGCCTTCGCCGCTTGGCCACATGCGATTTGCTTTTTCGTGGGTGTCGCGGTGATGACATCTTTCGCGAGAACTCGGCGCCGTTCGCAAACGCCAACCCAAGCCTCGCCGCAACCGGACTCGCACGATCAACAAGTTTTCGAGCCCGATGCTGCTGCAGTCCTCGTGATGTCACACAACCAATCGACGACTTGCTCATCAGAATTCCCGGCGTATATGGCGAAGCTTGCCGCAACTGAATTGACGATCAAAAGCCCGGTGGATGTTACTGAAGCCCACACACAATCCGATCAAGGCCATCGACTCCCCGCAAGCGATCCAACAAAAGACGCAATTCAGTACCTCTTGGAAGTTGAACCACGGCTTCTGGCTGCCGCATTACAGCACGAACGCTCACAAGCGATCGCAGTGTTGCTGACTCGATTCTCATCGCGCCTCGCTTCGGAAACATTGGCCGGACTGCCCACCGCTACACAAATCGAAGTGATCCGCCGTCTGAAATCGCTCGGCGAGGTTCCCGCAGAACTCGTTGACGAGATCGCCCACACAGTTGCTCGCCGCCTTCAGTCAGACACCCGACATCAAGTGACCCAAGAGCAGCCGACAGTCAACCGGATCGCTCACTTATTCGAGTCACCCACATCGTCAAAGGTCTTCGTATGACTGCTGTCGCTACTCGGCTCATTAAATCTCCCGCGAGGATGCCTGACTCCGACGCTGCCTGTGTACCGATGCCATTCGCACTAGCGGACTTCGCCACACACGCCGCGTCGCCAGTCTCTCAAACACCTGGCACAACACACGCTCGCTTCGAGCGACTCAAACTTGTTGAGTGTCATACGACGCAAACGTCAGCAACTCACCCGGTCGTTCATCAAAGTTCAGACGAACTGAAAACAGCGATCACTGCCATATACGCAGCAGCAACCCAGTTGCAATCACATCGCGATCACATCCTCGAACAAGCTCAATTTGAATCTGTCAAACTCGGCATCGCTATCGCCGAACGACTTCTCCGCCGCACATTGAATACTCAGCCGGAGTCGATCCTCGATCTTGTGAAGACAACGCTGAATTGGGTCATCGATACGGAAACCGTTCGAGTCCGCTTGCATCCCAATGACTGCGGATTTGTAGAAGCGCATTCCGACACCCTCGCACGTGAATGTTCTGCCGACATTCAATTTGTTGCCGACGCTTCACTGAATCGCGGCGACTGCCTCGTGGAAACCGCCCAAGGCAAAATCGACGGTCGCATCGAAACAATGCTGCAACGGATCGCCGAAGAACTGCTCGACTAATTTTCGGAGTGAGTCAGAGAGCACCTTCTCTCGATAACGACAATGGACACGTTGAAATGTTCGCACTTGCTGAGCGAGTCTCCGAAATCATCCCGGTCGGTCTGAGTGGTCGAGTGACTCGCGTCAGCGGACTGACAATTTCGGTCGCCGATTTCCCTGCACCGGTCGGTGCGTTGTGTCAGCTTCATCAACAACCGCGACGAATGGAAGCAGAAGTCGTCGGCTTCAAAGATCGTGAGACACTGCTACTCCCGCTCGGTGATGTTTCCGGACTGCGTCGCGGAGATGCCGTTTCGCTTCGAACTTCTGCTCCGAAAATCCGAGTCGGCGAGCAAATGCTGGGACGCGTTTTTGATGCTCGCGGTCGTTTGATCGATGAAGGTGAAGAGATCGCGTTGCCATATCGTCGAGAACTGCATCACCAGCCGCCTGCGGCAATGTCGCGACCACGAATCTCCGAACCACTCGGTACAGGCATTCGCGCGATCGACGCATTACTGACCTGCGGCAAAGGCCAGCGCATCGGAATCTTTGCTGGCAGCGGCGTCGGTAAAAGCACGTTGCTCGGACAGATTGCCCAACACAGTCAAGCCGATGTGAACGTCATTGTTTTGGTCGGCGAACGCGGTCGCGAAGTGCGTGAGTTCATCGACAAATCACTTGGACCGGAAGGGCTCGACCGCAGTGTCGTGATTGTTGCGACTGGCGATGAGGCCCCGACGTTGCGATTACGGGCCGCTCAATTCGGAACCTCCGTCGCTGAATTCTTCCGCGATCAAAACCGCGACGTATTGCTGCTCGTCGATTCCCTGACGAGATTCGCTCACGCTCAACGCGAAGTTGGTTTTGCTGCTGGTGAACCTCCCGCCGCGAGGGGATTTCCTTCCAGTGTCTTTAGCATGTTACCGAAACTCGTCGAGCGCAGCGGCCGCGCCGAACGCGGCAGCATCACCGGCATTTACACCGTTCTCGTCGATGGGGATGACCTCAACGAACCGATTGCCGATGCTGTTCGCGGACTGCTCGACGGCCATATCGTTTTGTCCCGAAGATTGGCTGAGCAAGCTCATTGGCCGGCCATCGACGTCCTCGCCAGCATCAGCCGAGTCATGCCAGATGTCGCTCATCCTCAACACCGTTCTGATGCCGACCGATTGAAGCGGATTCTCGCCGCTTACCGACATCACGAAGACTTGATCTCCGTCGGAGCCTATCATCCCGGCTCAAATCCTTTGGTCGATCTCGCTCTTCGCGAACGAACGACGATGTTTGATTTCCTCCAACAAACTCATCGATCAGCCGCAGATTTCTCAAAAAACGTCTCGCAACTCCAACAACTCACAAAGCGACTGGTTTGAAACACTGATTCGATCAACCAAGTAAAAAACGCCGCAAATAATTAGCAGTCATCATGTCTCAATCACCTCGCTGGCTTCCCATCTTGATACGCATTCGTGACCACCGCCGCGACGCCGCGCTGCAATCTCTGGCCGCTGGCCTAAATGTCGCCAAAACTGCGAATGATGCAACAGAATCAACCGCAGCCAAGCTCTCACAACTGAACATCTCACAGCAGCAATGCAACTCAACACATCGCCTTGACATAGAACGCCTCCGCCAATTGCAAATTATTCGCGATGGATTGCGAGCTGAACTCGCCGAACGTATCCAAGATCAAACGGATGCAGCGGCGAAGGTCAAACAGGCTCAGCAAGCTGCTGTCGCACGGGACTCTGAGCGAGAAATCTTGGTTCGGCTGGCTGATCGCTACCAAGCGGCGAACCGCCTCAACGAACGTCGCTGCGAAGAACAAATTCTTTGGGAAACCTCGGTGACGCTTTGCAACGGTGACTGTTCCCCCTAGATTACCGCCCCGTTTCCGATCACATGAAGTTTGAGAGAGGTTTTTTCAAATGGCGAAGAATAATCGCAAAATCAACAAAGCGAACCACGGCAAGCGACCAGCCTGCTCACGCAAGCGTCGCCAAGCACGAAGCAAAGTTAAGCTGTAAGCGAGCAAACGACGCCTGTCGTGTTTGATGATTTGTGTTCAAAACAAAAAACCGACCGGAAGTTTCCGGTCGGTTTTTTTCGTTATTGGGGGACGGACTTTGGGCAGGCTCAGCCGACGCCTACCAGTGCCCATGGTGACGATGGTGGTGGTGATGGTGATGCCCATAGCCTCCACCGTAGTTATATCCGCGATAGCCAGAACCGATCACGACGCTCACGCCGGGCCGGTAATACGACGCTCCGTAGTTCGAGTAAACCGGTGCGTAACTATAAGTCGTGTAGCCATATCTCGGTACCGAATAGACCGGAGCGTACGAGTAGCTCGGATACGCCACGCCATACCCGAAGCCACAATCGGCTTTCGCTTCCTGGCTCGAAGTACCAATTAACATGCCTGCAACAGCTCCCAACAGCAGCAGCAACTTTCTCATGACTCACTCCATTCCCGCAGTACGACGAAGCCGCATTGAGCGAAAGCGGTCGTCATGAAAGATTGGTTTGATTGATTCGCTCGCGAGTTAGCTTATGCAGGTCAAATGCCAATCCATTCTTGCTCGCTCAAGCTGACCGGAATTTTTTGTTTTTCTTGTTGTAGAGCAGTATCTCTGCCCACAAAAAAAGTCCCGACTGAGTTTCCTCAGCCGGGACTTCGTGCGACATCAGACAGTTGCCTAGCAAACCCAACGGCAAACTATCGGTAATGATGATGATGATGGCCCCAACCTCCGTAGCTGCCACCAGACCCACCTCGATAGCCACCGAATCCACCTCCATACCCGCCGCCGTTCCCGGAACCAATTACGATACTAAAGCTTGGTCGATAGACGGGATAAGAGCTGTAGCCCACCGAGTAACCTGGATACCCACGTCCATATCCGCCGTAGCTGCCGTAACCAGCTCCATAGCCACCAGAATAGTAGCCACCGCCACCATAGCCGCTGCCCCAACCGCAGTGATCCGCTTGAGCGACTGAACTCGACGAAACCACCAAACCACCTGCGACCAATGCGATGAGAAGCATCAATTTTCTCATGGCTAGCACTCCTTCAGTTCGGGCCGGAGACAGCTTTGAGCAGGAGCGATTCCTGACGGCCAGTGTGTTGTGTTTGCTCGGCATGAGTACGTCGCAGACGTTATGCCAATCAGACAACACCAAGCCAAGATGACTGGTTTGTTATTTCGCTCAACACTCCACGAACAAACTCTTCTGGCTTCATCATCGCAAGCCAATTGCATCTCTGGTTTCACCTCTCGGACATGTCACCATTTTGCAAGATCGGTCATCGAAGGGACGACGACTTCAGGCTGAAACGACTTTCGGCTCAAACAGTGGGCTTCGCCAAAGGCGCAAGCGATGCAACCAGAACTGAGCCATCACCGCCAGAGTGCGGTTTCCATAGGTCACGCTACGCCCAAAGTTGATACTCGACGCCTCCTCGAAGTATCGCACGGGAACCGGAATATCTCCCAGCTTGAAGCCAAAGTGAACAGCCTGGGCTAAGAACTGACTATCAAAGACGAAATCATTCGAGTTCCGCTCAAACGGCACCGTCTCGACAACCTGCCGCCGATACGCTCGAAAACCGCTGTGAAAGTCGCCGAGGTTCTGTCCCAATGCAATGTTTTCGCAAATCGTGAGACCACGATTGGCGATGTATTTCCATTTGGGCATCCCACCGTCGAGCGCTTCCCGACGAGTCCGAATTCGAGAACCAAGCACCATATCGCAGATTCCCAGCCGCAGAATCTCGATCGCGACCGGGATGACTCGGCTGTCGTATTGATAGTCCGGATGAATCATCACAATGAAGTCCGCACCCCGTTCGAGTGCATGCCGATAGCAGGTCTTCTGGTTTCCGCCGTAGCCAGTGTTCTTCTCATGCGAGATCACTGTCAGTCCCAGCTTACGAGCGACTTCAATGGTGTTATCGCGACTGCAATCATCCACAAGGATGACTTCATCAACGCTTCCCGGAGGAATGTCCGCAACCGTCCGTTCCAGAGTGGATGCCGCGTTGTACGCTGGCATCACGGCAATCACCCGCCCGCTCGATCTCAGCGGGGATGAATTCAGCAGCAACGATTGAGCGGACATTGCCGCCTGTGCCGAATCCATTGTCTTATCATTCACAGCGTTCGCAACGATTATCGGATTCATCCCGTTTCCCGATTGAATGTCCAAGTCAGTCATCCTCGCAGTCCGATCTCACAAACTTGCGACGGTCCTCGCAAGACACTACAACGCTCGCCCGCCGTCACAACCAGCCTGTGCTCGGTGAACCGAGCCAACAAATTTGGGCGATTAACTCAGCGGCTAGAGTGCCATCCTCACACGGTGGAAGTCACTGGTTCGAATCCAGTATCGCCCACTAAAGTAACTTATTGCTGAGTCACGAGTTGTGACTACCTGACGAACGAAAAGACGGCAGAAAATGGTGGCTTACTACCACCACTCTACCACTTTTCCGAGGCAGTGCAGCGTGAGACCCGGTTGAACGACCGGAGTTCACGAATCCTTTTTTCAAGGGAACTGCACATGCCAGCCAAACGGAAACCGTCCTATTCGCTCCACAAGGCGACCGGGCAAGGCCGCTGTCGAATCGACGGCAAAGACCATTACCTTGGCGCGTACAACTCACCCGAAGCTCACGAGCGATACGAAGAACTGGTCGCCGAGTGGTTCGCTCGCAACGGTGACACGTCGCGTCTGACCGTGACGATTGACGACCTCGCGATTCTCTTTATGGAGTTCGCGGAAAAATACTACCGCCGCGAGAACGGCGAATCGACCGGCTCAGCGGCGAATATCCGCCTCGCATTGCGTCCGCTTGTGCGGCTGTTTGGTAAGACTCGAATTCGCGACTTTGGACCGATGAAGCTGAAGGCGGTACGCGACGCGATGATCCAAGCGGGACATTGTCGCAAACACATCAACTCCGAAATTCACCGGATCAAGCGAGTCTTCAAATGGGGCACGGAAAGTGAGCTTGTCCCCGCTCCGATTTACATGGCGTTGACCGCCGTGGCGAGCCTCAAATGCGGTCGCTCCGATGCAGTGGAGTCCGCACCAGTGGAACCCGTCGCCGAAGCGATCGTCAACGCCACCATCCCGCACTTGCCCGCCGTCGTGGCCGCGATGGTCAAGCTGCAACTACTTACCGGCGCTCGACCGGGCGAGATTTGCTTGCTTCGGCCTTGCGACGTGAACATCCAAACGACTGGAGTTTGGGTGTATCGGCCCGAACGTCACAAGACGGAACATCACGGCCGCGAGCGACGCATCTTCATCGGCCCGGAAGGGCAAGCAGTGCTCCGGCCGTATCTCGATCGAGATCCTGAATCGTACTGCTTCTCGCCGGCAGAGTCCGAAGCCGAGCGGAATGCCGTGAAACGAGCGAACCGCAAGTCGCCGATGACACCCTCGCAAGCCGCACGACGGCCGAAGACCGATCGACAACGTGCGCCTCGTCTGAGGTACGACAAGAATGGCTACTGTCGAGCGATTGGGCGGGCCTGCCGCTTGGCCGACGTCGAACCTTGGTCGCCGAACCAACTCCGACACACTCGCGCCACTGCGATCCGTGAGCAATACGGCCTGGAAGCCGCCGCGACCGCGTGCGATAGGGATGCAACCCGACAAGCTGGCCGTTTCACCAGTTTCGCACGACGCTTCTTTTCTGAAACAGCCTCACGAAACAGAGGCCGACAACATGGCGACGACACGAACAAGCAAGGCAGCGGTCAAGACTACGACCGGCCCGGCAAGACAAACCCCGGCTATGTACCCGAATCCCGACCCGGTGGAACTGGCAACGCCTCAGAAGATTGTCGGCATCGACCTGAAGACCAAGACGATCACTCTGGAAGGTTCGCTCCCGCCGGAGTTGGTAACGATGGCGGAGATCGAACGGCAACGGCTGAATCTCACCGGACGCATCGCCGCGTACACGAGGACGCTCGCCCTACGGATCGCGCCGCATTGGGGAGAACGCCCGAAGCACATCTCGCCAGTCAAGTGGCGGAATCTGGAACAGCGAATCAAGGCGATGGTTCAACTGCCGGAGAACGCGCCCGCCGAAGCTCACGACGCTCTCATGGCGTTGCACACGCTGAACCGACTGGCGGACGAACTAGCCGAAGCTGGTGACTATCCCGACAGCGTCGAACGAGCGATTTGTTTGGCCATCGACTTTGGCCAACTACTTCAACGCGGGCAAACGCAAATTGACCACGGGGCAAACGTGGACAAAGGCAAACGCAACACAAAATCCGTGATGGGAGCGACCGAAGCGAAAATCACCAAGAAGGATGACCGCAGCGAACCGGCGCGCGTCGAGTTCTTTCGGCGAATGGCGACTATCAAAACCCCGCGCATGAAGATCGCGACTCTCAAAAATATGTCGGAGATGAAGGACATCAGCGGCAAGCAAATCTGGAAAATCGGCACGCTCCGGCGTTGGGCAAAGAACTGGTAACGGCGCACACCGTCGGAGTGCGCCCGATATTTGGGCGCACATCGTCGGAGTGCGCCCGAATACCGCGCTCCCTGACATTCACGCCGCGACGTCGCGGTATCAACCTCAGTCCATCGTGAATCCTTTCACTTTTGACTGAGGTTTTTTCATGTCGATAAACATCGAAACCGACGAACTGATCCCGCTCGGCATCCTCGCCACGCAGCGACTTGGCAAACGACCCTCGCCCGCGACGCTGTGGAGATGGAGGTTGCATGGCGTGAACGGCGCTCGGCTCGCCGTGGTGAAATCCGGCGGCTGCTGGATGACGACCGCCGCCGCATTCGCAGAATTCCTTCGCGCCCAAACCGCGAACTGCTCGCCCGCTCCGCTCGCTGACGACGCTCCCGCCGAGCGATCCGCCGCGACCCAAAAGAAGCTCGCCGCCGCTGGCCTGCTGTAACCCCGCCCCCACTTCGCCCCCTGTCACCGCGACGAATGAGGTACGGGGCACAAAAAAGAAGCCCGTTCGCAGTATCGCCGGTCAAGCGTGCGAAGGGCTTCTGAAGGATCGACAGCATGGTAACGGATACCAGGATGCAACGCCCGTCTTGTTCGATACCGAATCTGGACACAATTCCCACTTCGATGAAACGCCGTCGCCGCTGGGTATGCTGGCGTTTCGATTGTACGGGGAAAAAATGGACGAAGACGCCGATCAACGCGCTAACGGGAGGCAATGCCTCTTCCACTGATCCCGATACGTGGGTCACGTTCAAAGCGGCTGTCGGCAGATATCACCGGGGCGGAGTTGATGGCATTGGTTTCATGCTCGGCTGGGGGTGGGCTGGCATCGACCTAGACGATCACTTGGACGGGGACGGCAGGATCACACCGTTCGCCGAAGATGTGCTCCGACGTTTGGACTCGTATTCCGAAGTTTCACCCAGCGGTGAAGGAATCAAGATCTTCTTTCGGGCGAGTCTCGAACACGGCCATGCCGATCACGAAAACGGAATTGAAGTCTACGGGAGCGGTCGATATTTCGCTGTCACCGGACGAAAGTTGAACGACAGCACAGAGAACGTCGAGACTCGGCAAAACGAGTTGCGGCGATTGCTCAACGATGTGAAGCCGCCGCGAACAACCGCGACCGCTCCGGCATGGCGAGACCTAAAAGATCAAGACAAAGCCCTCGCTGCTCTCGACCAACTCAACTTGACGCGGGCCGATGGGTATTCCCTTTGGGTCAGTGTCGGCATGGCGTTGCACGCCGTTGATACTGCGCTGCTGGATGCGTGGGATCGCTGGTCGGCTCAGTCGAGCAAACATGACGACCACTGCTGCGCAAGAGCGTGGTCCGCATTCGGTCGATCCGGCTACACGCTCGCCTCGTTGGTCTATTGGGCCGATGAGGATTCGCCGGGATGGCGTGAGCAGTATCGAGTCAATGGCGCGCCGGACCATCCAAGTGTCCGCCACACACCCGCGATCGAAACGCCACCGCGAAAACCGCCGCCAATGCGAAGCGTCCGCGACCTTATTGGAGGATTTTCAAACATGCGAGAACCACTCATCTTCGGCCTACTGCGCGAAGGAGAAACGCTGAATCTCATCGCTGCCAGCAAGGTCGGAAAATCTTGGCTGGCGACAAACCTGGCACTCACCTTTTCCACTCGCCGGAAATGGCTCGGACGATTCGACACTGCCGGAGGCGACGTGTTGATCGTGGACAACGAGTTACATCCCGAAACCAGTGCCTACCGGATTCCCGCCGTCGCGAATGCGAACGAGATCCCGCTCAACGAATACGCCGATCACGTGTTCATAATGAATCTGCGCGGGGAATTGGTCAATTTGCCGCAACTCGCGATGACGCTCGACGACATCGAACCGGGACGCTTCAGGTTAATTATTCTGGATGCCTTCTATCGGTTCCTGCCGCCCGGTACAGACGAGAACGACAACGGAGCAATGGCCTCGCTCTACAACCTCTTGGACCGCGTCGCGGGCAAACTGAAGTGCGCCATCGTCTGCATTCACCATGCGAGCAAGGGAAGCCAGTCAGCGAAGGCTATCACGGACGTCGGCAGTGGCGCAGGCTCAATGAGCCGTGCCGCTGATTGTCATGTTGTTTTGCGACCGCACGAAGAACCGAATGTCGTCGTGATGGAAGCTGCGACCCGCTCTTGGCCACCATTGGAGCCGCTTTGTCTGCGCTGGGAATTTCCGATTTTTACAGAAGACACGACGCTCGACCCGACGCTCCTGAAGCCGGATCGACCGAGACGACCTTCTCGGAATGATCCCGACAAGACACTGAGCGACCCGGTTTGGACTCATCATAGATTCACGACAGAGTTCTGCGACGCAACTCCGCAGACACGCGACGCAATTTTGGCCAAAGCGGTCGATGGCGGACTCGCAACACGAAAGGCTGAGTCGCTTTTCAAGTTGGCCGAGGGGGCGGGACTCTTGCATACATGGCCTGCGATCGTCCGAAACAAACGTGGATTCGCCACCGTCCCCCCGACCGACGACACGAAAAAAAATCACACACACACCCCCCTAGTACCCCCCAACACAAAGCCGCCTACGCGGCGTGTTGGGGTTGGGGGTTCCGGGTGTGTGAAAAAGACAGATCCAATTGCATTCGGAAACCGAGACCGATGAAAGCAGCGACCATGACCCAAAAACAGCTCAGCAACCAGTTGGTTGAAGATCGGCCAACCCACAAGCGGCAGACGCAAGCGGGGATCGTTCGGCTGACCCGCCCCCCCGGCATGGTCAAGGTTCTCCAAGCCCATCTAAGCCAGCCGATCACAGACTGCGTCATTTCCCTCAGCGTTTTTGTTAATGAATCAAAAACATGGTTTTGATCAATCAAAAACCTTCATCCGCTCGAAAGCCATCAAGATGAGCAAGCCCGTCGTTACCTCAATCACCTGCTCTTGTGGATCGACCTCGTTCGGAGTCATCCGCGTCAGTCGATCGAAACTCGGCATTGTTCGACGACGGCAATGCACTTCGTGTTGCCAGCGATTGACGACGTTGGAGCGTCCGATTTGTAGTGCTCGTGCGAACACGCCCGCTACCGGTGTAGGTCAACTTGGAAATTCGATCACTTTGTTATGTGGTCGGGATATCCGTCTGCCGCTCGAACCGAAAAAATAGCCTCAACGAAAAAAGGACCGCCTGACATGAATCTCACCGACGCCGCCCGAAACGAAGTCGATCCCCGCAGCTTGACCGGTCAAGACTCCGCGACGCTGGAGCACCTGTCACGGCGACGCATCAGCGCATGGTGGACCCGCGCTGGCTTGACCGAGTCCTATCCGGCCGCCGATGGCGAGATTATTCGTCTGTGCCAAGCGGTTGAGTACGCAATCACCGGCGAAGAGATGGTCCGGTTCATCGGGATCGGTGCGTTCGACGGAGTCAGCGTCAGCCACGGCCGCCGGAATTGGTCCGCAACAGACATCGTCCGCTTGGCCACGTTCCTCGAATGCCGCCGTCAGTGGCAACCCGGCAGTGAAATCCATCGGGCAAAAAAGACGGCCTACGAAACCGCATTAGAGACCCTTCGGGCCACTGGCGAATCGCATGAGTTTTTCACCGACTTGGAACATTTCGACTTGCGAGCGTTGATGCTGATGCTCGTGGAGGCCGACAACCGCCAGCAACGAGAGGCGTTGTACGTCGCCGTTCAAATCAAGCTCGAAAGTTTTTGCATCACGCTATGAAACCGCTCAACCTCACCGCTGGACTCCAACTGCTCGCCGGTCAATCTGGACGGCCGAGACGTTTTCGCATCCTCGCGTACAGCGGTGGCATGTTGCGTGTTGACGGTTTCGAGTTTCCGGTTGTGGTTGATCTGAGTGGACTCTCAGCCGGTGGCAATGTCCCCATCATCCTCGACCACACGGCCGACGTCGATCACACCGTTGGCTCGACCGATTCAATCGTGAACAACGGGCAGACTCTTGTGATGGCAGGAGTCGTGACCGGAGCAACACCCCGCGTTCAGCAAGTGCTCGCAGCATCCGACAACGGGCAGCAATGGCAGGCGAGTGTCGGTTGTTCTGTTGAGCAATCAGAAGAAATCCCCG
>JAPLNX010000266.1 GCA_026400935.1 Planctomycetia bacterium | reverse complement strand
CCTCGCCCGTCTGGGCCAGCACCGCCGTCGCCATGAGTTTCGCCGACCCGTATTCTTCGGCGTTCAGTGTTACCATGCCGCTCCCGCCGGCGGTGAACGACTTCCACGCCGGAACGTAGAGCCGGTACTCGATCGGATCGCTCTTGTAAATGGTGAGCTTTATATCGCCCGCGCCGACTTGCGTGTCTCCGCCGATCTTCGTTGTCGAAAAACCATGCGACGCTATCTCTTCGCTCTCGGCCTTCGCGCGGTAGCTAACAGCGTACTTGTGCAAACTCTGCACCTCGTCCATAGGCATCGGCGGAATGCACTGCGTGAGATTGATCGCGGATATAATCTGCCACAGATCGCCCTCCTCCTCCCCGGTGATTCGCGGCATACGCATCGCCAAGCGAACGGCAAATTTGAGCATCTTGTCATGCCGGTCCCCGTCGCCCTTACGGGCGACGGCTTCAAGTATCTTTCGCCCGCCCCCGCGCTCGCCGCCGCCGCCCCTGTTACCAGCGGCGATCAGATCCAAAATCTGTTGCGGCACTTCAGCTAGATCGATGTCGTCCGGCGAAAGCCCGTCCTTCCATGTGTACTCGGCTCTCGACTCATGGCGAGAGGGGGGCAGGCCGGTCGGCAAGAAAACACCGCAACCGCTTGGGCACGGAGCCCCAAACTGCCGCACAGAGAAATGCGGAATGACGCGACCCACAAGATGCGCCGCGGCCAGTGCCATGCGTCGGCCGTTGCACGAGAGACAGACGCCTCTTCCCTTGCACGAGAACGCCAACACCAATCGCTAGCCGCACCCTTACACCTCGCCCTGGCAAGCCCAAAGCAGAGGATGCCGCATTCAAAATACTGACGCACTTCCCGCTCCACGTGTGCCTGGATGCGGCGCTGACAATAAGGTGACCATCAGAACCATTGATAATCAAGAAGAAGAAGATTATGCTGGCGAGTGGGAATTAATTAATTAGAACAAATAGTTGAGAGGATATATACAAACTATCCCTTCCTAGAGATTACAGTAGGACGACAGGTAAGCTTTAGACTGCTCACCCTCCCAAAAGACCATCTTATTGTTAATGTTGTTAGAGAATTTAATGTGCCAATGCTTCATAACGGAGTTATTGTACATGCAGAAAGTCATTCATAGGTCTGTGGAGTAGCAACTAGGCCTCTAGCATAACGCTAGAGGCTTGTTATTTCATTATAAAATTTATATTATGTATAACATTGAAGAACATAAATTCAGATTTTCAGCATGGGCGGCAAGTAGAGCCGCATCAACTTCTCCGAAACTTAGATTTGACGTGCGGAAAGGTCAAGTCTGCTTAAGAGCAATCAAGGACTTAATACCACCATCGATCCAGGAAGAGTTTGATATATTTCACAAAAGATTAAGAGAAATAATAATTTTAGAAGGACTAAAATTAAATCTTAATTTCACGCATGGCGTAGCCGCTAAATTAATCAACGTCTATTTTAAATCTATGATTGTTTGCAATGAAAAATACAGTGAAGAAATACAATCTATAATCCATCCTCCAATAGATTCATTATTATTAAAAAGTTTATGCAAGCACAATATTGGTGGATTAGGAAAAGAGTTTAAAACAATTGAAGACATAAAATGGTCTAAGCTCAACTCTAATCAATACGAGGAGTGTATTAAATATATAAAAATTGTAATGATTAATAAGCCTTTATGGATGATTGAAGAGTATTGGGTTGGACATCAATAATACCAACCCCAACGATTAACAGCGCATTTCCGCGTAGGGTGCGTGACAGACGGGCGGATGACGGCCGGGTCGAGACAAGCGGCACGCCGGGCGGTTTCGGCGGCGTCGAACAGGTCATCCACGGTGGCGTATTTTCGGTTCGACCAGTGATGGCTCCGCAGGTAGTGCCACAGATTCTCGGCTGGATTCAGCCCCGGTGAGTACGGCGGCAGTTTTATAACGTGATCTTCGACGGGCGGCGTAGATCGTTTGCCCGATGGTAACCGGCGCCGTCCCAGACCAGCACCGCCTGCACGTCGGGTGCGAGCGTTGCCGACGACACGTCACGGATCGCGTGAGCCAAGCTCATGGCCCGAGTGGGGGAGGAGTTTCCACTTCTGTGCTCCAGCTGGGGCGGTGATATTCGACTTATCTCCTGCATCACCGATCCAGGGCCCGTCCGTAAGATTCTCACACAGCTTGGCGAGCCGCTCGAGCCTCCTCCGCTTTCTCCCGCTCGCGGCCCGCCGACCGACTGGGGCGAGCTCGTCTAGGTGGATGACGACATTAGAGACCGTTCAGATCTCGGATCTCGCCCGACGAGTTGCCCGTGATCGATACTCACAGCCTCTGAAAGGCTCCCGCCCGCAAGTCAGACTCGGAGAAGGGCTGCGCCGACGGTGAAAAACTGCTCACACAGCGGCAGTTTTTTTGGGGGGGCTTTGGAGTCACGGCACTGCCGGACGTGCAGTGAACGGTCTCAACCTTCATCCGATCAGCCGCACACTGTGCGGCATTATGCTGCTCCCAACGCCTCCTCGGACGCCGAGAGATTTTTATTTTTGCTGTTTACTTGCTTGATTGGGCTTGATTGGCGACTTCGCAAATGAAAGGAACGCCGTTTGCGAGTTGCAATCCTCTATTGCCGCAAAGCTCGTCGTAAAGCCACATGTGAAATTGCGGACGGTTTCTTCCAAAAAAAGGGGCCCAAGCCATGCGAAGTCTATTTTTGAAGTCTGCGTTGACCGTTGCCTGGATCGCATTCACGTTTTCTTTTGCTGTGATAGCCGTAGCCACACCTCCCGCTCTCAGCGGTTCTTATTGTCCTTGTAGCCAATCGGACTCAGATCAATCATGAGCTTCTTCCGAATTTCGCTGATGCGTGCTTCTGAAATGTTCGTCAGGAGATGTTCGACCAGTTCGGCTTGGCGAGGCTGGCCGAAGGCGAGTCGGTAAAGAGCAAGAGTCTTGAGCAATGTAGACAGCTTCGCTCGGTCGCGACTGAATGGGTAGAACGGGATGATGCGCTCGATCTGGTACAAGTCAGCTTCGACATGCCAGAACGGGATCAATTCGCATTTGCCCGTTCCTTCCCGTTCCTGCTTCTCAGCAACACCGAACAGCGCATCCCACACACCAGATTCGTCCACTGCCGCCTCGGTCAGAAGATCACGATATTTAGTCGCGATCTGCTGTCGGATCACGAGTCCCTTGAATCGATTGATCCGGCCTTCCCGCTGCTCAAGGTCGATTGGATTGGTCGGCAGATTCCAATGCACGATCTTGCGGCAATAGGTGTGAAAGTCGAGGCCCTCCTGACCAATCGAGGTTGTCGCCAAGACAAAGGGCCGAAATGGGGAGTTGAAGTTCTGCCGAATACCCTTGATTCGGTTCTTGCCGTCTTCGGTCTCCATCCTCTGATTACCGAGATCGACGGCATAGTGACACCGCATGTTTTGTCGCTCTCCTTTGAGAAAGCTGTTCAGATCGTCCACCTTGATCGATGCCGTTCCGAGGTTCATGGACTCGACAAGCCGATCGTACATTGCCTGAATCGCAGGACAGTCTGATCGCAGTACATGGAAAAACTCGTCTAGCACGGACTGAAGACAGCCATCGACGCAGTATTGCAGCACTCGACGCCAATACGGTGCTTTCTCCGTATTCAAACTCTGCGTGCTTAATCGCACTGACGCAATCGATTCCGGCTTGTTGAACAGGCTCAGAAATTCGGTAGCGATATCGAAAGCGAAGAGTGTGCGTTTGTAGAAATTGGGTTGGAATTGCTGCGACACACATCGCAAGGCTGCAACCGCAGGACTGGCAAGTGCCAAATCAGCAAGAACTTGACCCAGGTTGCTGGGGATGGGGCCAAGCCCTGCTTCGACAGGTTCACGAAAGCAGCGTGCGAATTCTTCGAAGTGCTTCGCTTTCGAACTGTCTCCCTGTTTTTCTTCGTCAAAGAACACGGACTCTTCTCGGAAGGAGTCTGTTGTCAGCCAATTCGCCACATCGATGTAGATTGACTCTTTGTGACGATCCAGCAATAGCGGAGCTGCCCAGTACCACCGATCACTTTCTCCTGTCGGGCTTCCGAATTGGCGAAGATTCGCTTCGTCGATCAGTTTGTCGATTCTGGCAGTAACATCAGTGCGAATGTCTTCCAGTGATTGGTGTTTAAGCAATGACACGTTCGGATCGAAAACATCGGCCAATGCCTGCGACGGATAGAGCAGTGAGAAGTTCGACATGTTGTTCGCTGTCTCTCCGCTGTCTGTTTTCTTTTGCGAGAAAACTAACTGCGGAATCGGATGCCGTCTCTCGCTCTTTGCGTGGAAGTATTTGCGAGCCTCCTTCTCTTGAGGATCGACTGAGACAGCGTTCCCGATGGTCCTGCGCTCAACTTCGTAGGAAATCAGCGACGACAACATTCGGGGAACCATCAGCCATGCCGAGAAAATAAGCGTCTTGGAGAACCCTGCCGTACCATCAAAGACACCTGCGGGTGAATAGCAAGGCAGGCTGGGAGGAATCCAGAGCAGCTTTTCGCCACCATGCTCGAGAACCTCCTGAAGCACCTGATAGAGTTTGGCGTTGGTAGCCGGTGAACCGTTACCGTTGAAGTCCAACTCGTACCGATTCACTTTTTGATGATTGATCCATGCGATTGGATTCGCCTGAAGCTGTTTCCGAACATCAGGCTCGTCCTTCCTCGCCCGAATCTGGTGCTTGAGCTTGTAGTCATCCAAAAACGACAATGGAAACGGCGCCGATTTGCAGAACTCGACGGGCGCATGAAGTTGATGCGTGGAATTATCGTCTGTTTCATTGAGGACTCGCACAACATTGTCGGTTGCAATGAAGTTGTTGATGTCGCCTGCCGACACCTGCAACGGCTGCGCCTGCCACTTATCCACGGTCATTGCATTGAAGTCTTCGGACACACTGAGCCGTTCCGTGCGGCACATGACTCGTCTTAGAACCTGCTGCACTGCGTCCCGGTGAGATGTATCAATTTCCCCAGACTCGGAGGTGAGTTCCAGCAGTTGCTTGAAAAGAGCCTGCCGGTGGTCCTCGTAAATCGCCAACTCCTTGTCGTTGCCATCAAACAGAAAGCTGAGAATGGTACGAAACTCTTTGTAATGTTCTTCGCCGCTTTCCCACGGCGAGTTGCCTGTGTACGCCTTGAATGGAGTAGCGGAAAGCAACAGGATGCGGGCTGCTTCTTTACCGAAGATTCGACGAGCAATGTCGGCAGCTTCCGAATCACTGTCACGGTTCACAAGCTCCTTGAACCTCTGGAATTCGTCGAGAATGTAGATGTCAGCATCAATGTAATCGACGCAGACCTCTGACAGCATATCCTTCAGTTCTCGAACAAGGTGATCCGATCCTTCTCGAAACTGTCCGAAGTTCTTGAGCGTAAGTAGCTGCGAAAATGTGACGACTGCATCATACACTGAGATCGCTCTGAAGATTCCAAGATGCTCAAACAGGGGGCACTCTGAGTAGGCAATCGTTTTCTTCCTGATTGCCTGCAAGAAACGACCGTGGCAACAAGTCCGTAAGGAAAAGCCACATGGCTTGTCACGCTGGCCGTCCAGTTCGTCGAACCACTCCCTTGCCTCCTTCTGAACATTGGCCCGCAACATGACCGCCATGGCCTTACCACAGTAGCTCAACTGTTCATCCTGCATTAGAAGTGAATACAGAATCTTGCGTTCGTCCTGCTGACCTGTGTTGCTGCCTTTTTTAAACGATGTGGCCGGAGTGAGGGTGTTGAGCGTCAGCAGACGCTGCTCTTCGCAACCTTTCGGCTCGAATGCCAAATATGTCAGTCGGCTCGCAAAACGGTCGTGCGACCGCTGATCCGGGTAGATGTCGAGTTTTCCAACATTCTCATGGGCAATCACCTGATTCGAGCAGATGTACGTCACCTTGAGCGGCGTATCGTCTCCAGCCGTGATCTTGTCAATAATTCGTCGAGCAATCACGCCCTTGGCAACTATTGTCTTTCCGAGTCCCACTTCATCGGCAACCAACATCCGCTGTTGACGGTTCTTAAAGAGGTTGTCGTAGACCACGTTCACCGTCGCCCGCTGAAAGTCTTTCAGAGATTCAAGGCTGCGTGTGACATGTTCGTCCATTGGAGGCTTCGTCATGTTTGTGTCCTCATTGGCTGCTGAGGAACGATCTGTTTGAATGCCTCCCAGAACTCCAAGAACTCGTGCGGAATGACGTCGCTGGTGGAATCCTCACCCTCTTCCTTGCGGAGCTGCTGGATCACGTCATCAATGGCCTTCAGACGGCGAGGCGACCGTGAAGACGCCAGCAACAACTGCTCGAAGATGGGAGTGGATATGTCCCAAATACTCCCTACTTCTCCGTTCGAGTCCCCTCCATCTTCGCCCGGCTCAGTTCCTACCGGCTCCTTGGCCAGATCATCGGCCAGCAAAAAACGAAGATATTCGAAAAAGCGATCTCGGCTGTTGATAATGCTTCGCAGGATGCGGCTGACTCTGCTATTGGGAAGTCCTTCAATCTCCACCTTTATCAAGAAGGCCCGTTGTTGTTCGGCACCCTGCCAGATTTCAAATCGCAGGAACCGACTGAGATTGCTTTCGTTGATGTTTTGGAAAACCAGTTCCGTCACACAACCGGGCAGCAACTCTTTGGATTCGACTCCATCCGAGTTGAACGGCGACACCTTGACGGTCAATCCATGCCACTTGCGAGAACCGGGATCAAGAACCAGATGCAGGTCAAAGTTGGCTTCGTTCGCAGACGGCGTAACCGCAGCCTCCCTAATTTCCAAGTGCTTCAACAGATCAAACTCCAGTAGTCGAAGCGCCTCATCCAGTTTCCTTGTTTCGGAATCGTCAAACGGTTCTGGAGGAGGTTCATACCGCTGAAAAATCCCGCCTTGCTCATTCTCTCCAAGCAGTTCATCCTTCAGGCGATCAAGCTGGACGGCAGCCCCGCTTCCTCGAAGTTCCAACAGAAACTCGATGTTGCGCTCGAAGGCCGCTTTGGTGGCATTAGCCGATCCGAGAAACCATGAAGTGCTGGTCGTCTCTCTCTGATAAACGTAGAGCTTGGCGTGCAGATTCTGTTCGGACTGTTCGCCTTCGCCGTCTTCTCCTTTATCTTGACTTTCTCCGTCCACGATCAAGTCTGAGATGGCGAAGCTGCGAACATCGGAGAGCGTTTGCGGATCAAGTCGGCGCAGTTCCTCACGACAACCAAAGATCAGCAACGCGTCGGTCACGTTGCCCCGTAACGTCTTAATCGCTTCGTCATGCACGAAGGGACTGATGCAAATGGCTCGGCTCCCAGTTTGTGTCACGATTGGATTCGGGTGGCCGTCGATTCCCACGGGATGAAAAAAGAAATTCTTGTTGAATCCGGCTGGCGTCTGAAATTCGACCTTTCGCAAGTCAGCGACGAACTTTCTGTCGCCATCGAAACCTTGATAGGAGAGCAGGTGTTTGACGAATAACACGAGGGGCTGATTCTTACGTTGCTGGTCTTCAGTCACCACACCATCAAGATGAGCGGCAATGTCCCAGCTTCGATCATAAGTGAGGTTTCGACTCAGTACGATCACTCGATACATCGTCGGCTCTTCATCATGCTCGTAACGCAGCACCCAGACCTTCGGATGAAAAGTGGTGTAGGCGTCATCTGGCAAAATGCCCACGACGCATGGCTCCAGCAGGCCGTACAGACGGTTGTGCTTCCGTGGAACGTGAATCTTGCCCTTCTGATGATAAATCCGTAGCACGTCTGGACACCGCTGGATAGCTTCCAGAAGTTGCACTCGCTCAGCCTCGAAGTTGCCTTCCAGCGTTTGCGAAAAGAACAACGCAACCGGGATTGAGAGCAGTGTGTTCAGGTCCAGCGTGTAGGTGGCTGCAACGGCCTTTGCCAATCGATAACCCTTTGGCGGAATCAGCATTGCGCCGTAATCGAGCCGGTGCTTCTTAATATCCAGCATCGTCGTCCTCCGATGCTGTCAGCCCCGTGTCAATGTCACGAATGATCGTTCGAGCAACGTTGAGCCGGTAGTTCAAGTCATCGATGCCGACCCACTTGCCGATGCTTTCCTCCGCCGCGGGATGCAGTCGGGCACGAGCTTTCTTGTTAAACCGTTCCTGCCGAGTGACTAATTCATCGAGAGATTGCGGCGTTGCATTGTTGTGAATGCCATCAATCCATGACTCCACAAATTGAATCGTGTGTTCTCGGACCCTGCGATGATGGTGCTTCGTCAGTTTCCAAAGGGATTCGGTGTTCCATCGCTCCCACGAGAAGGATGAAAGATTCTCCTTCCATTCATTCCATTTAGCCTCAAACTCCTCACGCAATCCACTTGTTCCATGCCGATCTTGGAGCAGGCAGTTGTATCTGATGTGCGCACCATCCATCAGTTGCCAGAAATCTCTGGCGGCAGCAATGATCCGCTGAAGCTCGCCTGAAAACTGCCCAAGAAATGGTGCTTCGTGAGCGAGCATTGTGAAGTTCCATTCGTTGGGGAGAGCAAGGAACTTTTGTCGTACTTCACTGTCGAGAAGAATCTGTCCGAGAAGACTCAATGGGACACGGGCTTCAATCTGGCGAGAGAGAAACGATGCTTCCTCATGGGTAAGATAAACAGTGAGATTATCGATCCAATCGTCTTCGCAGGAGGGGCCGTTGATCGTTTCGTTCGCCTGTTCTGCGGCATCAGGATCATCGCCTTTGGTTTTGTCTGATCCCTGCACCAAGTCCTGAAGTGGTTGGTCAGGGTTGGCGAACTTGCGGCAGAACGCCTGAAGCGACAAGTTGGTCTGAATCAAACCGAACTGTCGAATTCCGGTCCAATACACGGACGAAGGTTTTCGCTGAACTTCTCCCTGTTTATCAGCAAACGACTCTCCGATAATGCCATCCTGCCGGTCGTCGTGATGGCTGGCAACCATGGCCTCCATGCACTGGTTTTCCTGCTCATTGAGGAAGTCCGTCAATTTCCGTCGTCGTCGCTTGTGTGCTGGAAGTTTCTCAAAGTCCTTGAAGATGCGAGGAACGATGAGAAAGTATTTTGCCCTCGTCTGGATGGTGGAAATGCCGGGGAAGAGGGAATCGGAAAACGAATCACGGATAACACCGATCCCAAGCTCGTCGATCACACCGGGAGTGGACAGCAAGTCGATGACTGACTTGACCTTCTCACGATGCTCTGACGAAAAATCAACCCATCCGATTGCGGATGCAATCCTCGTTTGGTGAATCACGATGACGCCTTCTGTAGTTTCACCTTTCGAGGCTGTGGAACCCCCAGTGCCTCGGCGATTAATTCGAATCCATGCTCATTCTTAAACGGTTCGATTTCAGCTTCGAGCTTTTTAAGTTTAACTTTTTGCCATGAAGATGTGGCATCGTGGTGTTCACGGATGAAGTCTCGGGAAAGCGTGAAGAAATCTGGTTCTCTCGCTCCATTTGTCCCGTCGTTCTTTCCAAAGAACTTGCCAATGTTCAGGAAAGTCACGATCAGAAAGTCAAAGGCTTCAAGGCTGGCTTCCTTGACGGGAAACCCTCTGTCGCAGTCGGTGGCGTACCGACTCTTCACCTGAACTCGAACCTGCGGCAGCTCGTTTTTGGCTGGCCGATGGCGTGGATTGGGGTGGATGCAGATCAGATCGTAGCCCTCGTTGTTTGTAGGAGCCTTGTAGGCAAGGATATTCCGACGCATGAGGTAACCCATAACGAGGAACTCCGCCCCTGCTGAGACAACAGGCAGCCGAAGGAATTCTTGTTTTGCCATGCCTCTCTAACCCTCAAAAAGTATTCAGATACATCGAGTTCGGATTTATCTCACTGCATAAGCAAAGCGACGCTTTTGTCTGTGTTTGCAAAGCGAACGTGCCAGTGGAGGACACCGCCCTCGCTGTCGGGCGAAGTAAAAAAACTGTCTAGATGCTGAGCCAATACGGAGAATGGGAGCAGTAACAATACGTTCGGGTGATCCAAGGCCAAAAGCACAGTATGAGTTTTTGTGTTCTTGCAGGTGACCTGCCCCCATGAATGACGCCAGTTTCTCAGTTATGGTTTTGGCCTCTGACGCTGCCCCCAACTTGGTACCAGTCGGATTGTTAGCGGGGCCACGGGCAAAACGTCCTAGCGAATGGCTCGCAGCCGGCACCATAACCTCACCAAACCCGTGAGATTGAGGGTTATGGTTCCGGTGCCGCCCACGCCCGCCATTCACACGACGGCACGCGCCCGCCTTTCAACGTTCCACCGGTCAAGCGGGCTTGGGCATGCCTTTCGTCGGCAACTTTGGAAGGAAAAAGGCGGCGATGTAGGCAACAAGCCCAAACGGGATAAATATCAAGGCGATTCTCGTCACAGCAGGCGGTAAGCCAAATTTATGTGCCAGTCCACCGCCTAATCCCAATAAGATTTTTTGGTCAGAGGAGCAGTAAATCGACCCGTATCGCTCGTCGAGGTTTGTTGTCGGCGCATCGGCAACCGCTAGCGGCGACACGGGCAGCGGGGGCGGAGCGACCGCTATAACGCCTTGAGGAAATAATCCTTTGACCTTTGATGCCGGAGCCCATTCCGACATCCCCTCCCGCCATACCAAGTCGCCTATCGAAACCTCGCCGGACCTAGCAAGCTGCTTGAGAATCGACCCAGCCACGGGGCCTGCTTTCTGACCGTCTTTTGTGTAAAACCACTGATCATTGGCCATTCGTGAATACTCCTGCTGGGGGGCTGTTTACTGATAAAGGATAGCTCGATCAGCGGCCCTTCCACAATGGCACCACCATCTCTTCTCACGTTCGCACACCTACGGCCCCTACTTCACCCCGGCAGCTTCACGATAGGGGTTCCGTTCTTCCTTGCTCATCTTGCGCCACTCCCAAGGTGGAATCGGCTTGGGGTCAGCCCACAACCCTTTCCCAGCCCTACGGGCAGCCTCATGTCGGTCGGCCAT
>JAPLNX010000153.1 GCA_026400935.1 Planctomycetia bacterium | reverse complement strand
CCAGGAACCAAGACCAGCCGCTGCGGCAGTCCCGTCGCCAGAAACCAACGCGAACCAAACCATCAAGCCCCTCAGCAAAAACCGGCTCGCGGGAAAATTGAACTGGATCCGCTTTTAGAAAAAACTCACAGCCTCTTCGGGCCAGCGCAGTTTTCGCACCAATTCAAAGCACTTCTGATCGTCGATCAACGGCAAGAGCGTCAGTTCCATCCGTGGCTCCTCGCATCAGATCTCCAACGCGATTCACGCGGCTCCTTGCCACGCGGTCGCTTCAACTTCTACCCTCTTTCGTAATTCCAAAACGGACCTCCCCGGATTACCGGTTGAGCCTTGTTTTTTGTGCGGAAACCGAATCGGACGGTTGGCTAGAGAGTTACTCAGCGAGACTGCTAAACCCTAGCCTGATTGATTCATCATTCCTTCAAAAATTTCGCTGCTACAAACCCAACGAGTAACCCGATATTTAGGCGGCTTCGCAAACGACTCCGTCACAGTGACAAGCCTCCCGACGTGTGGCAGCAACACAAATTATCAAGCATCGCCCGCAGAACCACAGAGCTGTGAGGTTAGTCGAAATACAAACTTCAAAAGTGGGTTGGACGTGATCTCGGTCGCTGAATGTCATCCATTACCGCTTAGTCAACTTCGCTTCGGCTTCCTTCCAGAGATCGCCGTAGGCTTCTTTGTCAAACGGCGGACAGCCGGTGGCGTATTGGCCGAGTGGGTGGTCTTTCGTTCGCATGAGGTTGGTGCAGTACGAGAAGGTGCGGCAAACTCGTTTGCGGTCTAAGCGACCGGTGTCGGCGAGTTGCTTTACGAAGTCGGGTTGCGAGAGTGTGCCGCGTCCGAGACCGACGAAGGCGACTCGGCCTGCGGAGACATTCGCAGCGGCAGCTTGTGGCATGAATTCTTGCAGCCAACTGTAGCCGCTACCGACGACCGGGATGCCGTCCAACTTAGCCCTCTCGTTCTGCGAGAGGATTGCCGTTTGCGCGTTGGATGTTGTGTTGGACTCAGGCGTCGATATCGCGCTCGGCTCTTCTCGCGGAGCGAGAGAGCTACGTTGGGCGAGATCGTTACGGAGCGGCACTTCGGCTTGAATGCGGTTCGTGATGCGGAAGTGGCGGTCGATGCCAAACAATGGATGCTCGGGAGACGTGTAGCCGTCGATCGGAGCGTATTCGGCGGGCCGAACGATGTGTGGGTTCGCGTAGGGATTTCCCATCGACACATTCAGCAGCGAGACGCCCCAGTCGCGCAGCCAGCGGACCAACTGCAACGGCTCGGTCAGGTCTTCGCGAAGATGATCGTTGTGGTCAGTACCGAAAGCGGTCACGAGCGGCAACTCATGCGGGGACGGTTCGCCGATGAATGCGTCACCCGCTCCGCGATACGGGATTCCGTCATACGCATTGAACCGCGAGGCAATCAGCAATTGAGGGAACTCCACCCGGACTCGCGCGATCACGTTGCGAATCAGCCGAGTGCGGTTTTCTAAACTCCCGCCGTATTCACCAGGTCGGTTCTTCGCGGCGAGCAATTCAGACAGCAAGTAGCGATGACACTGCTTAAGGTCGATGAAGTCGCAGCCGACCTGTGCGGCCAACCTCGCTGCCGTGACATACTGGTCTTCGATCCGCTTGAGGTCATCGTCGCTGAGCAACGGATAGGTCGCGTCAACAATCTTCCCGCTCGACTTGTCCTTCGTGCGCGGATCGAGAATCGGGTCGTGAGTCGCGATCAATGGCTTTTGGAAACTGAAACGTCCTGAATGAGTCAGTTGCAGACCAACGAGAAGATCGTGGTCCTGGCCGCAGGACTCACGATGAGCGGTTCGACAATCGGCCAGCATCGTTTCAATCGCACTCGCCGTTCCTTCATGCAACCACAACTGACGCGGATTCATTCGTGCTTGGTCAGCAATTGCCGTTGCTTCTCCCCAAATGAGCTTCGCTCCACCCGCTCCGAAGCGGCGATACCGGCGATAGGTCAATTCGTCGGGAGCACCGTCGAGCGTTCCATCGCAGCCTTCCATCGGTTGAATGGCCCAGCGATTTCCGACCGTACGCCCAGCAACGTTGAGCGGTGCGAACATCGGGCTCAGGTCATCTGACATCGCGATGTTTTGCAGACCTAATTGAGACGCGTTAGCGACCAGTTCCGCCGGTGATTTGTATTTGAAAAAGTGTGCCATCAATTTGCCGTTTCTGTCTGACGAGCCAGGCGAGACTTCCGACTGGCCGAGTGATAGTCTGCTCGCAGTCTGACGCAATGCGATCTCAACGAAAAGTAGATCGGGTCTCCAAGCCCGGCCGGTTGTGCTTTCCTATCGAGAAGACGAGCCAACGCTGAAATCTCTTTAAAACATTTCCCGGCGAGGCGCAGGGATCGCGGAGAAGATAAGGAAGCAATTCTTCTCCGCGATCCCTGCACCTCTGCGGGAAGTTGAAATTGCTGGTTATGACAGTTTGCCACATACTCGAACGGCCTTTGAGAGTCGTTCTACGAATCGTTTAACCTCGGACTGCTTCTCAGGAGCCAACATGCAACTGGGCGATTTTGAATTACACACGATCTCAGGCGGAACGTTTTGGATCGATGGAGGTTCGATGTTCGGTGTTGTGCCGCGCACGGTTTGGACGCGGTACATCTCGGTGGATGACAAAGATCGTATTCATCAGCGTACCAATTGTGTCCTCGTGCGAACCGGCCAAAAGAACGTGCTGATCGACACCGGCTATGGCAGCAAGCTCACGGAAAAGGAACAGAAAAATTTTGGTGCCGAATTAGGCGAACCGCTCGTAGTAAGTCTCGCGGCAGTTGGCTTAACGACCACTGATATTGATGTCGTTATCTTGTCTCATCTGCACTTCGATCATGCTGGAGGAGCCACAAAACTCAGTGATTCGGGGGAACACATTCCAACGTTTCCTAACGCCACGTATGTCGTTCAACGACAAGAATGGGCGACCGCCAGCGCCGAGTTTCCTGAACTTCGAGCGGCATATTCGTTACCGAACTTCATGCCGCTCAAAGAGGCGGGACAGCTCCGATTGATTGACGGCAACGTGGAGATCCTTCCCGGCATCAAAGCGTGGCTGACCGGAGGTCACACCGAAGCCCATCAAGCAATCGTCATTGAAAGCGGCGGCGAGGGTGCAATCTACATGGGAGATGTCTGTCCGACGTTTCGCCACTTACCGATGCTGTGGTGCATTGCCTACGACGTTGAACTGTTGAAACTGCGTCGCATTAAGCCGGAGGTCTTAGGAACGATCGCCGATCGCGGTTGGTGGGCTTTGAGCGATCACGATCCCGATCACGCTGCAGCAAAGCTCCGTCGTGACGACAAGCGAGACTTCGCCGTGACAGACGCGTTGACGACATTGTAGTTCGCCTAACCTTCAGGCACCCTGAAATCCCAGTCTTCTCGGAATTCTTCCGCCAATACGCCAAGACTTCTTGGTGACAAGAAGAGTGTTTGATATGTTGGCCGCTCCTTGGTTCTGGAAAACCCGCTCCACAGTTCGCGAAAGTGAGTCCAACATGGAACAACAATTTGAAGGAACACCCCAAGCAGAAATTCGCATGGAAGGACGAAAGCTCATTCGAGGCGACGTCACGAACGACTGGGGATCGCAGTTGCTATGGGAAATTCGCCGCAACGGCCAAGTTGTCGAGACCGCACCGGCTCGCGCCAACAACAGCTACGAGCACACCGACACGACTCCCGGCCAATACGAAGTCGTTTTGCAAATGTTTAAGTACGATGGCTATCTCAAAGATGCCGCCGGAAATTTTACAAAGAGCAAGCTGGTCGAGGTCTCAAACAAGCTCAGCTACATGGTTTGATGGTCGCTCATCGCCATCATTCCGCGGTCGTTGGCCTCTCCCCTGCGAGCCATTCATCGGTGGCCGGTTCGTCGGATTCTTCGGCTTCGCCGAGCGGGGTTGCGACCGGTT
Organism: Planctomycetia bacterium; assembly: GCA_026400935.1. Lineage (GTDB taxonomy): Bacteria > Planctomycetota > Planctomycetia > Planctomycetales > Planctomycetaceae > SXKJ01. The sequence continues at coordinate 14,481 of JAPLNX010000153.1, read as the reverse complement.
CTTCGAACATTTCGTGCAAGAAGCGAGAAGGGGTCGTCTCGCGCATTCGCCCCCATTTTTTTCGGAACAAGGCACGCGTGAGAGTCAGCGAGTCTCTCGCTCGCGTGATGCCGACATAGCACAGTCGGCGTTCTTCTTCGATGGATTGCGGTGTCTCGTCTTCGGCTTCTACGGAGCGGCGGTGAGGCAACAAACCTTCTTCCATGCCGACGAGATAGACGCGCGGGAATTCGAGTCCTTTCGCCGCGTGAATGGTCATCAAGCGGACGCCGCGTTGTTTGAGTTGGTCCTCCTTGTCCGGTTCGTCGTCGCGACCTGAGAGGGCGGTCTCGTCAAGGAATCCGGCGAGCGTGGGTTCGTCGTTGTTGGCCGCATATTGTTGAAGCATCTCGATAACTTGCTCCACGATCCCTTGACGCACCATCTGTTGTTCGGGGGTCTTGTAAGAGCGCAGAACTTCGTTGTCGTAGTCAATCGTTTCCAACAAATCATGAAAGGTTTCGGCCATCCGTTTCGGTGCTTCTTCGAAACGGCGGCGGAAGTCGGCGAGCAGTTGCTCAAACGCTTCGACGGCAGCAGCAGCTTTAGGTGTGATTTCTTTTGCATCGCGTAACTCAGGAACCGCATCCCAGAATCGAACTTTTGTTTGCACGGCTTTGGCGAGAATCTTTTCGACCGCCGCATCGCTGATATTGCGGGCGGGCGTATTGATAATGCGCAGCAGCGATTGCTCATCAAGAGGTTGCGAGATGATCCGCAGGTAGGCCATCAAGTCGCGGCATTCTTTATTGTCAAAAAACGACCGCTCGCCCAGCAACACATAAGGGACTTTGAAACGTCGCAGTTGAAACTCAAACGCGCGCGGTTGCTCGTTTGTGCGGAATAAGATGGCGTAGTCGTTCGCTTCCGCACGTTGGTTGCGAACGTGGAACTCGATCTCACGCACGACAGTTTCGGCTTCGACGTCTTCGTTTTCGTATTCACGATAACGGACAGAGCCGGGGACATTCTTGAATGCAAACAAACGCTTGTCGTGTCGATTGCGGTTATGCTTCACGATGCTGTTTGCGAGTCCGAGAATCTGCTCGGTGCAGCGATAGTTCTCTTGCAGTCGGACAACCTTCGCGCCCGGAAAAACCGTTGGGAATTTGAGGATGTGTGCGACATCCGCCCCTCGCCAGCCATAGATCGACTGATCGTCGTCGCCCACGACGCACAAGTTCTTGTGCTTGCGAACGAGCGCCGCGATTAAGTCAAACTGCGAGCCGTTGGTGTCTTGATACTCGTCGATCTGCACGTGATCAAAGCGCTGTTGACACCGTTCCAAAACCTCCGGATAGTGGGCGAAGAGGTCGTTCGTGAGCAGTAGCAGGTCATCAAAATCTACGGAGCCGGAAGCCTTTAAGATCGATTGATATTTCTTGTAGCCCATCGCGGCAATCAGATCGCCGTCGTGGTCAACGTACTCGCTGGCTTCGTGCGAGAGTACTCCTTGCGTTTTCCACTGACTAATGCGGTTGATGAGATCGCCGGGTTTCATTTGCTTTTCAGCAACACGCATATCGCGCAAGGCGCGTCGAGCGGTCGATTCTTGATCGCTGCGGTCATAGATCGTGAAGTTCTTCGGATAGCCTAGTACTTCGATGTCTTGCCGCAGGACTCGTACACAGAAGCTGTGAAACGTTGAAATCCACGGACGTCGCTTCGGTCTTCCGCCGAGCAAGGCCAGCGCCCGTTCAAGCATTTCCTTGGCCGCTTTGTTCGTGAAAGTCACCGACAAAATGCGTTCTGGATCAATGCCGTGGCGAATGAGGTTCGCAATGCGCATCGTGATGACGCGTGTCTTCCCGGTCCCGGCTCCCGCCAGTACAAGCAGCGGGCCAGACAGCGTCGTCACCGCCTCGTGCTGAGCGGTATTGAGTTTGCCAAAACCTTCCATGCCCGCCCGTCACTTTCCTGAGCCGGGCTTTTTGGCGGACGAGTTCGCAGATTTCACAGACGGAGTGTCCTTTTCGATTTCAATGCCAGCGGTCGCATCGTCGTCATCATCAGGAAGACGCAGCATTGGCTCGTCGTCATCAAAGTCGGCCGCTTGCTTCTTGCCGCTCTTCTTTTCCGAGATGGAAGTTTTGTGAGACGCCGTTTGGTGGTCATCGCGGTCTTCGTCATTATCGAGCAGCGTCGCGAACTTGCGACCTGCGGCCGAAGGCGGCGTTACCGGCAATTCGTTCGGCAACTCGCCCTCTTCTTCGATTTCAATGCCGTCAAACTCATCGTCGTCGTCACCCGCTGGGATGCCACTGCCTTCGCTTTCGACTTCGATGCCATCGAAGTCGTCATCGCTCGAATCAACTGGCGATTTGTCGCGCGACTTGGCCGCGTTGATTCCGTCAAACTTGGTCCCTTCGACCTCAATCTCAATGCCGTCGAAATCATCATCGTCATTAACGATGTCTCGCTGCGGAGTAGGCAAGTTCTTTTTGACCGGCCTTGCCGCTGTCCCCTTATCTTCAGACCGGCCGACTGACTTGCTGGCTGACTTCGCGTTACCGGACGCTTCACCCAACAAAATCTGATCGACAAAAGCGTCGTCGTCTGCCGTTTTCTTGGCCTTCGCTTTCGCATCGGTTCCGGCAGACTTCACCTTTGCACTGGCCGCCTTCTTACGACGTTCGAGCGCTCGCTTCGCTTCGATCTCTTCATGAGCCTTGCGCAACGGGATCAACATCTCGTCGATCGTTTGCCAACGGTGATCAGGATTCGGCAGCAGGCCCTTCATGATCGTTTCGGCGACTAGCGCATGAATATTCGGCGTGAGTTGCTTGATCGGCGTCGGCGGCTTGTTGATATGTTGCAGCACCGTTTCTAGCGTTTCTTGAGCGGCGACGTCCCATGGCAACCGCCGCGTATACATTTCATAAGCTGTCACAGCGAAGGAGTAGATGTCGATTCGCTGATCGGTTCTTTGCCGTTTGATCAATTCCGGAGCCATGTAGTTCGCTGTACCGGTACGGTTGCCGGGCTTTTGAAAGTCAGGCGTGTTCGGCACGACGAGTCCAAAGTCGATCAGCTTCACTACGTTATCTTGATCAATCATCACGTTGCGAGGACAGAGGTCGCGATGAATCCAGTTTTGGCGATGCAAATAACTAATCGCCTCACCAAGTTGAATCACAAAGTTCAAGCAGTGTGTCTGCATCTGCTCGTTCTGCATGTCAACCAGATAGCTGAGGCTGACTCCTTCGACGAAGTCCATGATCAAGTATGGCTCGTCAGTTGTCGTCATACCGTGTTCGAGCGTTTTGACGACGTTGAGATGCTGCAAACTGATTGAGATATCTCCTTCGCCCGGCTTCTTCAATCCGACAAACCGCGCCTCAAAACGCTCCGTCTTCAGCTTGTCGAGCACTTTCACTGCCAGCATCTTACCGGTCATCGCATCGCGCGCTCGCCAAACTTTCGACATGCTCCCTTGCCCGACTCGCGACAGCAGCTCAAACCGCCTCGCAATATCCACCTTCGGGACGCGGCCCTTCTTGTCGAACAGTTTTTTGAGAAAGCCAGTCATGGAAGCGATCAGATGCGGTGAGTAGGTCGGAAGATTCAGGAGCAGAAAAATTTGGTCGTTGGTTATCGGTCATTGATCTTTGGTCATTGATCTTTGGTCATTCGGGAGGAGCCAGCAGCAAGTATTGCAAGTTTTCCTCTTTGTCTTCCGGATGACCAACGATCAATGACCGATAACCAACGACCAATTGCATTCCCAAAAGCAGTGTCGCTGCTCAAGGCGCGCAATAATCAATGATCCGAGCGATCTCCGTTCGCATGTGTTGTCGATCAACGATGCGATCCACGAAGCCCATTTTCAATAAGAACTCGCTTGTCTGAAAATCTTTGGGAAGTTCTTGCTTCACGGTTGCAGCGACCACGCGCGGGCCAGCGAATCCGACGAGTGCTTTCGGTTCAGCAAGAGTGATGTCACCAAGCGACGCGAAACTTGCGGCGACGCCGCCCATCGTCGGATTTGTGAGCACCGATATGAACAATCCACCCGCATCGTGAAGCCGACCTAGCGCAGCGGAAACTTTGCCCATCTGCATCAGCGACAGGATTCCTTCGTGCATTCGAGCTCCGCCGCCAGAGCCGCTGACGACCACGAGTGGCAGTTTCAATTCCGTCGCTTTCTCGATCGCCCGCGTCAACTTCTCGCCGACGACCGAGCCCATGCTTCCCATGATGAATGCCGAATCAGTCAGTGCCAGTACCAAAGGTCGGCCGCGCATGTAACCACGACCAACGACACAGGCATCTTTGAGTCCCGTCTTCTTCTGTTCTTCAATCAAGCGGCTTTTGTAAGGTCGCTTATCGACGAAGCCGAGCGGATCAACGGGCGAGATGTTGTCGAACCATTCCTCGAAGCTGCCGTCATCCAACAACTGCTGAATGCGGACCATCGCCGGGACATAAAAGTGATGATTGCATTCTGGGCAACAGTAAAGATTCGCTTCGACCTGCTTGCGATACACCGTCGCTTTGCAGCCGTCGCATTGAATCCACAAGCCCTCCGGAACCCCGCGTTTTTGTCGCTTAGGTGATTCGGTCGTCAGCGTTGATGTCTCAGCAGAATCGTTTGGCATCGGTCGGTTTCCCACTCCACGCGGGGTTTCGTGATTTTTCGTAGCCTGGTTTTTCAAACCGGGCGGTCAGTTGTCTCACCTGCCCGGCTTAGAAAACCGGGGGTACAGGAGGAACTTATTCATCAGCCTCAGCACGCCGCTCGAACTGACCGTCTCGGCCGGTTGATTCAAAGACTTCGACGATCGGGTCACGCGGTTCTTCCGGAAAGGCGGCTGAGAGGTCAGGCGGCTCGCCGGTGAGGACGGAGCTTACAAGAGTGGCCAAAGGCTCGGAAGCGACGATGACGAACGAGTCGAACTTCCGCAGCGGCTTCTTTAAAGCTTGCTGCACTCGCTCAATGACTTCTTCCCACGGCTCCCCTTCAGGCGGACAAATCGTCTCGGGAGCGTCTTCCCATTGCTTGAAACAACGGGGTGTCTTGCGGCGAATTTCTTCAATCGACGAGCCTTGCCACAAGCCTTGATTGACGTTGTTGAGGTTCTCCGAATCCCGAACGTCGATCCCCAATGCCTCGCCGATCGCGTCGGCGGTCGGCTTTACCGGCAGCCCGGTTCCCGACAGAACGACCTCCAGATCGAGCGACAAATCCTGCAAACGCGAGATCAATGCCAAGACCTGTGCTTCACCACGCTGATTCAGCGGCAGTTCGAGCGACCCCAAAATCCGGTGTTGCTCGTCGAAGTCGGTCCAGCCGGGACGAACCACGGCGACTCTTGTCATATTTTCTGACGCTCACGGAGGAGCGCCCCTCAAAACCAACATCAATTCGGATGGCTCGCCAAACGGCTGAGTTCCGTCACGGCAAGCTTGTAATCACTTTGATCGAAAACCGCGCTCCCGGCAACGAACAAGTCGGTCCCCGCTGCGGCACACCCGGAGATCGTCTTCACGCCAATACCACCGTCAACGGACAAAATCGTGTCCGCAGAAATCATCTGCCGCGCTTGTTTCAATTTCTCGATCGACGTCGGGATGAACGACTGCCCGCCAAATCCCGCCTGGACGCTCATTACCAAAACCAGATCGCATTCCGACACAAACGGCCTGATCGCCTCGAGCGGTGTCCCCGGATTCAGTGCCAGTCCGGCAATGCAACCCGCGTCACGAATGCGTCGCAGCAACGACACCGGCTCCGGCACCGCTTCGATGTGAAACGTGATCGCCTCACACCCCGCTTTGATGTACTCGTCGAGATACTTCGCCGGATCGGAGATCATCAGATGCGCGTCGAACAGCATGTCGGTCAGCGGTCGCACTCGCTCAATGAGCATCGCTCCGTATGAAAGGTTCGGTACGAAGGTCCCATCCATCACATCCCAATGCAACAGCTTCGAGCCGGCGACGGTCAGCCGCTCGACCTCACACTGCAAGTTTCCAAAATCACACTTCAACATCGACGGCGCGATGATCGGTCGCGCATCGCAAAGACGTTGCAGAGTTTCGTTTCGATTCATGTTTTATGAGCCTTTGAACTCACAGACTGAAGCGGAATTGTTTTGCCCACGGAACACACAGAAGGACACGGAAAAGAGAATAAATGCGAAACGACAATTCTGGATCATTCCCATCCCTTCCGTGTTTTTCTGTGTGTTCCGTGGGCCAAATCAAAACCATTTACTGATAGATATTATTGCGGAGCAATTCCAATGGATAAAACGTGTCGCGCCAACGAACACCACCCTGTCGTAGCGTGATCCAGCCGGATCGCAAGAACGCAAACACAAATGCAAGACCCGATGGAACCAGCATTGGAAACAACCAAAATGAGTGTCCGAAGAGCCACGCACTAAATCCAAACAACAGATGCGAAAACACCGCCGCCACAACATAACCATTCCGCGCGTCTCCCGCGCAGAGTGCACCCAGCAACGGGCCGCAAAAGACAGCGCAAGTCACACCACAAATCCACAACAATTGCCAAACTGAATAATTTGCGGACGCGAACGCATTCTTCTCCAACCCAGTGATGCAGGCCCACGCTGATTGCTGCCAGCGAATGCCAATCGCGTCTCCTGATCGCAGCACTTCTGCCTTCGAGCCTGTCTGCTTCAACATTTTTCCGAGCTTTACATCATCCAAAATATCGAGCCGAATTGGTTCAAACCCGTTCGCTCGTTCAAGCGCCGAGCGACGAACCAAGTTGAACGCTCCGACTCCCGCGTAAGCCCGCATCCAACGAGTGGGAACCAACCACGGCTGCGTTCCAGCAGCGAAGATTACGCCAAACACGGCAACGAACGCCGCCTCAAAGATTCCTTCGGATTCGATGTTCGGATACATCGGCAGGTGATCGAGTCCCGCAGCGACCGCGTATCGCACAGACCGACGGATCGTGTCCGGCTGATAAACTACATCGCCGTCTGTGAACAAAATCCAGTCGCCAGTCGAGCGTTGTTGCCCGATCTGCAACGCATGATTTTTTCCCAGCCAACCATCGGGTAACTCCGTGATATGAATCACATGCAGTCGAACATCTGCCGTTGAAGCACTAACCCCACCGAGCTGGTCTCGGTGGCTCGCGGGCTTTTGCACTATGGCCTGCTTGGCTCCAAACAACACCGCTCGTAGTGCAGAAGCCCAACTCCACCGAGGCAAGCTCGGTGGGGTGCGGACTTCGTCTTGCAGGGGATTCGCCGCCAAGCGATCCATGATCGCGCCGGTCTCATCGCGCGAACGATCATCCAACGCAATGATCTCTAAGTTCGGATAATCCGACGCCAAGAGCGACCTCAATCCCGCTTCGATCTTGTGCCCTTCATCGCGCGCCGGCACGACCACGGAAACGGTCGGCCAACACTCCGGTTCCGGCACGCGATCGCTGATCCGCTTCAGCGACCGCCCGACAAACCAGAACGAAGGAATGCCGGACATGACCGCCCAAATCACGAACAAAAACCAGCCACCGAGTTCAATCAGCATTTGAAAACTAGACACGCAAAGTTACCGCTCAAGTGATTCTGGTAGAGCCACATCAAAATCCAACCAAGCCCCACGGGCCGCGACTCCCACAATAGTAGGAACAACGCCTATGCCACAATCATTGGCGAACGGAGGAAAAGATCGCCTCTTTCGATGTGAGTCGGCGCGACGCATCCTGCTTTCAAATTCGCACATTTGCAGACGAAGGATGACTCATGAGCATACTTCTCGAAATTGAAACAGCCGCAGACATGCTGCCTCTTGAGCAGCAAACGGAATTGGTGACGTTTCTCTCCGCACGACTGGCTCGCGCGAACGACGGGGCAGATGGACACGGCAACTCCCGCATGGATTTGCAACAAGAGTTCTCGCGGCTAACTCAACAGTGGCGGGGCGACAAGACACCAGGGTTGGAGCTAAAGTTGGGCTCGTGTCTTGGTTCATCCTGCTGGCCGAACTTTTGCACCTCACGAAACTTTCGCCCGTTCTACTTTGCACAGAAAATTCTTTTTGCACAGAAAACACAAGACCATCATCGAAGTGTTCTAACTCCATAGCGATGACTGCGACTCGAACTAGGGGAAGTGGATTGATGAATCGAAACTTCACGATTGCTGATCAAGACTCATCTCAACTCCAACTCGTTTCCGAGGTTACTCGGCGAACATTCTTAGGTCGGTACGCTGGCGGGATCGGCGGCTTGGCTCTCGCTTCAATGTTGTCTCGTAGCCAAGCCGCTCGCGGAGAGACGGCAATTCCGCCGATGCAACGTCCGACTGCGAAGGCCGTGATCTGTTTGTTTCAGCACGGCGGACCGAGTCAGATGGATCTATTTGATCCTAAGCCCGACTTGCAGAAATTTCATGGTAAGCCGTATCCGGGCGGTGAACTCGAAGTACATTTCGACAAGCAGAAGGGGAACGTGCTCGGCTCGCCGTATCTGTTTCGCAACTGCGGTGAGTGCGGCATGACGCTGTCAGAGTTGTTGCCTCACACCGGCCGCATTGCTGATGACATCACGCTAGTCCGTTCGATGAGCACTGAGTCGGTCGATCACGAATCGGCCTTGCGGTTGATTCATAGTGGCAAATTCATGTCCGGACTGCCGACGATCGGTGCGTGGACCGTGTATGGGCTTGGTGCCGAGAACGAAAACCTCCCCGCGTATGTTGTGCTGGCTGATCCCGGTGGATTACCTGTCGATGGCGAAAAGAATTGGTCGAGCGGTTGGTTGCCGGCGGTTTATCAAGGGACCGTCTTTCGCTCGGGCCCCTCGCCCGTTTTGAATTTGCAAACCCCCAGCAGTGTCTCGCCAGTCGCAAGGCAAAATCAATTGCGGTTCGTCGATGCGATCAACAAGCAGCATCTCAAGCGACATCCGGAAAATAGCGAACTCGCTGCACGCATCGCCAATTTTGAAACGGCTGCCCGAATGCAATTGGCGGTGCCCGATGTGCTCGATCTGTCCCAAGAGACTGAAGCGACAAAGAAGTCTTACGGGCTTGATAACCCGACGACGCAGGAATACGGCACGCGCTGTTTGACCGCTCGGCGTTTGATCGAACGCGGCGTCCGCTACGTGCAGATCTTCATGGCCGGACAACCGTGGGACACACACAGTAAGAATGCCGAGAGTTTGAAAGGTTTGTGTGCTCGCACCGATCAGCCGAGTGCCGCACTGGTGCAAGACCTCAAGCAGCGCGGACTGCTCGACGAGACGATTGTGCTGTGGACCGGCGAGTTCGGTAGGCAGCCAGTCTCACAAGGAGCCGACGGTCGTGATCACAATCGGCGCGCATTCTCGTTGTGGCTGGCAGGCGGCGGCTTCCGAGCAGGCCACGTCCACGGCGCGACGGACGATTTCTCATACCAGTCCGTTGAAAACGTCGTCAACGTGCATGACCTGCACGCGACGCTGTTGCACTCGCTCGGCATCGAACACGATTCGTTGACCTATCCCTACGACGGCCGTGACGCCAGCCTAACCGACGCCGAAGTGACGCACGCGCGTGTCGTCCGCGAATTGCTGGCGTAGCCGAAAAGGAGTATCCAGAGTCGGGATTGCGATACACAACAAAGCTGAATCATCCGCACAACCGGCCCCGTCTACTTCGAGATCGTTGCTTTCGTGACCAACTCCCGGTGCCGTGAGGCTTGAGGTCGAGTCGTTCCGTAGACTTGGCGGACGCTTAGCTCCGTGTTGCGATGGAATCGAATACAACGATTTCACTGCAAAACATTCTCGCCTCGATCCAACGGGCCGATCTCATGACTGCGGTGATGACTTCTCCACAACCGACTCGCGCGGAATCTTTGCAACCACCTCCCCCATTGGCAGACGCTTCGATGCTGGAGGATAAGGTTCCCGAAGGACTGAAAGCCTCACGTGTGCTGGCGGGGTTCAGCGTGTTTGTCGGGTTGCTGTTTTTGTTTCTCAGCTTCCGACCGCTGTGGCATACTGATTTGTGGGGGCATTTGGCTTACGGTCGGACGTTGGTGATGACTCGCAGCTTGCCGGCCACTGAACCGCTTATGCCGTTGGCGTCAGGTGTGCCGTTTGTCGATACGGCGTGGCTGACTCAAGTCATTGGCTATGCGATGTTCGAACGGTTTGGAATCACGTCGATGAGCTTTCTGTACGCGACGTCGATCACATTGATGGCAGTGCTGTTGCTGTATCGTGGCTACCAGCGTTCGCAGAGTGTGGGGATCACGCTGGCTGGCTTGCTGTTGTGGATGTGGGGTTGCTGGCAGCATCTCAACATCATTCGGCCTCAGTTGGCGGGGATGATGTGCTTCACGATCTTGTTGACGTTGGTCACGTCGCGACACCGTCGACCTTGGCATTGGTTTGCAGTTCCCATGCTCTTTACAGCATGGGCCAATTTGCATGGTTCGTTCTTTGTGGGATTCGTGTTACTCGCGGGTTTAGCGGTAGGTCGTGCAATCGACTTAGCCGTGCGATGTGGCGAGTTCCGCGCGGTGCGTCGAGACAGCCAAGTACGGCGTTACGTGTTGATGTTGGAACTCGCGGCCGTGGCGACGTTGCTCAATCCGTATGGGCTCGGCCTTTATGCCGAAGTGCTGAGTATCTCAAACAACCCGAATGTCGCTGAGTTAGTCGAATGGAGCCCGCTGCAATTGCGAATGTCGCAGGGACAAGCGACGGCGGTCATCGGGATGTTGTTGATGGTGCTTTATCGAATGAGTCCGCGACGAGTGACTTCGGCAGAAGTTCTATTGCTCTTTGGTTTCGGTGCGGCAGCGTTGTGGTCATCGAGAATGCTTGTGTGGTGGATCCCGTTGGCAGCTTACTACGGCGTCGTTCATGCGAGCGCGATTTGGCACACACTGATGCAACCGCTGGAAACATTGCCGACATCACCTCGCAATGGTCGTTGGAGCGTGATCACTGTCGGAGCGATCTGGTTCTGCGTGGCGATCACTCCGTTCGGCGGTCGATTGCTACACGGCGACAACGGCAAGCTGAAAGTCGCTCGAATGGTTTCGAGCCAAACTCCGCTCGGAGTGGTGCAGTACCTCAAGAAGATGGCGGAAGAAAAGAAGATCCCACGCGGGCAAGCGTTCAACACCTATGAGTGGGGCGATTACTTGCTCTGGTCGGGACCGAAGGAAGTGAAAGTCTTCGTCGCGTCGCACGCGCACCTCATTCCTCGCGAAGTCTGGAGTGATTACGTCGCCATCAGCAACGGGTCCGCCGATTGGGATGATCGACTGGATCGCTATGGCGTGAATCTGATCATTCTCGATGAAGCAACTCACGACGGACTGATTCGCAAACTGCGAGAAAATGACCAGTGGAGCACGACGTACTCGGACAATGTCGGGACGGTGTTTGTGCGGAAGAAACCGATTTGAAACGGAGAACTGTTCCGGCTAGACGGGACGGATTTTTCTGATTTGAGGAGTGAGTTATGAAACTGCGTCGCGTCTCTTCGTTGACGTTATTGGTGTTGCAGGTGCCGATCGTGGCGACATTCGCTTGGTCGTATGCGTCGCTCGCTCCTGAAAGTCAGCGGCAAGTTCGGCGAGCGGTTTCTTCAAAGCCGCAATATGTGGATATCCCGTTGGAGCGTGAAACTCCGCTCGTGATCGCGCCGCTGTACGACGATCCGCAGATCGTCGGCGATGAAGAATTGGCCGCGGTGCTGACGAAGATCGTGCCGCATTTCCCCGCGAAGAAAATGAAGCCGAATCACGTCGAGCATGCGCTCCGCACGTGGCATGTCGATGCGGAGTTCCAAGACCCGGAGGCGTTGTCCGGCGTCAAGATGCGAGACTTCTTGGTCGATCACGGTCGCTTCTTGGCGTCGTGGGAGCCGGATGTGCCGGACGTCGAACCGCTGTTGCAGGAACGTCCTGCTGACGGCATCTACATTCGCTGGGGACGTGAGACCGGCTCCTCAGTACATCACGATCACATGCTGGCCTGCTTGACCGAAGCGGGAGTGCCGCTGTCTCAACCAGTCTTCACGCCGAACCGACGCGACCTCACGTTTCGTGATGTGCTCCGCGAATCGCTCCGCGACTTTCGTTATGACGAACGCGAAACCGAATGGTCGGTGATGGCGTTTGGTCTGTGGTTGCCACCGACAAAGAGTTGGCAACTATCCGATGGTCGCGAGATGTCTTTCGACATGTTGGCCAAGCGACTGATGCGTGGGCACAAACAAATGGGGACCTGCGGCGGAACTCATCGGCTGTATTCGCTGATGGTCCTGCTCCGTTTAGATGAACAGTTCGACATAATTTCCGATGACATCAACGCGGCGGTCTTCAAACATCTCGAATCAATTCGCGATCTCTTGAAGGTCTGCCAGTTTGAAGATGGTCACTGGCCCTACAATTGGCCGAACGGCGAAGAGTCGGTCAAGAAACCGGACCTGACGATTCCGCTGTATCGCCACGTGATCGCGACCGGCCATCATCTTGAGTGGTTGTCGATCGCTCCCGAATCTCTGCATCCGCCACGCGAACAAATTCGCCAAGCTGCTGCATGGGTGATCCAAAAAACATTAGCGGTCAACGAGGCCGAAATCCTCGACAACTACACCTTCTACAGCCACGTCGGCAACGCACTTTGCTTGTGGCGTAGCACGAACCCGTCCAAGTTTTGGAAGGAGTGGGAGACAACTCACCCCTTCGTCGCAAAGGCAAAGACGGTCAGCGAGAAGCCTGAGAAAAAAGCGGACGAGGAAGCAAAGCACTGACGCAGTTTCAAAACCCGTAGCGCAGACCTACACCTGCCACATGATTTGCTCGAAGTCGGCAGGGGGAACGATCAGATCGATCGTGGTTTCGCGAGGGGCTCGATCAACGCTTTGTCCGTTGCCGAAGGCTTCCACAAAAAATTGAATCGTGTCACCCGACCGAACACCGAGATCGGACAGGCTTGCGGCCACCTCAAAAACTTGACCGACTGCCGCTTCGCACCTATCGGATGCCAGTTCCTCTCTCTCTTTAAACAACGATACTTGAAGTGCATCGCCACTGTTTGAGAAACCTCTGATGGAAAGTTCCAAGTTTGTCGGTTGAGCGAAGCGAATTCGGAGATCGCTGATGCTGGCGAGATCATTCTTCGAATATTTGTCGGTATCGATCCGCAGTAACAACCGCCGTTCGTCGAAGCCGATATGAATGCGGCGGATCAAACCGTCAGTCACTTGAGCCATCGTTCCGCGTTCGCTGCCAGCGACGTACTGGCCGGCGTTGATCCACTCGAAGTAGCTCGACCGCCCGTCGACTTTGACGGCTAGGAAACCGGTCGGCAGTGTGTGCAGACGGCGGTGTCCGTTGCGTTTGATCGGTTGATTGAGCACTGCGGGGTACGGCTCGCCCAACAGCGTGTAGATGTTTTGCAAATGCGTGCGGAAGAGCCGATCGAACAACTTGTCTTGAGCCGAACCGAACTCTGGCCCGTACCACCAAAACCAGTCGCTTCCTTCGGCGATGAAGAGTTCTTCCCAGGCTTGCTTAAGCTTGTCGCTCGGCACGCTTCCATCCGAGTCTCTTTGCCGCAGTCGCTCGCGCGCTTCGTGCAACAAGTCCCACGCAGTGCGGTCTTCGTTGTGTCCGATCCAGATGGCGAAGTTGTGCGAAATCCAACTGCCGGCAAACAGCCGATCAATGCGGTCGGTCGCTGGATGCTGCCGCAGATGGTCGCCGATGCGAACTGGATTGATCGCTCCTCGACGAGCCGCCTCGTGATACAGCGTGCGGAGGAACGTCACGCCGCCGTCGTGGTAGTACTCCCAACAGTTCTCGCCGTCCAAGATGATCGGCACGAGCGTCGGTCGGCCGCCGTTTGCCGCTTGAGTCGCGTGACCGATCTGCTCGACGCGGCTGAGCAAATCCATCGCGGCGATCGTGTAGTCGGCACGCTGATAATGAAAGCCGATGAGGTCCGACATCGCGTGATCGCGAAAGACCATCTGCAGTTGCTTGTCACCGTCTGCCGCAAGCCACGGCCGATACAACAACTCCGGAGAGCGCAAGTGGCCGTTCGGTTCGCGACCAACTCGCCCGCCGGTCGAGGCCATTAAGATCTCTTCGTCGGTCGCGATCCATTCGATGCCGACATCCGCGATCGCTCCGATGATCTCTTGCGCGACCGAACCTTCCGACGGCCACATGCCGCGCGGCTTTTCGCCGAAGAGTTTTTCGTGGAATGCGACCGCTCGACGCAGGTGTTCGACGGCGTCTTCGCGATAGCTGTCGAGCTGCTTCGGCAATTCACAACCGGGCATCGCTTGCCGAGCCAAGCGCTTGTCCCACAGCAACGGCAGGATCGGGTGATAGAACGGCGTCGTCGTGAGTTCGACTTGCCCGCCCTCGGCCAGTTGCCGATGCAGCGGAATGATCGACCGCAGAATCTCCAACTGCTTGTCGAGCAACCACGCTTTG
>JAPLNX010000055.1:9544-17736 GCA_026400935.1 Planctomycetia bacterium | reverse complement strand
GGTCGCCTCTCGGACCATTCTGGAGTTTCTCCAGACTGATGAGTCACTGCGTGAGATTCGGCTCGTCTTCTACACCCAAGCTGCGGCGGAGGTTTTCCTACGGCACCAGGTGTTCTCGTGAGGTGACACTCTTGCTGAGCTTCGCTTTCAATCGTGCTTGCGTCGGAATCCAGTTTCTGTGTTGAAATGTCCGACGGTTGTAAAATTCACATTGCTGATTGCGGACGCTCGTCCGTGAACTCCGGAGTTGCGAGCGGAGTGAGAGGCACTGAGTCTGATTCACTTCCTGCGAGACGAGGGCCAACCGCAGTCCGCATAGCTCAGCGCGATCTCTTCCGACTGAGTGGCAAGATCCAAACTCAGTAATCCGCCACCGAGCCGTCTTTGAGTTTGGCTCCGGGCCACTTGTAGGTTTGCGGCTTCTTTGACTCTTCGATGAGTTTGGCCTCGTCGACTTCAACGCCGAGCCCCGGACCAGGAGGGAGGCCGATGTAGCCGTCTTGGTCGTACTCGAACGCCATGCGTGTTACGCCGGGGACGTTGAAGCCGGCGTTCGTGGGATAGAACTCGTGGATCAGAAAGAACGGAATCGATGAGACGACATGTAGGCTCGCCGCGATGCCGAGGAAAGTTGCAGTGCAGTGCGGAGCGATCGGGACGAAATACGCTTCGGCGAGCGTGGCGATCTTTTTCATCTGGCTGATGCCACCGGTGTGACAGCAATCGGGTTGCAGGATGTCGATGCAGCCTTCTTGTAGGTACGGGATCACTCCCCAGATGGTGCGGTCGCGTTCTCCGGTCGCGAGTGGGATGTTGATGTGCTGCTTCAGACGTTTGAAAGTTTCGATGTTGCCGGGGACTGCGGGCTCTTCGATGAAGAGTAGGTCATACGGTTCGAGCTTCGCGGCCAGTTGGATCAATGTTGCGGGTGGGACTGCCGAATGAGCGTCGAACATGACCGCTCCGTCGGGACCGACTTTCTCGCGAGCGGCTTTGATCGCTTTGACCATGTTGTCGATATCACTCGGATTTCCGGAGTGTTCGTAGATCCCGTGCGGCGGAACCTTTTGAGCCTTCGGCGTGTGATACACCCGAATGCGATCGCGCGTCGGACCACCGAGCAGCCGATAGACTGGCACTTGCCACAGCTTGCCTGTGATGTCCCACAGGGCCATGTCGATCGCCGCGAGCGTGTGGACCATCAACGCTCCACCGCGCATGTTGCGATGCGCTCGGAAAATCTTTTGCCACAGATGCTCGACTCGAGTCGGGTTCTCTCCGTCGAGCAATTCAAACAGTGATTCCGCCAACGGCTTCGAGACGCGCGGATCGACTCCTTTAAGATCGCCCCAACCGCTAATTCCGTGGTTCGTCTCGATCTTTAGATAGACAACCGGCCCAACCCAATACGTCTTCATGGCCGTGATGCGAATCGACGAGGTCCGATCGCCGACTTGTGTGCCGGGAGTCCTTTCGTCAGCGACAGCATGATTGACGAATGCCATTCCCGCTGCAGCGGTCATTAAGTTACGTCGAGAGAATTGAGACGGATTGCTCATGCCGGGTGACTCTAAACGTGCTCCACGAGACTGTCGAGTCGGCAGACGCCTCGCTGGGATTGCTCTGGTCCCACCCTCTGGGCCTAAAAACGAACGGCGGGTTGGCAGTCGCCTGCCGTGTTGTCACGATCACAGCATGACGATCAGTAAGAACCTATTTCAGACACTTGCCGGATTGGCTCAACGAGATCTGCAACCGGAGTTGATGGACCAGCCGAACCTCGATCCCGTCGAGCACGCGCTCGCGTTGCGTGGTTTGGCGAGAGTGAATTGGTTCAGCCGCAGCGATGCGATTTTCTGGCCAGCACTGAGGGCGTTCTCGCTTGAGCAAAAGGGAACTCCGCTACGAGTCTTGGATGTTGCCTGCGGGGGAGGGGATGTCACATGTGCTCTCGCGAAGCGTGCTCGACGTGCGGGGCTTGATGTGAAGATCGCCGGTTGTGATTTGAGCGAGACCGCCTTGTCGATCGCGAGAAAACAAGCGGCCTCGTCAGGTGAAGCGATTGAGTTCTTTCAACATGACGTACTGTCGGAACCACTGCCCGCTCGGTTTGATGCGGTGATCTGCTCGTTGTTCTTGCATCACCTTGATGAAGTCGAAGCGGTCACCGTTTTGCGTTCCATGTCGCAGGGCTCGCGGCGAGCGGTGTTGGTTAATGACTTGGTGCGTAGTCGATGCGGGTATTTGTTGGCCATGGTGGGAACTCGGCTTTTGTCGCGGTCGCGGATCGTGCATATCGACGGGCCGCTATCGGTAGCGGGTGCGTTCACACCTCCTGAAGCGTTGCAACTTTGTGAGCAGGCCGGGTTGAATGGGGCGACGGTCTCACGACATTGGCCGCAACGGTTTCTAATGAAATGGAGCCGATCGTGACGACCGATTGGGATGTGATCGTCATCGGCGCGGGCCCCGCAGGATCGGTGGCTTCTCGGCAAATCGCACTTCTCGGCAGGCGAGTCTTGTTGCTCGACAAAAAGCGTTTTCCTCGCCGCAAAGTCTGCGGAGCTTGTTTGAATCACTCTGCCGTTGAGTTGCTGGAACAAATTGGGCTCGGCGAAATGCTGCAATCGTGTGGTGGAGCCGAGTTGAACCACTTTCAGATGCGAGCTGGGTCACGTCAGTTGTCGGTACCACTATCAAAGGGGCTCGCGGTCTCTCGCATGCTGTTGGATCAGCGACTTGTTGACGAGGCGATTCGATCAGGGGTTACGTTTCGCGATGGCGTGGCTGCGAGCGTTGGGTCGGTTCAAAGTGAAAGACGATGCGTTGAGCTCCGGGATTCGTCACCAACTACTCAGCGGGAGAAGACCGACGAAACCTTGACGGCAAAAGTCGTGCTGGTCGCCGATGGCTTGGGGCATCCGAGTTTGAGTGGCCTAAGTGAATTCAAGGACCGGCCTCTGAGAAACGCTCGCGTTGGCGCGGGTTGTGAAGTTCGTGATTGGCCATCGGACTACAAGAGTGGGACGATTCACATGGCCGTTGGGCGTCGCGGCTATGTCGGACTGACCTGCGTCGAAAATTGCGTCTTAAACATTGCTGCGGCATTCGATGCGTCGTTGCTGCGCGCAGTGGGCGGTCCCGCAAGAGCGGCGGCCAGCGTGTTGTCGGACGCGGGCTTTCCGCCCATTCCAGCTCTGAGCAACGCCGAATGGCTCGGCACTCCGGCACTGACTCGCACAACATGGCCGATCGCGTCTGAGCGACTGTTTGTGCTCGGCGATGCGGCGGGGTACGTCGAGCCATTCACCGGTGAAGGGATCGGCTGGGCATTGTCGTCTGCCGTATTGATTGCCCCGCTAGCACACGAAGCTTGTGAGTCATGGTCGCCGTCGCTCGCGGATGCCTGGAGAAATGACTACGTGAAGTTGATTCGACGCCGGCAACGCATTTGCCGAATGCTGGCTGAGCTCTTGAGATTCCCGACGTGTGTCAGGATTGCCATGTTTCTTTTGCCGTGGATGCCGAGGCTCTTGCGGTGGCTTGTTCGCGGTGTCAGCCTACCTAGGTGATTACGTTCTGTCGTTTAACCGCACGCCGCAGACACGCGCGTCGGATGATGGATGACGCGATAGTCGCAACACACGTGCCTGAGGCTCGCGGTTAATCAATGGTGTCGAACGACGGGAATTTTAGATGGCGAGTTGTCTCCTGGGATTTGGCATGGCCTTGCCGGAGCATTCGGTCTCGCAAGCGGACGCGGCGGAGTTCGTACAGCCGTTCAATTCGGAGTCTGAAGAGCAGGCTCGCGTGCTAAGTGCTTTGTATCGCCGAGCGGGAGTGCAACGACGACACAGCGTGGTGCTGGATTCAATCGACGACAGCGGCCGCATTCAACAATCGCTGTATCAACTGCCGACTGATCAGCATCCGCATGGCCCGACGACTTCGGAACGAATGCGACGTTACGAACAACACGCCAGTGTGTTGGCCTCGAAGGCGACGGCTCAAGCGTTGTTGGCATCGCAAGTGGTGGCGACGGAAATCACGCATTTGGTGACGGTCAGTTGCAGCGGCTTTCATGCACCGGGCTTTGACATTGAACTTCTGCAAGCGGTGGGTTTGTCGCCCAGCGTTGCGAGAACGCATATCGGATTCATGGGCTGTCACGGGGCGCTCAACGGGCTAAGGGTTGCGGATGCATTCCTTAAAGCTGATCCCAAATCAAAAGTACTATTGTGCTGCGTCGAACTGTGCAGCTTGCATCATCAATACGGTTGGTCGCCGGATCGCGTCGTCTCGAACTCTTTGTTTGCAGATGGTGCCGCGGCAGTGGTGTTGACGAACTCCTTGGAAAGTAGGACGGGCACTCCTGCCCGTCTTGAACAGGTTGGGTCTAGGCCGCATGACTCTAATGTGACAGGCAAAAGTGCCCGTTCTACAGATCGGGCATTTGGTGCGTGGCAACTCGCGGCGTCCGGTTCGGTGGTGTTGCCAAATACTCTCGACGACATGGGTTGGCGGATTCGCGATCATGGGTTTGAGATGAACCTCTCCGCTCGCGTGCCAGAAATTATTAAACAACATTT
Organism: Planctomycetia bacterium; assembly: GCA_026400935.1. Lineage (GTDB taxonomy): Bacteria > Planctomycetota > Planctomycetia > Planctomycetales > Planctomycetaceae > SXKJ01. The sequence continues at coordinate 13,147 of JAPLNX010000055.1, read as the reverse complement.
GCGACCGTGGCTAACGGAGTGGCTTGGTTTGCGGGGATTGTCGCTTGATGACATTCGCTCGTGGGCCTTCCATCCGGGTGGCCCGCGCATCTTGACGGCGGCAGGCGACGCTCTCGGCTTACATCGCGAACAATGGGCTGCTAGCGAAGCGATCCTCGCTGAATATGGCAACATGTCATCGCCAACGATCCTGTTCATTCTCGATCGACTGAGTCGAGAAGCAGCCGCTGGTCCATGTGTCGCTCTGGCGTTCGGTCCTGGCCTAACGATCGAAGCCGCGCTGTTGGAACAGACCTTGTGATCCGGTCCTAGGTTCAAAAGTACAAATATTACCAACATGAGCTTCAAGAGCACTTGGACCACATTCAACATCTTCCTCTGGTCCTCACAGGCCCAGGACTCCTCGGGCTGGCGCGCCAAATACCGTCAAGCTTTGCTGATTGCCACGCAAGACAAACTCCCCAATCGTCCCGGCCCTTCGTCGAACGAGACACCTACGCCCGACGACCAAAATCCACCCCAATTCAAAAAGCGAAAACCCAAAACCCTCGAACCCAAACCAGACTCTTAAAGTAAGTGCCATTGGAGGTCAGCCCCGCGTTCGCGTTGTCGTCGCCGCCCAACCACGCCAATCCCAAGTCGACGAGTTTCACTTGACCATGCTTTGTGAGAAACAAGTTCGAGGGGTTGATGTCTCGATGCACGAGGCCATGCTCGTGAGCGTGCTGCAAGCCCAGCGCGGCCTGTCGAATCGTCCTGCAAGCATCTCGCACGGAGAGCACAACTCGCTCTTTGACCAAGACCGACAGGTCCGTTCCCTCGATGTACTCCATGACGAGGTAATGCGTGCCGTTCCATTCGTCGGCGTTCGTGGCCTTGATGATGTTGGGATGATCGAGCTTGCCGACCGCTTTCATCTCACGAAAGAAACGCGAGAGCAATGCGGCGTTCGAGCCAAATCCCGGCGGCAGCACCGTCAACGCAAACGTCTTGTCGAGCTTGGTGTGCCGCGCTTCGTAAACCGCTCCCATGCCCCCTTGGCCCAGCTTACGCACCAACTGGTACGGGCCGATTCTCGAACCGACGTCGATAGTTCCCCGACTTCGCCAGAACCTCCGAGCCTTCGTTCCCCGTCTCCGAGAGTGTCTTTTGCGCGCAAGTCGGGGCGTCCGCTTCCGCAGCCGAGTTCACTTGGCGCAATCCGGCCAAATCGTTGGCGGATGGTGACGAACTTGCAGCAGATGATCTTTGCGTGTCATGAGGCTCAGTCATCAATTTGTCTCAGGGTGGTATGCAAGTGACCGACCTGTCGCCGTTGGTTGGTCTGACTAAACTTTCTGAGGTCTGGATTTCAACAGGCGAAATACAGAAGATCGCGAAAAGTTTGTGAGGAGTGATCCCAAAATACTTGCGTTCTGAAGCAAAAGAATTGAACGCTCCAGACGATTGAACTCAATCGTTGAGCGAGCTATTGGAATCAAACGATGGAAATGCCGGGATCGTCAGCCACGCCGATGACTGATCATGAGAACGCGCTGCCGACAACCTGTCTGCCAACTTGGGATGTCGCGGAGTTGCCGGAACCGAAGCCGCTGGGTTGGCGGAACTGGACCAGCTTTATTGGGCCGGGCATTGTGATGATGGGGATTCAGATCGGCGGCGGCGAATGGCTGCTTGGTCCGGAGATCACCGCTCGCTACGGCGGCGGGCTGATGTGGATTGCGACTGTCGCGATCGTGTTGCAGGTCTTCTACAACCTCGAATGCGGACGCTATGCGCTTTACTGCGGCGAGCCGGTGATGACCGGCTTCTTGCGAACTCGGCCGGGGCCGCGGATGTGGGGCGGCGTGATTCTGTTGCTGAGCCTGTCGGCATTGATCCCCGCCCTGTCGACGAACGGAGCGGCGGTGATTGCCGCTCTGTGGCTGGATCGGCCGCCCGGCGAGGAGGATCGCTGGCTGGTGACGATGTTGGCCTATGCCTGTTTGTTGGGTGTTGCTTTGCCGGTGCTCGTGGGAGGCAAGGTCTACAACATGCTGCAAGCGGTAATGACGGTGAAGGTCGCCGCCGTGTTGGGATTCTGTCTGATCATCGGGGCGTGCTTCGTCAGTCCGGAACATTGGTGGAATGTCTTCAGCGGTTTCGTGAAGTTTGGCAACGTCCCGGTGAAGCAGGATGGTCACGAAGGATTGGCCAATGTCTTTGGTCAACTTTGGTCCGAGGGGACGTTGCCGGTGATCGCGCTGGGGAACATCGCGGTGCTCGGTGCGTTCGCGGGATATGCGGGCGGCGGCGGCATGGCCAATTCGACCTACAGCAATTACGTCCGCGACAAAGGCTGGGGCATGGGGAGTCAGGTCGGGGCAATTGCGAGTGCGGTGGGTGGGCGGAACATCTCGCTCAGCCATCTCGGTAAAGTGTTCGTGATCAACAGCGAGAACCTGCGGCGTTGGAAAGGTTGGTGGCGCTACATCCTCACGGATCAGATCATCGTGTGGGCTCCTGGTTGCTTCATGGGAATGGCGTTGCCTGCGCTGTTGTCGTTGCAGTTCGCTCAACATTCGCCGCTTTATCAAGAAATGCAGCGAGCGGATGACGGCGGCAAGAAGCTCGAATGGGCGCAGGCGATGATCACGGCGGACGGTCTGCGGCACGCTCCCGGATTCGGGACGACGGCGGCGAACCTGTTGTGGGTGCTGACGCTGCTTGTCGGCTTGATCGTGTTGCTCCCCAGCCAGATGTCGATCGTCGAAGATTTTAGTCGGCGTTGGACGGACATCATTTGGTCGGCGAATCGTCGAGTTCGCGAAGGCTGGCGCGACGATCAAGCGAAGGTGATTTACTACGCGATCTTGTTTTCATACGTCGCCTGGACCTTCGTGGCCGCGTTCATCTTTAGCCAATACGGCACGCCCAAGTTGATGACGTTGATCATCGCCAACCTCAACAACCTGGCGATCGGCGTCACGGCGTTTCATCTCTTGTGGGTGAACCGTACTCTACTCCCTCCGCCGCTGCGGCCGAGGTGGTATCACCAACTCGGTTTGTTTTTGTGCGGAGTGTTTTATCTTGGGTTCGCGGGTGTGGTGTTTATGACCAAGCAGTGGCCGGGGATACGCGAGATGCTTTTCGGATGAAGATGGCACAAACCCCACCGAGCTTGCCTCGGTGGTTTCGGGCTTTTGCACTACGCAAATCGTTGTCGCAAGCGAGCTCACTCGTAGTGCAAAGGCCCTTGTCCACCGAGACAAGCTCGGTGGGGTTTATGTCAGTTTCACCGGCGCGTGATACAACCAACGATCAATTGAGTTTTCCCAATCAAGGAGCAGTAAATGTCATCAAAACTTTTTGACCTCTCTGGCCGGGTGGCTGTGATCTCCGGAGCGGCTCAGGGTTTGGGCCGAGCGATGTCGCTGGCGGTTGCTGAATACGGCGCGGACGTCGTGCTGCTCGACTTGAATGAAGAAGGCTTGAACAAGACTGCCGAGTCGATTCGGTCGCTCGGTCGCCGAGCGTTGCCGGTCCACTGCAATGTTTCTGAGCCGGAACAGATTCGCGCGATGTTCGCTCAGGTGGATCGCGAGTTCGGTCGAGTCGACTTCC
>JAPLNX010000055.1:0-9527 GCA_026400935.1 Planctomycetia bacterium | reverse complement strand
TGGCGGGCGAAGGAATCCTCGGCAAGCCGGAAGAGATTTCGCTGACCGATGTCGAGCAAACGTGGCGGAACCTCGTGCTCGGTCGCTTTTGCATGTGCCAGGAAGCGGGCCGTCGGATGCTCGTTCAAGGCCGAGGGAGCATCGTCAACATCGGTTCGATCGCCAGTCAATCGGCACTCGGACGAAGCCACATCGCCTACAGCATGGCAATGGGGGCGGTCATTCAAATGACTCGCGAACTGAGCACCGAATGGAGCAGTGCCGGTGTGCGAGTGAACTCGATTCTTCCCGCTCAAGTCGTGAACCCCAGCCTCGAAAAACGCATGACCGAAGATCCCGCGTTGAAGACCAAGTTCTTGTCCGGCATCCCCACCGGCCGCATGGGCCAACCCAGCGACATTCAAGGCTTGGCCGTGTTCCTCGCGTCCGATGCGTCGAGCTGGATCACCGGCGCGATCATCCCCATGGACGGCGGCAATACGGCGATGAATGCGGGCGGGACGCGGCGATATCCGAACGCGTCCTGATCGCGTTAGACTGGCCGCGTTGCAGCGAGTGAAAGGGGCAATCATGAATGACATCCTGATGCAGATTCCGGGTGAGGCGTTGGCGTCTGCAAAGATTCCGCGTTCGCAATTGGATGCCGAGTTGAAGAAGCAATTGGCGTTGCAGCTTTATCGAGTCGGAATGGTGTCCGGTGCGGGAGCTTGTCGCATCGCCGGGGGCGGCAAGTTGGAGTTTCAGTACCTCTTGGGTGAGGCGGGCATTTGCCAGCAATACGGCGTCGAGGACTTCCAAGAAGATCAGGAGAATCTCCGAGCATGGCAGGCCAGCCGCTAGTGCCGCAGCTTGCAAAATGATCTATGCACTGTGGCCGACATCTTCGGATACGCCTCTACCTTCTCCGTGTCGTCCGTGTCGTCCGTGTAATCCGTGTCCAATACTCTGATCCTGTTTTGAGATTGGGACACGGATTACGCGGAGGACACGGAGAAGGAAAACGAACGAACGTGAAAACTACTTTCTGGTGAACAATGACGAACAACACGAACTCTCAAACGAAACTTGCCCTGTATCGCCGGATGCAGATCATCCGGCTCACCGAAGAAGAACTCGCACGCTGTCATCAGCGGGGCTTAGTTCTCGGGGCGTGTCACACGTATGTCGGCGAAGAGGCGATTGCTCCATCGGTCTGTGCACATTTGGGTCCGGATGATCCGGTCTTCAGCACGCATCGCGGGCACGGACACGCGCTGGCCAAGGGCGCTCATCCGCGCGAGTTGATGGCCGAGTTGTTTGGTCGCGAGACCGGGCTGTCGCGTGGGCGAGGTGGGAGCATGCACTTGTTCTCGCCGGAAATCGGCATGATGGGGACCAGCGGCATTGTCGGCCCGTGCATCTTGCAGGCATGCGGCGGTGGGTACAGCTCGAAGCTGATGCAAACGGGGCGAGTCGCCGTCGCGTTCTTCGGTGACGGCGCGTCCAACAACGGCGCGTTCCACGAAGGGCTGAACATGGCGGCGATCTGGAAGCTGCCTGTGTTGTTCATTTGCGAGAACAATCAGTTCGCGACGGAGATTCCGTTCGCTTACGCGAGCGGCAATCCGAGCGTCGGCAATCGCGGCTCGGCGTATGGCATTCCCGGTTTTGAACTCGACGGCAACGACGCTTTGACGATTCATCGAGTGGCGGGCGAAGCGGTCGCTCGCGCGCGAGCGGGCGATGGGCCGACGCTGATTGAATGCAAGACGTATCGCACGCGCGCTCACGCCGAGGGAATGGGCGACTTCGGCTATCGCACGCGCGAGGACGTCGATGCTTGGAAGCTGCGTTGCCCGATCGCTCGGCTGCGGCAGCAACTGATCGCTGATGGAAGTGCGACCGAAGTGGAGTTGGACGCGATTGATGCCGAGGTCAAGTCACTCGTCGAAGAATCGCGACGTTTCGCCGAGGGGAGTGCTTGGCCGAGCGCAAACGATGCGACGCGGCATGTCTACTGCGAGCAACCCTCCCCGCCACGCAGCCCGATTCGGAATGTTATCCCCGCTCCCTCGTCCGAGACGCGGGAGATCACTTACACGCAGGCAACTCACGAAGCGCTCTCCGAAGAAATGGCGAAGAACCCGCGGATCTTTGTGATGGGCGAAGGAATCGGAGTTCGTGGCGGCAACTTCAAAACGACAGCGGGGCTGTTTGATATTTACGGTCCCGTGCGACTCTGTGACACGCCGATCTGTGAGCGAGGATTCGTGGGTCTTGCTTGTGGTGCGGCGATGACGGGGACTCGACCGGTCATCGACTTCATGTTCGCCGACTTCGTGATGGACTCGGTCGGCGAGATCGTCAATCAGATCGCCAAGATGCAGTACATGAGCAGTGGCCGTCTGAAGATGCCGGTGCTGCTGCGCGGTTGCATCGGCATCGGGCACTCCGCCGCGACGCATCACTCTGGCAGCTACTACGCGATGTACGGTCAAGTTCCCGGCTTGCGAGTGGTCGTCCCATCGAATCCGTTCGACGCGAAAGGTTTGCTCAAGCGAGCGCTCAACTGCGATGACCCGGTGCTGTTCCTTGAACATCGCGAACTGCTGACCGTCAAAGGGACGGTTCCGACCGAAGAGTACGAAATCGAATTCGGCAAAGCGTCGGTCGTGCGAACGGGGCGCGACGTCACGGTCGTCGCGCTGGCTCGCATGGTTCAACAAACGCTGTCGGTCTGCGAGGAATTGGAACGAGACGGCATTTCGGTCGAAGTGGTCGATCCGCGCACGGTGTTGCCGCTGGATGTCGAGACGATTCTGAAGTCGGTGGCGAAGACGGGGCGTTTGCTGATCGTCGACGAGCCCCCGGCCTCGTGCGGGTTCGCGGGAGAGATTGCGGCGCAAGTGGCGGCTCACGGGTTCAACGATCTCGACGCGCCGATCTACCGGCTCAACGGAGCGTTCGCGCCGACGCCGTACAGCCCGCCGCTGGAAGGGGCGGTCGTCCCGTCGCCGCAGGCCATCGCCAAAACCATTCGCGAATTGATGGAGGAATAAGCATGGCCGTGGAAATTCGAGTCCCTCGTTTGGGCTGGTCGATGGAAGAAGGAACCTTCCTCGGCTGGCTGAAGCAAGAGGGAGAGGCGGTGAAGTCCGGCGACGTTCTGTATGAACTCGAAGGAGAGAAGGCGACGCAAGAAATCGAATCGCTCGACGTCGGCGTGCTGCGCATCCCGGCGAACGCGCCGGTGCCAGGAAGCGTCGTGGCGGTCGGAGCGTTACTCGGATATCTCGTCAGCGACGGAGAGGCGATCCCGGACACAAGCCCGACGCGCGAGCGAGGGGAGGCCGACACTAACCCGACGCGTGAGCGAGGGCGAGCGCTTCACGAGACGACGAATCCGGAGTCTCGTGCGTCGAACCCAGAGAGCGTCACGTTGAACCCAGAGCGTGGTGGAGCGCCCGCCCTCGCTGACGCTTCGGGTTACATGGACCGTGTCATCGCCAGTCCGCGGGCACGGCGCGTAGCGACAGAACTTGGTGTCGATTGGACTCGCCTGAAAGGTTCCGGACGCAATGGCCGAGTGCGCGAACGAGATGTTCGTGCAGCGACGGCGACCGACGGGACTCGGTCAACGTTCTCGCCGCGACGTCGCGTCATCGCCGATCGGATGCTGGCCAGTCAGCGGCAAACGGCCTCAGTCACGCTGACAACTCGCGCAGATGCAACACAACTTGTCCGGTTACGCGAGCAATTCAAAGCGTCAAAGACTCCGACCATCGTGCCGTCGTACGCCGACATCATCGCCAAGCTTGCTGTCACCGTGCTGCGACAGTACCCGCATATGGCCTCGCGCTGGGACGGCGATCGCTTGATCGAACCGACGATGACCGACGATTTGGCGATCGGCATCGCAGTCGATACCGACGGCGGCTTGCTGGTTCCGGTGATCCCGCAGGTGAGCCGGTTGTCGGTGCGGCAAGTGGCCGAACGGTCGCGCGAGTTGATCGAAAAAGCTCGCGCCGGGAAGTTGTCGACGGCGGAGATGCAAGGGGGCGTCTTCACGATCACCAACTTGGGCGCGTACGGCATCGACGCTTTCACGCCGATCATCAATGTACCGGAGACCGCGATCTTGGGACTCGGTGCGATCCGCCGCGAGCCGGTCGTGATCGAGCGTGATCAGATCGTGATCCGCGATCTGATCACGCTGAGCCTGACCTTCGATCATCGCGTCACCGACGGCGCTCCCGCCGCGCGATTCCTGCAAACGATTCGAGCGGCGATCGAAGATGCGGCGGTTTGGTTGCTGAATTAGTCGAATAGAGCAGTGTGGCGGGGGAGTTTTCAACGCAAAGGCGCAAAGGACGCGAAGAAGGGCAAAGAAGTTCAGAGGATGATCATTAGAGATGAATTCTTGGCGTTCCTTCGTGTTCTTTGCGCCTTTGCGTTGAAAACTGCTCCGAAATGATTTGAATGACGTCTGCCTGAAGGAAGCCTGTGAGTACACAACTCGAATTTGGACCTGATGAAGAACTAGCGGCGTATCGTTTGATTGACCTCGCACTCGCCGAAGACTTGGGGTTGGCCAGTCTGAATACCTGTCCCACACCAGTCGATATGAATCCGATCAAAGTTGGTGCCCCTCTTGTACCGATCGATTTGGGTGCAACATTTTCGATGACGACACTTGATTCGTCGCTCAATTATCTGGACGTTCCACCAAAGAATGACATGGATCGCGACCTTACCTGTGTCGCGCTGGTCGATCCGCAAGCGCGGGCGACGATTGATGTCGTGATTCGACGCGACGGGGTCTTGGCAGGAGTCCCCGTTGCAGAACTCGTCTTTCCACGGCTTGAGTGTGTGGATTGGGTGACTCTGCTAACTGATGGCTCCGCGGTTCGACCGGGCGATGTTGTCGCGCGAGTCTCTGGTTCGCTGAGATCATTGCTGATCGGTGAACGAACGGCTTTGAACTTCCTGATGCACCTTTCGGGAGTCGCGACACAAACTCGACGATACGTGGATGCGATCACTGGAACGAAGGCTGTGATTCTCGACACTCGGAAGACTTTGCCGGGTTGGAGATTGCTTGAAAAATACGCTGTTCGTTGCGGTAGTGGAACGAATCACCGCATGGGTTTGAGCGACGGTGTGTTGATCAAAGACAACCATTTGGCTGCGTGGGCCGTGACAGGCAACGCGGCGACTGACGGTTCTGAGTCATACTCGATCTCGGCGGCCGTGCGTCAGGCACGCAGCCGATCGCCGCAAGGTGTCACGATCGAAGTCGAGGTCGATACCTTGGAGCAACTTCGCGACGCATTGACCGGTTCGCCGGACATCGTACTGCTCGACAATATGGCGCCATCTCAGTTGCAAGAGGCAGTCAAACTACGCGATGAACTCGCGACAGCTGTCCTGCTGGAAGCGTCTGGCGGGATCACCTTAGCGAACGTCCGCGAGATCGCCGAAACCGGCGTCGATCGCATCAGCATCGGGGCACTGACCCATTCCGCTCCGGCGCTCGATATCGCCTTCGACTGGCATGTAAATTCGTAACAGCGTCTCCTTAACTTTGTGACAGAGATGAGCGACTCCGTGTATGGGGACAACCCCGTGTACGGGGCAGGTCAAGATTTTCAATCTCCAGTGCTCAATGTTTCCCCGTTCGTGACGCAACAGTCTCGCCGATTCGTCATAGGTGTCGATTGCGAGGAGTGAGCGGCGGATAATTCCCCTCGAATGCTTTCCTGAGTGAGCCTTCCGCGCCAAACTCCGCTCACGAACGTCATGATCATTCCGTCTTTTGAGGACACGATAATGCGAACGAGTTTGCGTGTTTGTGGGTTACTTTCTTGGCTGACCTGTCATGTCGCAACTGCGGCTGACGTTGCTCCGGATCAGGGAAGTACGTTTCGCAACTTTGTGAAAGTTCAGGCTGCGGCGTTGCGCGCGGATGATGCGGTTCCGCAGAGTGCTGATGAGTGGCAGCAGAGGAAGACGAAGTTACGAGCGAGTTTGCTGAAGGCTTGGGGTGGATTTCCGGAGACCCCGTGTGATCTCGCACCGAGGAAGTTGGGGGAGATTCAGCGAGACGGGTATCGGGTCGAGCGGCTGATCTTTCAGACTCGGCCGGGTGTGTGGATGACGGCGAACGCCTATGTGCCGGAGAAAGCGAAGACCGAAAAGGTTCCTGCGATCTTGCATGTGCATGGTCACTGGGCGGGAGCAAAGCAGGACCGAGTTGTGCAGTCACGTTGCATCGGTTCTGTGAAACATGGCTTCTTCGTGTTGGTCGTTGATGCCTACGGAGCGGGCGAGCGCGGGATTGGAAAGAATCTTGGCGAGTATCACGGTGAGATGACGGGGGCGACGTTGTTTCCTGTGGGTCTGCCGCTGTCTGGTTTGCAGGTTTATGAAAACATGCGTGCCATCGACTACTTGCAGACTCGGCCGGAAGTGGACGCCAAGAAAATCGGCCTCACAGGGGCGAGTGGTGGCGGTAATCAGACGATGTATGCCGGGGCATTCGACGAACGGTTCTCGTGCATTGTGCCGACTTGCTCGGTTGGAACCTATCAGTCTTATCTCGGTCAAGCGTGTTGCATGTGCGAGGTCGTTCCGGGTGCGTTGCGATTTACCGAAGAGGGCGACGTGTTGTCGCTCGCGGCAGCGCGCGGTGTGATGATCACGAGTGCAACGAAGGACGCTTTCCAGTTTTCAGTCGGCGAGGCCCAGAAGTCGTTCGCGCGTGTTGAATCAATTGCCAAGTTACTGGGCAAGCCCGACGGCGTGAAGCACACGATCATCGACTCGGGACACGACTACAACCAAGCGATGCGCGAAGCGATGTATGGTTGGATGACTCGACATCTCAAAGGTACTGGCGACGGTTCGCCGATTGCTGATCCGGAAATCAAAACGGAAGAACCGGAATCGCTCCGCTGCTTTCCTGGTGATTCGCGACCTGACGATTACATGACGATTCCTCGTTTTGCGGCGGCGGAAGCTCACAAACTTTTGGATGGTCGCAAAGCTCCTGAAAGTGCCGATGCTTGGAACGCCGTTCGCGCGCAAATGCGGGTATCGCTTGAAGCGTCGCTCGGTGGTACTCCGAAAGCGGTCGCGCTCAACGTCAAGAGCCAAGAGGCCGCCGATGGTAAAAGTCGTCGGATCAGCTTCGACAGCGAAGCGGGCCTTACGCTCGACTTACGACTCGATGCAACTAAGCAGCCAAAACAGATCGCGGTGTTAGTCGACGTCGATCAAGGATCGGAAAAAGCATTTGCGGGTGATCATGCGAAGCAACTGCGGAACAAAGGCTGGACGGTTGCTGCTCCAGAATTGAGAGCAACCGGTCGCTTCGCGTTGCCCTCAGATAAGATTGGTCATGCTCCCGATCACAACACCGCTGAATGGTCACTGTGGATTGGACGGCCTCTGCTTGGCCAATGGGTTGTTGATGTGCGTCGCACTTTGGATGTGCTTGCTGAACAACAAGGCGGTTCGCTGCCGTCGGAAGTCGTTGTGATTGGGATTGGGTCTTCCGGAGTCATCGCATTGTGTGCGGCCGCGTTAGACGAGCGAATCACTCACGCAACGGCGATCAACTCACTGTCGAGTTACGTCACGAGCGAGCCGTATCGCAATCACCGACTCGGTCTGATGGTCCCCGGAGTCCTGCGCGATGTTGGTGACATCAGTCACATCACCGCATTGATCGCTCCACGCAAAGTCACAGTCACCGGCGGCCTGCGAGGCAACGGCCAAGAGATTCTCGGAGACGATCTCGGTCGTGAGTTCACCTTCACTCGCAATATCTTCAAATTGCTGAATGTCTCACCCAAATTTCGGATCGTCGGGAACGGCGTTTTCTTTGACGAAGTATCGACTGCCCGGTTTTGAGAGATCGACGACCTTGCTTGTTGTTTGTGGTACATATCCAACGCTTTTGTATTGAGGCACGTTGAAAACGTGCCCCACGTTTTCAATGTGCTTTACGACTTCAGCGATCACTGTTTCAAGAACTAGCACTGGCTCGGTCGGAGGCGGACCACTACGAACGGAGACCGGTCACAACGAACTTCAATGGCTTGGTCGATTTCCGTTCCAGAGAAAGTGGGGGGCGTTTTCTGACTCTTTTGGAAAACGATGGAACTGAAGCTAACATGCCCGCTGTCGGATAGGCCAGATTTCGTCTTCGTTTTTATTCTACGTAGCCGTCATCGCTCCGCGTGACGAGCTGGTCGCTTTACAGAGCGTTGTTGAGTAATCGGCTCGTCACGCGGAGCGATGACAGCTATGTATTTGCGGCTTGGCCGCGTGATGTTTCATTGGGCATTCAACGTTTTGAGGAACACGATGGCGACCAACGTGGCAGGATCGGGTAAGCCTTCGCCGCATGAGCCGGACCCCAAAACAAAGTTGGCGGGTGCGGGGAAGCCTTCGGCAGCATCCGACGGCAAACCGCCAATATCTAGCAGCAAGTCGACGGCGACTGGCGGAAAGACTGCGCAGCCGGATGTCTCGAAGGCCCCTGCAAAATCGAAGACCGGCTTCAATGAGCTCAACGATCTGAAAAAAATCGGAAGATACGAGATCATCAAGAAGATCGGCCAAGGTGGAATGGGTGCGGTCTTTCTGGCGAAAGACACGCAACTCAAGCGGCAGGTCGCGCTAAAAGTTTTGCCGAGAGATAAGGCGGAAAACCCGACGCTGGTGAGACGGTTCAAGGCGGAGGCTCAAGCGGCAGCCGCGCTCAAGCACGATAACATCGTGGCGATTCATGACGCGGGTGAGGCGGACGGGCTGTTGTATATCGCGCTGGAATACATCGAAGGGACTGACGCCCACTCGATCGTAGCCAAGCGCGGACCGATGCCGGTCAAGCGGGCAATGGAAGTGATTCGGCAAACGGCAGCCGCGTTGCAGCATGCTCACGAGCAGAAGATTGTGCATCGCGACATCAAGCCGTCGAACTTGTTGATCCGCAAAGACGGACTGACAAAGTTGGCCGACATGGGCTTGGCACGGTCGATTGATGAGTCGGTGGAGACGAACATCACACGTGCGGGGACGACAGTCGGCACCGTCGATTACATGTCGCCGGAACAAGCTCGCAACAGCAAGGCGGCGGACATTCGCAGCGACTTATATTCGCTCGGTGCGACGTGGTATCACCTGCTCGCCGGGCACCCACCGTTTCCAGACGGGAGTATGTTGAACAAGCTGACCGCTCACAGTGCGAAAGCTCGACCCGATATTCGCGACTTGAATGAATCGGTGCCGGAAAACATTTCGGTGATGATCAAGCGGATGATGGCAGTGAAGCCGGAGGACCGTTATCAGACTCCGCAAGAATTGTTGGATGACTTAGGGAACGACAATCTGACTCGTGGGCCGATGACGCTGAAAGACCTCGCAGCTTTGGCTGAAGAAGATGACGATGAAGAGGAAGATCATCACGCTCCGAAAGCGGCTTACAAGAAGCCGGGTGCTCAAGAAGCGAAGCAACTGATGGCTCCGACGATGGAATTGCC
>JAPLNX010000562.1 GCA_026400935.1 Planctomycetia bacterium | reverse complement strand
TGGTGGATACAACAACCGTGCCACCGAACGCCCGCCAGGCCCGCTGCCATTCTGGCTTGGACTCCGCCGAATGCACGACCTTGCGATCGCTTTCCAGATTTTTAAAACTCTGCCAGAAAGTTAGCTATAAACAACAGGTTCAATTCTCCGTGCTTCCTATCAGCACCTTGTTGCAGCGTCCCCTTCACCACCAAACTTGTCATGAGTGAAATTCATGGTTGCTGAAAACCTTTTGCTGATCGCCGAACGCTTTGCACCGGACATCGGCGGTGTCGCTCGGAGTGCGGGCCGAATCGCATCCGCATTCGCTCGGTTGGAGGTGAGCGTGGATGTACTCGCCTGGACGAAGACGATTGCACCGGGTGAATTAGTTTCGGAGCGATCGCGACCAACTCCCGAATCGAGCACCGTCACCGTGCATCGTTTGGGACTCTTCGGCAGTCTCGACTTCTCATTGCAGCATTCGATCAACGTGCTCGAATGGCTGCACCAGCAACGACGCTTCGATGCCGTTTGGGGGCATTATTTATTCCCCGCCGGATTCATGGCCACATTGTTCGCTGAGATGGTTCACATTCCTTCGACTGTCAGCGTGCGTGGGAATGACGTTGATCGCTTGATGTTCCCTCCGGGAGATTTCGCTCGGTTGTTATGGACGCTGCAGCGTGCGTCGGTGCGAACATCGGTGTCGCGTGATCTGGCGAAAAAAGTTGATTTGCTCTTAGGTCGCGATTCAGAGACGCTTGTCATCGGCAACGCGGTTGATCTTAAAACGTTCTCGCCTCGGCCCGCGGATGCGGAGTTGCGAAAGCGGTTCGGTATTCGCGATGACGAAGCGGTACTCGGTTTTTGCGGCGAACTGCGTCAGAAGAAAGGTTTGCCACATTTGCTGCGCGCGTTACGCACGGTGCGAGCGAATCGGCCCGCATGTTTGCTCGTGATCGGCGACGTGCGCGTTCGCGAACGAGCAATGTTGTCTGAGTTCTCTGCCGATTGCCCGGAGGATGCCGCTCGCATCCTCATCACCGGGCAAGTCCACGAACCATGTGAGGTCGCTCGACATCTCACGTTGTGTGATCTGTTACTCTTGCCGTCGTTATGGGACGGACTTCCGAACGCGCTGCTCGAAGCACAAGCGGCTGGCATCCCCGTTTTGGCGAGTGATGCTGGTGGAATTCCGGAAGCGATTGAGCACGATCAAACAGGATTCCTCGTCTCGCGATCACAATTGCACCGACTCGGTGAAGCGAGCCTCGAAGTGTTGGACATGCCGACGGATCAACGAACCCGGGTCACAGTTGCCGCGAGGCAGTCCGTCGAAACGAAGTTCAGCGATGTTGCGGAAGCGGCGGCGCTGACCGAGGTCTTACGTCGCTTGAATCGTGTGTCCTGAACGCGGCTCGTCATTGGCCAATCCGATGAGGGTTGATGACCAATGCCAGCAGACGTCGTTTCCTTCATCCACAGGCCGACTTAGCGCTCCGTGAGAAGATGCGATTCAAAGTCTTCCTGCGGATAGCAACGCCGGACCGCGGATGCGAGTTGTGGATGAGTGACAAATTCATAGGGAGCCGCTTTTACCGCCAAGGCGCAAACAAAGGACGCGAAGGAAAACGAAGAGCGTTTTCTAATGATCAATGAACATGAAACGATGGCAACCACCAGAAGATGTTGATCTCCCCGTTTACGCTTTTGCTCTTCGCGTGCTTTGCGTCTTCGCGGTGAAATTTCCTCATCGAACTGATTGCTAACTTAAACGGCTCAGTTTGAGTACTGAGCCACCATCGGCTCAACTCCCAACACTTCGCGATAAGCGGCGATTAACTCTGCTTGTGCTCGTTGCCATGTGAAGCGGCGCTCGACGGTCTCGCGAGCGGTTCGGCTGAGTTGCGATCCGAGCGTTGGTTGTTCATGCAAACGAAGCAGCGCATCTTTGATCGTTTTGGCTGAGCCGGGGCGCACGAGCAACGCATCGTGGTCGGGTTCGGCCAGTTCACGTACAACGGGGAGGTCGCTCGCAATGAGCGGCGTCCCGCTGGCCATCGCTTCGATCACTTTGAGCGGACAACAACCTTGTGACGTGTTGCGCTCTGTCGCTCGCAGCGGTGCCAAGATGACGTCAGCTTCGTGGTGCAAGGTGGCGAGTCCTACTTGTGTTGTTGCGGGCAGAATTTCGACATGTTCTGTGACGTCGAATCGCTGGCACGTTTTGACGATCACCTTCAACTGCCGCGACACCGCTGCTCCGACCAAGACGAGCTTCGCCGGATGATCGCGGCGCAGCAACGCGAGTGCTTCGATCGCCAAGTCAACTCCCTGCCACGGCGAAAACGTTCCTGAATACAGCAACTTGATCGATCGATCGTTCCACGCTCGCGGCGGTTGATACGTGAAGATCAACGGATCGACGCCATTGGGGATGACTCGGATCTTCTTGGGATCGACGCCACGTTTCGTGAGCAAGGCGGCGTTCGTTTGGCTGACCGTGACAATCAAGTCTGCCGCTTCGAGACAGAATTGCTCTTGGGCATTCAGCTTGGTGAGTAACTCGACATCGTCAGCCACGCTGGGGTAGTGATACTTCAATTCGATCGAAGGCAGTCCGTTGACCTCATATACAAGTTTGTCACAGCGAGAACTCCGTGTGCGTGCTAGTGGATACCCTTCAAAGATTGAACGAAAATGAATAATCGTCGCTCGACGAGTTCGCCACCAAGCGTCCGCGTGACGTCGAAAGCTCAGCACTCGTTCCATCAAGTTGTCGCCGAGTGCCGGAACCACAACATGTTCCCAACCGGGGGCAAGACTAGTTTGTTGAATGCGAGGAAAGTCCTGATCGCTCGACATGACCGGCGATGTTTCTGGCGTAATTAGTGTGACGTTTCCAAACGCCGACAGCAGCCCACGGCAGAACGCATTGATGTGAATTGCCGCACCCTTTTGATTGGGAAAACGGTCAAACGATGTGTAGACGATGTTCTCACCAGCGATC
Source organism: Planctomycetia bacterium (assembly GCA_026400935.1). Taxonomy (GTDB): domain Bacteria; phylum Planctomycetota; class Planctomycetia; order Planctomycetales; family Planctomycetaceae; genus SXKJ01. The sequence goes on along the minus strand of JAPLNX010000562.1, from coordinate 9,578 downwards.
GTTGACATTCCCTGCCGGCTCCAGTGTCATGCGTTTCGAGTTGATTGCGATGTTCGCGAACGACATCGGTGAGGTCCAGTAGGTCTGTCAGAGGATGAGATCATGAGTGTCGATATCGCTGAGTTTGAAAAAACCTTCGTATATCAAAGAACGGCAACGATTCTCGAAGTGACAGCGGACCTGCAGACCATCGGGCAATTTGATGCATACCACGAGCGGCAGAAATCAATTTGGGGTTACGCGATAGCCGCCTGTGTTCTGACAGGAATCGGCTCTTTCATGATGTTGTCGATGACGAACACTTTACCGCAGTATCCTGCTATCTCGTTCTGTTGGCTCGGTCTTTGTTTTTGTGCATTCATTGTTTGCATTGTGAAACGCTTAAAGCATGGTGCCTCCGATCTGACCAATCGCCGCTATGAACTTCTGGAAGAAGTACTGCGGTTACTCGAAAAAGATTCCCCCAGCAATGAGCCGGTCGAAGTTCGGATCGACTTGCAGAAGCCCAATCACGCTACGAAGCGAGTGCGTGAAGGGAAGGTTGGTCCGTGGAATGTCGAATACTTTGTCGATCCGTGGTTGGAACTGAGTGGCCGATTTCTCGATGGAACAAGCTTCTGTTTGCAGGGGTTAGAAAAGTACCAAGATCGACGTAAGAAATATCGCAGTCGCAGCGGCAAGTCGAAGACAAAATCAAAATCTAAAAGCGCGCTGCAAGTGACGGTGTCGCTGAAGCCGAGTCCTAAGCGTTACGCCGAATCGGATGTGATTTCGACAAAACTCGAAGGTGCTTTGCAGTTGCCCAAATGGAGTCGCCAGAAGTTCGCGGGGGTCCACAAAGACCGCCTACTGCTCACAACACTGACGGCAGTTGACTGGCACGGAAAACCGCTCCCACCCAATCCGGATGAGGACACTTACGCCAGCGGTCCCCACTTGGTCGCGATGATGTTTCTGAGTTTGTATCAAGCTCTCAACCAATCACAGATAAAACCAAAGTGAGTCGGCCTCATGGTAACGCTTATCATCGTGGTTCACGCAGATCTCGCCCGTTTCAAGCCGCAATGACTCACACCTAGTCGCACTGTTGTTTAAGGACGTGTCGTGCTCAAACAATTCAATCGCAGAGCTATCTCACTTGTCGTAATGTGCATTCTCGCAGTCTTGTTGGTCCGAATCCGAGTGGCTGAACAAGGACGTCCTGCGAACAAGCTGATGGCAGACGACGTAGCTCCGAAAAGCGGCCAAGCGAAAGCGTCTCCCAAACAACTTTCCGAGCGGATCAATCTGAAAAACGCCGATGGCCAGCGAACGCATGAAATTAAACCGGAATCCAACGGAGCCAAGTTGGTCGGTGCTGATGCCAAAGAGATCGCTCGCTATTCCGTGTCCGAGCACACGTTGAAGATCAAAGATGCAGCCGACAAAGTCTTGGGGCACATCGTGCGGCACGACGACGCTTACAAGATCGAAGATGCCGATCGCAAAAACGTGTTGTTCAAAATCGCCGGTAAGAGCAACGGTGATTGGTCCGTTGAGGACGGCAAACAAGAACGTCTCTACCGCATCAAGAAACGCGACTATGGATTCGAAATCGAATCCGTATCAGGCGCAAGTTTGGCGAAGGTCAAACTCAAAGATGGCAAGACGTCGTTGCGAAACGCCAAAGATGAGACGCTGTTTTCGACGAAAGACCACGTCAGCCAATTAGGACTCGCGTGTGTCTCGCTTGAGAAGATCAACTCTGAGCCGCTCCGCTTTGGACTGCTGGTCCAACTCACAATCGACGGTCGTCTGTAATTGCGAGAGGTTGTTTCAAAACGATCACAGTCTCAGGCGAGAGGTTTGCCTGTTTAACCCGAACGCCATCGGCGCGGGCGCGCACACCGATGGCGTAGCGGTTAAACATCTCATTCATGACGATTTGAAGTTATCAGTCCCCCGTTTTGATTCTGCGTGGCTTATCTGATTGTGCGACACCACGACGGCCGTCATGCGTTGCCAACCTCAGATTCTCCCCTCGCCTTGTGCCAAGCCCACGCTTGGCCGCTTTCAGGAGTTTTGCCATGTTGGGATTTGTCACGCTCTCGTTGTGTGCGTTGGGATGCGCGTTTGTGGGATTGTTGGGCCTGACACTCTGGAGTGAGTTGTTTCAGCAGCCACTCGCCAGTGCAAACGGGAAGTCGCGATCAACATTCGCGATGACTTCAGGGATCCCTTCCGGGACTGGGCCGTCCCCGTCGGTCCCAGTTCGGAGCCGCACGTCCGTCGTGTCCAAGCCGGTAGACAACGCCGCCGCCGCCGATCAAGTTTTGGATCGAATCTGGGGCAGCGAAGCCGCTCGCTTCGATGCCCGCTCCCGACGTTCGGCGTAAGGCGGCGAAACCGAATGTAACCCGAAGAGCTTGTGATTTTGTGATTTTTTCGATTCAGTGGTTTTTGGGGACGACGATTCGTTCAAGCTGACAGTCAATCGTCGATCCTGCGCAATCCTATGAGGTCGTTTTTTGGTGAAGTCGTATCGAATTCGTTGAAATGTGAAAAACTCACAAACTCGAAGCGTTAGCGAGGGCGGGTGCTCCATGAGACTTTGAATTCATCGCTTTGTGAAGCGTCCACCCTCGCTAACGCTTCGAGTTACATCGCCAGCCGCAGGGCCACTCGTCTGCTGACACTGCGATTCGAGTCATTCGCTCGCTGATCGAATCCGCTTCAACAACCGCGAGCGGTCATTCTTCAGAAGGAGATTTGCCATGTTTGATTTTCTCGCCGATGTCGTGGACTTCGTCAAAGAAGTCATTGTCGAAACGTCTCGCCGGATGACCGAGGATCCTTGGAAGTATTGAAGGCCATGATCCGAATGGGTGGCACGGCATCACCGATGCCGTGTGCGCAGCACAAGAAACCCGAACACGACACCCAACCCAAGCACGACCTTCAACCTCGGATCAACGTCCACTCCGAGTTTCTTGTGCCTGCGGCACCCTGCATCTGCGATGCAGGGGCACCCAATCTTCTCGCTCAGTCCGTTTACACAAGGAGTCCAACATGGTCAGCCACCATGACCACACCGAATCGTTTCACGGCCCGCACGTGCAGGCCGAGTTAGTTTGCTCGGACATCGCCAATCGGCTCGACCTCGCATGGGATCGAGTGGTGGGGGAATCGCTTCCGTCATTGGTTGATGCCGATGTTTTGTGGCAACCGCTCGATGTCCACGGGCTGTTGCCGTTTGGGCCAGCGATCACGTTGCTGCATGAGTCTGTCCGGCTGATTCCCTCAGCCGATGGTTCTCGTTCACGCGGCACACTCTGGTTGCCGCGTGGCATTGCTCGCCGCGATTTACCTCGTTGTTACTTTCGCATCCACAATCATTTTGCAGAAAGGGATGATCATGAACCTCACACTCAAACGACGAGCGACCGTTCCGTCGCCGAAACCTCGGACGAAGCCGCTCAAAAGCCTTGTCACTCACCGAACTTTGACCGAACCGGTCACTGATGAGCCTATTACTGATGGCTCACTCGACGAACACTCGCCCGCGTTGGCCGAAAACCTCGGCACACTCGAACGTCGCGAGCGACGCGAACGTGACGAACGCGAACAAGCGCGACTCGCGTCGCTCCGCGAACGTGCACGCTACGACTGATGAGATCGAGTTAAGCCCCACCAAGCTTGTCTCGGTGGAATCGGGCTTTTGCACTACGACGTGGGTGGCACGGCATCACCGATGCCGTGTGCGCAGCACAAGAAACCCGCACAAGACATCCACTCCAAACACGACCTCCAACTTCGGATCAACATCCACTCCGGGTTTCTTGTGCCTGCGGCACCCTGCATCTGCGATGCAGGGCCACCCGTGTTGGAGATATTCCATGACAACCACAATCCACAAACCGATCGACTTGAAGATCACGCAGCAGGCATGGGAGCCAGCCATCCGAGCGTTGTTGCTTGATGACGAGGCTTATGCCGTCGGTTCAATTCGTTGGAACCGACACGCTCAATCCGATGAAGCGTTGGTCGATGCCATCGAGATTACGCGGCAGCCGCCCACGGGAACCAGCCGTTCGCCGCTCGATGATTTCCTCATCATCTGGATGGACCGAGACGGCTTGGGACGACAGGTCGATCGGCTCGCCCGTTGGCAGCCACGTATGTCGCAGGCGATGTTGCTGCTCATGCTTGATGGCCGCAACCGCGAGCGTTGGGCGGGTGAAGTCTGGCGTGAAGGTCATGTCGAGCGACTTCAATCTTGGACGATCGTTGGCGGCGGAATGTTCCACGTGGCGCACGCGGCCCGCGTGCCGCCCCTCTTCCCCGCCGACCCAGATCACTCCGATCCCGACAACCTCGCCGAGCGTTTCAGCCGCATCGCCGGAGCACTCAGCGAAGAGTTACACGCGATGGTCCGACGCAGCGTTGTCACGCAAGTGGGCTGCGGTCGCAACGGCACGTTGATGGCGTGGCAGCTCGCTTGCTTGGGAGTCTCGCGACTTCGCTTGATCGACGGTGACGTGATCGAACCGCCGAATCTTGACACTCCCGGCCTGCGTGCGGCGGACGTCGGTCAGCCGAAAGCTCAAGCACTCGCGCAGACGTTGTTGGAGTTTCGTCCCGACTTGTCGATCAGTTGGCTGCAATCCTCGGTCACGGACCCCGCCGCTTCCGAATGGCTTGCCGCACCGAGCGACTTGATTGTCTCGTGCGTCGATAGCGATGCCGCTCGGCTGCGAGCGTGTGTGGCGGCGAAGCGCTCGCTCACGCCGTACTTGGATGTCGCCTCGACGGTTCAGCGCGATGAACGAACTCGCGAACTGCAACTTCACGGCGACGCACTGTTGCTGCTTCCCGATCGAGATGGCGGTTGCTTGTCGTGCGTCGGTGGGCTGACCAATCGCGAGGCGACGATGTACGAACTCGCCGCTCCGGCCAACACGTTGAAGAAAGACCGCCGCACGGCGTGGCACTCTCAACGTTCCGGTAGCTTGGTGACGCTCAACTCCACGACCGTCTCCACCGGAGTGCAGGCTTGGCTCTCGCTGCTGCGTGGCGACATCAATCACTCGCAATGGTTCCGGATCGACTGGCAACCGAACGCCGGTTTCACCACGCAAGCCGCCGTCGTCGGCAGCAATCCCGACTGCACCATCTGCCGCTCGATCGCATCCACGTAGGCGAGTCGCTCCGCGACTCGCATTCCGCTTCGTTGTGGCCGGGCACGACACGCCTCACCTCCCCACTGAGCTTGCCTCGGTGGAATCGGGCTTTTGCACTACGGTCTGTTTTTCTTACGTAGTGCAAAAGCCCGCGAGCCACCGAGGCAAGCTCGGTGGGGTCAGCTCGATTGCATTCGTCACGCGAATTCGGTGTCGTACTCTCATGAGCCACATCACCACGACATCGACGACAGCAAAGCCACCATCCACAGTGCAGCCGCGATTGCAGCGGTTGGTTCAAGCGTTTGGACAACATGCCGATTGGCAGAACGTCTTTCGGTTCGCGTTGGGGCAATTGCAAAACGACCAGCGCGATGTCGAGAAGCAGCGGTTGGCGCTGTGGCTGTTGCAGGCGGGGAATCCGTATCTCGTGCTCGATGCGATCAACACCGACAACTTGGTGCTCGACCCGATGCTCAATCGGCTGACGCGGTGGTTGGTGCATTTGGACTACACCGGCAGCACGGATTTCAGCAACGAGTGGAAGCCAGAAGACAAACGCCCGGAGCTACACGAGTTTGTCTTCGAGAATGTGCGAGTCGCGAATGTCGTGACCTCGTTGCTGCACCGGGACAATCGCGACAGCCGCGTGCTGATCTCGGCATGGGAGCTATTGAAGTCTGCTGACATCACCAAATCACCCAAGCTGCAAGCCGCCCGCACTGCGTTCCTCTCTGAGTTCCGCACGTTGGCCGGTCTCCCGCCGTTTAACCCCAACCCCAACGCCAGCGGCGATGACATCCGCCACGGTCGCGTTGGCGGTCTCCTGCACCAACGGCTCCGGATCAAACAGATCGGGCCGAGCGTGCTTCTCTTCTTTCCACTTGCCGGTGAAATCCCCTTGAAGCCACCACAGCAGCCGCACCAACCACCGCGTCAGGTCTTGCATCCGCCGAGGCAACTGCAACCGATCGGTCGCCAAGCAATCGAGCACCAGAAACGGATTCCCCGCCTGCAACAACCACAACGCCAACTGCCGCTTCTCTTGCTTGCGTTCGGGATCGTTCTGCAATTGTCCCAGCGCCAGCCGCCAAACATTCTGCCAATCGGGATGCCCTCCAAACGCGCTGACCAGTCGTTTGAGCCTCGGTTCCGTGTGCATGATGGGGGGCATGTTGTTTCGTCGCGGTGTGTGGCAAGTTCATCGACCGTCAGGGGTGGCCCAGCATCAAAGATGCTGGGTGCCGCAGGCACAAGAAACTCGGAGTAGACGTCGATTGCAAGTGGCGGGTCGCTCGGGAGTCGGTGTCAGGGGAGTGGCTTTGTTGGCGGATGGATGTCTTACGTGGGTTTCTTGTGCTGCACACACCGCTTCTGCGAAGCGGTACTACCTGATACTTGCTTTACACCGACGTCGTCTGCGGCGCGTGTTGAGCGATCAGGTCGTCGATCCATTCGCGTTTGTCGGTCTCCAATTTGGGATCAGTGATGGCGAGTGCCGTGAAGTACTCCAAAAAGGATCGCATCCTCCACGAGAGCCCCGTGCGACCCGGCTTGCCGAATCCCTCCAGCAACGAGCCCAGCGTGGTCAGATCGACTTGTGCCAACGTTTCGAAAACGGATTGGGCATCCTTCTCATTCCCCCACCACAGTTCTTTGCTGAGATAAGCTCGAACGGCATCGAACGTCGTCGCAGAGAGGTCTTGAATGTTCGGGGTGCCGCATTCCTGGATTTGAGCGGCGGCCAACTCTCGCAACTTGCGGATGACCACTTCTTCATCCGCAAACTGCTGATCCTTTGGAAGGCCTTCCTGCGACGTCCGTCCCTGTTTGATCAAGTCAGCAACGACCGTCTTGAATAGCTCCGCGCGATTCCGGATCGGCTGCAGTTTTCCCTCCGCCGCCAATTTACGCAGCATTAGCAACAACAAAGGAACTTTCAGCAATTCAGCGGGAGCCTTCTTACGCACTTGTTCGGCGAAGTCTTCCAAGACGAGGTTCTGCTGCTGCTCGTTGAATGGCTCCAATTCCAACGTCAGCCAAGTCATCTCTACTCCATTCTGAGATTTTCCCGCCCCCTCGCCATTGAGCATCAAGGGGCGCGTGGCCTGACTCTCTTCACGACCGGTCAACAAAACATTGTTTCCCGCAACAACCGCGGTATTGACGAGATTCCTCACTTCGATCACCGCCTTGTTGTCTTCAGTCTGATCGAGCGCATCGAGCAACAAGACCAGCCGCCCCGCGCGCAACAAACGCTGCAACCACTCCGCGATGGTTGTGAGATGAGCCTTCTTGGCCTGTTTGTTTTTTTCTTCTGTGAAATCCGTTGGCTGAGGGGACAGCGGGAAGAAGCCTTGGCCTTGGTGCAACTCAGTGGCCAACGCCAAAAACGGATCACCGATCTTGGACAAGAGTTGGTTGAACATGGAGAGCGAGTCCAACCGCGCAACAACTAATCCTGGACCACCAATGCGAATTGGTATGAGGTCTGGACTGTCCGCAATCAGCTGCTCTGCTCGCACCAGCAGCAGCGACTTTCCGAATCCGCTGTCGGCATAAATCCAAGCTCGTCGATATCGCTGGCCCGGATGATCCGGTGATGAAGAGACCTTGTCCTCCGTCTCCGCCGAGAACCTCAAGTCCGGCAACGATCCTTGCAGAACCATGCGGACCGCCTGCTCCGACAATTCGTGTTCGCATTTCGATTTGTCCAGAGCGACCTCTTGGTCTTTCTTGCCTGAGGCTTCCTCGTGACGCTGGGCATGGAAGCTCCATTTCAACCGAGGATCAACATAGCCCCCCATCTGCCGAGCCTGCCCTTCGCTGTCCTTCCACTTGAGCGAACATTGTCTCTCCAAAATTTCAGCCGCCCGCTGTTTGATCGCCTCACGATAGTCGCGAGTCATGCGACCGAACTTGGTCATCCGCTCGAACAGTTGGTCGAACGTGGCGACGTCCGGCGTTTGAAAGTTGTCGGGCAAGTTTTCGGGAAGGCCGTCGGCCTTTTGCGATGCGGCCACGAACAACTCGAAAACATGTAGCAGCCGGAACGGGCCGAGCACTTTATGGCTCAGCGAGCCGACGCTGCCGAGTTCGGTCGGTGTGTATTGCAGATGGTTGGAGTCACCAAATTGCTCGCCTAATTTCAGAGTGGCACTCACGGCACAATGCTCATCAATGGGTTCCTTCATGACGGCGGCTCGCAGCGCGATCGCGAAGGCGGCGGTGGCGGAGTTGCCGTTGAGTGGAGAGAACCAGTCGAGCGCGTGGTCGCTCCGGAGTTCGAGTCGCCAACGGAAATCGAATTCATTCAGGACGTGATTGTTGGGGCACGCACGGCGTACCGCGTCGCAGGCGGTTTTAATCGCGGGAAACCAATACTCGTCGGTTCGCAGCAACGAGTGAGATCGCGGATCGGGATAGACCGAACCGTTGCCGGAGGGGACTCGTTCGATGGTCAGCTTCGCGATGACTCCGCGAGGATTCGATTCGGTCTTGTCCGCCAACAACACGTACGTGCTGACCGGCTCGCCGTCGCGCGGAAAGTCGGGTTCCTTGTCTATGTCAGCCAATATCCAGCGGAACAACTCTCCCAACATCAGCAACGCCGGATGCCCCCAACCGAAACCTGGCCGATCGCGATCACCGCTCGTGGCGAGCGACTGGAACGTGTCGAACAATTTCGGAGAGTTCGCGAACGCGGGGGGCCGGGTTTTGTCGGAACCTGGCTTGAGTGTTGCGAGCGAACAAACAGAGTCATTCGGGAGATTCCACATCGCGCTCCAACGCGAGATCGCGGACCACAACAACTGGAGGACTTGGTCGTGGTTCGACGGCTGATCCACTTTCGCAGGGGCAGCAAACTGACTGATCGCCGTCAGTGTGTCCCACATCGACTGCATTGCTTTCTTGGTGTCTGTATCCCGCACCTTGTCGAACATCGCTTCCCAAGCGATTCGCTTCGATTGCGTGTGTGGATCAGACAAGTCCGGAAAGTTCGCCGAGCGAAACCACTCCAACACCAAGTTCCGCCCACCGAGCACATGCTTGGCCAATGCGGCGGGTAACTCGCTTTTCGCCAGCGCATCGAGTGCCGCGGCGAACTGGCCTCGCTCACGCGGGCCATCAATGTCGGGAAGCCGAAACTCATGCACGAAGTCACTCATCGAAGCCTCTCCTGGGTGAGCCATCATCGTGACAAAAACGAGCAGGCAAAGAAACCAACGAGCGCTGTGCGAGCAGCAAGCCTCGTCCGCAAACCAGCAATGCCCACCAACCCCACCGAGGCAAGCTCATTGGTCTCTACACAATTCGGTGGCTGTGGTATGGATCATAGGATGGAATCAAGATACGTCTGAAGGATGCACGGTTGTCGAAGCGTTGTGTGGAGCTTGTACGGCGGCATTGTGATGCAGT
>JAPLNX010000486.1 GCA_026400935.1 Planctomycetia bacterium | reverse complement strand
GTGCTGACCTTCAAATCGGCACCGAATTTTGAAGCTCCGACCGACGCAGGCACCAACAACGTCTACGCCGTCCAAGTGACCGCCAATGACGGCAGTGGTGGTTCGACAACGCAAGACATCAACGTCACTGTGACAGCGGCCAACGACAACAGCCCGACGTTTATTTCGTCTCCTTCGGTCACGGTCACGGACGGAGCAGCTTCGGTTGACGTCACAGAAGGCAACACTGCTGTCGGAACCGTGTTGGCTACGGATGCCGATCTGCCAGCTCAAACCGTGATCTATTCGATCATCGGTGGAGCGGACAAAGATTTGTTTGACATCACGACTGATGGTGCGCTGACCTTCAAGTCAGCACCGAGCTTCACTAGCCCGGCAGACGTCGATCACAACAACTCTTACATCGTCACGGTTCAAGCGAGTGACGGTCTTGGCGGTCTGACATCACTGACCATAACCGTGAATGTTCTGGCTGAATAGTAAGTTTTACAGAAGTTCGATTGCAGAGAATTTCAACCTGTCAGGGACGACACAACGGTTCGCGGAATTGCGAACTGAGGCATCGAGGGAGCGACGTCATGCGAAATCGGATCATCCTCGCCATTGGGCTGACCATCAGCCTGTTGGGGCGAACAAACGGCCAAGAGGCAACCTCTCTGCCGACATCGTCCGCCCAAAACTGGAGCGAGGGGGCAAACGCAGCGGAAATGCCTGCGGAGAATTTCTCGTTCGCAGAACCCAACAATGATCGTTGGGTCTCTGCTGACTTCCTCTTCGGTTGGTTCGAGGGAGCGCATTTGCCTGCCTTGGTCACAACCAGCAATCCAGTGCCTGCCACTAAAGACGACGCGGGTGTGTTGGGAAAAACGGGAACGAGGACGTTGCTTTCGGGAACGAAGTCTCACAGCCTTTCGCCAGGCTTCCGACTCGGTGCCGGATACATCTTTGATCATGAAAATGGAGCTGGAATTGAAGCGGGCTTCATCTATCTTCCCCGCCAGTCTTCGAGTGATTTCTTCTCTTCGACGGACCATTCTGTTTTGGCTCGTCCGTTTTTCGATCCGGTTGCCAACGTGCAGGCGTCGGAAGTGGTCTCCTTTCCGGGGAGCACGACGAGTGGCAACATCACCGTTGATACGAAGAATGCGAACTTCTACTCGGTCAACCTTGATCTCACAGAACGTATCCTGGGCCAAGAAGGCCAAGGTGTTGATGTGCTTTTCGGTTATCGGTATGCCGACTTCGGGGACCGCTTAACGATTCGCCAACACAGTGTGCTTGGGCCAAATTTGGCCGGTATTTCAACGATTGATCGTCTGGATGACTTCAACTCCCGAAACGTCTTCCACGGTCTTGATCTCGGTCTGCGAGGAACTTACTCCGGAGATCAGTGGTCACTCAGCTTGTTGGGGAAAGTTGCACCGGGCAGCATGTCGCAGATGGTTGATATTCGAGGCCAGTCAGTGACAAAGTTCACTTCGGGTAATACCTCGAAGATCCCGGCGGGCGTCTACGCACTCAGTAGCAACAGCGGCAGCAACCAGACTGACGAGTGGACGGTCATTCCAGAATTCGGAGCCAACTTCAATTGGAAATTGCGGCAGAATCTCGCCCTGCGAATGGGCTACTCGGCATTGTTCTTGATCAACGTGGCCAAGGCCGATGATCAGATCGACTTCAACATCAACAAAGCATTGGTTGGTGCTCCCGCCGGTGCGACACCGAAGCAGCCCAAGTTTCCGTCCACCCAAAGCGATCTCTGGATTCAGACGGTTAATCTCGGTGTGGAGTGGACGTTCTAAACAACGTGCCGTATCAACACAGCGATCCCAGGCATCGCATCCACCGACAGCTTGGAGATCGAACTGCTGTTCCTGATGTACTCGGCCAATATGTGCGTATCACACGAGCAACTTGCTGAAGTCGATAGTGAAGGCTTCGTCAATTTCGGCCAGAGCGTCGATGATCGTGTCTTTGCCAGCTTGACCGGCAACGGTGTCCCGTTGGCCGCGTGGTGCGCTGCCCCCGTAGATGAAGTCGTCGTCGTCGCCACCAAGGCAGATGTCGGTGCCCGCTCCGCCGAGCAGCGTGTCTTTACCGGCGTCACCCAGCAGCGTGTCGTTGCCGTTACCGGCGTCGAGCCAATCGTTGCCAGCGCCGCCGCTCAGGGCGTCATCACCGTCGCCACCGTTGAGCGTGTCGTTGCCTGCATCGCCCAGCAATGTGTCGTTTCCTTTGCCGGCATCCAGTCGATCGTTCCCTTCACCACCGAAGAGTCGATCGTTGCCGTCGTTTCCGGTGAGCGTGTCGTTCCCGATGCCTCCTTCGAGTGAATCCTGACCGATGCCACCGGTCAGTCGGTCGTTCCCCGCTCCGCCGATCAGCGTGGTGTTGATTGCTGTGGTGACGGCTGGAAGTCTGCCGCTTCTCGGAACGACGGTCTTCGCGCCGCTCGCATTGAGCGCGTCGTTCCCTTCGCCACCGTTCAATACGACTCCGCCGCTGAAGAGCACATCGAGGCTCTGGATGGAGATCGAGTCGTTGCCGTTGTTGCCATTGACGACGAGCCGATTCACTCCGGCGAGATTGAAGTTCAACGACGCCAACCCGGACGCTTCAAACCGTTCCGATCCTGCACCAGTGATATCTTTGATCGACGCATTGTCATTTCGATTCGGCAGATCAAACACAATATCGCTCGTCGCAGTCCCTTCGACAGACACGAGGCTGACATCAACGAACGACAAAACCGAAGTGACGTCGTCGTCAATGCCCGGATTGTTGCCGTTGTTGAGCAGGCTAAATGAACCGCTGTTGGATGTCGTCGGACGGAACGTCAGCGCATCGAATTTCGCTCCAGGATTTCTCACGACGAGTGTGTCGATCTCCGTCGAGCCACCGTTGAACCGCAGTCCGCCAGGAATGTGTGACGTCCCACCTGCCAGATCGACAACCAGTCGATCGCTACCACGATTGCCGTTGATGATCAACGAACCGGTGTAGTTCGCCGCAACGCTGGTGATCTCGAACGAGTCCTTGCCGGTGTTGCCGTTGATCGTGACTGACGACGCGGCATCAACCGAGAACGTGGTCGTTTCAAACGTGGTGCTCGACAACTTCATCGTGTGGTCATCAATCGCCGAGAGGACCGCGTTATTGTTGCCCTTGGGTAGATTGAGCACGATGTTGCTCGGCGTGCCGTCGATCGTCAGCGGATCAATGCCCGTGAAGGTCAACAACGAACCAACCACTGCTCCGTTGCGGAACTGAATGTTGCCGTCCGTCGCATTGTTGAAGTTGATCGTGTAGGCCTCGAACATCTCGTCGAGTCCGACGATCACCAGCGAATCGAAGCCAATTCCACCATTGAAGACGAGCCCACTCGCGGGGATCGGATTGCCGTTGCTGAAGTCGATCGTCAGCTTGTCATCGCCGCTCGTCCCGTTGAACGTGAGCACGTTGAGCGAATCCAACTGCACGGTGAAGCCATCCACCTGCGTCGAGCCAGATGTGGCAATGATGCCGTTCGTCAGGTCTTGCATGTAGATACGACCGTTCTGGACATAAACCCGAATGTCGTCGTTGGTGACATGCGTGTCGTTTGGCAGATCGTTGGCTCCCGTCCCACCGTTGTTGTTGGTGATATAAGTGCCCGGCACGCCGACTCGGAACGTAACCGTGTCCGTCAGACCTTCCGGATCAGTCGCGGTGATCGTGACTCGCGTGGAATTCGCGAAGGTTCCCGACCACGACCATGTGCCGTTCGTTCCCTTAGTCACCGTTCCAATCGACGCAGTCAGCGTCACGATGTCGGCGAGGTCCAAGTCAGAGAATGTTCCAGTGTTCGTCGCGATTCCGGTCACTTTGTCGGCGATGACTCCGCTGTGATCGGCAGTGATTGTTGGCGGATCGTTGACGTCGTCAATGAGGATTTCGATGTCGTTGCCGTTTCCGCCATCGTAAAGAACTCCTGCGTTCAAGCCGGTCTCTGACAAATCAGAGAACGTCGTCGTAGCAAACCTCTTGCCGTATCCGTCGTCTGAATTGTCGTTGAGGATGATCGTGTAGATGTCCCCCACCTTCGGAGCGAAACCGTTGAAGCCGACAATGTGCAGTCCCACGTTCGCACCGATCGTGACTGTTCCCGTGACGTTCAATTGATCGTGACTCGACTCATCGAATTCGACTTCGAGATCAGAACCGGGCAAGAACGTGATTGAGCCTGTCTTGAGACTGCCGAGTTGATTGGCCTTGCCTGGCGTGAGATGTCCGCCGTTTCCAAGCGTGATCGTGCCGTTGATTGTGCCGACACCGCCGAGAGTGGCGTTATTCACGGTAACCGTGCTATCTGCACTCGTACTGCCGTTGATCAATAGCGTCCCTGCCGCAACCACCGTGGTTCCGGTGTAGGTATTCGCTCCGTCGAGAGACAGTGTGCCGTCCCCTTTTTTCTTCAAGCTCCCGGCACCGCTGACGTCACCGCTGATTGTCGGATCGCCGGTGCTGACCGCCCGCTCGTCATCGCCGTCTGTGGTCACTACCACGGTGATTGTGCCGCCGTTCAGAATGATCTGACCGGTGGCTAGCAACTGGTCTGCTGACTTCGTCCCTTGATTGAAAAACAGTGTCGTCCCCGCGCTCACTTCGATTTGCGGAGCGGCAAGCTGACCGATCGACGTCTTGAGCACCACTTGAGCGGCGTCCGTGTCAGTCCCGTCGACGAACAGCGAGTCTTCCAATTGACGCAGCAGTCCCGATCGGTTCAGCGTCACTTGCACACTGTTGAGCTTGATGCTTTCGGTGGCGGTCACTTTCTCTTGAAGATTCAAGAAATCTTTTGCCGTCAGTGTGATTGTTTTCGGAGCGGAAGCCGTTGCTCCCTTCGGAGCGGCAATCAGCGTCAGTTCGCCGCCGACCGAATGACCAGCGCCGTTCACATAACCATTGGACGCGAGCGTGATGTGGTCCGCTTGAAGTGTCGTCGCTCCGACTAACACCAAGTCGGCACCGGAGGAGACCAGAAGTTCTCCGTTTGTTCCCGTGACGATCCACGGAGACTGTGCCAAGCTGGTGAGTAATTCCTCGCCCGCTGTCAGCGACATCCGAGTTGTCACCGGGCCGAACAGGCTTCCAGCCAAGTTCAAGTTCTTGTGAGCCGAGAGAACGATCTCGTTGAGCGCCCCGCCTGAGTGAGCATGAATCTCCGTCGGCACAATGACATCGCCAGCGTGCGAAATCACCGACACCGAACCACGAGCGTCGATCGGACCATTGAGCGTGATCGCATCTTGAGCGTCGATCGACACCGAACCGGTTGTCGAGATGGAGAAGGTCGCCGAGTCTGTCAGCACGTTGTCTCCGGCCACGATCGACACGTCGTTCTTGGCCGTGATTGTGCTGGCAAGCCGCAGGTCTTGTGCAGCTCGAATTTCGATGCCTCCGTTTGAGGAGATGCCGGATGTCACATCCCCATGTTTCTGCACCGCCAAAGAGCCGGTCTGCGCGATCAAGCTCACCGCTTGGCCTGTCCCGCCAGCATTCACCACTCCGACCAGCAGCGAACCGTCGGCATGGATCGTGACGTTGCCCGCCGCAGCGGTGGCTTTGAAGACATCCAATCCAAGGTTGAGTTCACTCACGCCGTCGGTATCGCTGAGGACGACAGAACCGGTCCTTGTTGAGGCTTCGGTCAATTCGTTGACAGCGAGTTCCAAGCCGCGGATGCCGGTGCCGGCTTGCAATGTCAGTGTCCCTGCGATGATGTCGATGTCTGCATCGACGATCGCATCTTCGAGAATTGCACCGCCGGCGCGGATCGTCACGTTCGTCAGGGACGTGAAGGGCGCATTGGCGGCCATGCCGCGTGCGGTTCGCAAGGCGGCGGCGTCTGCCGTGGTCGCAGAATAGTCGCCAGCATCAATCCGAGTGATCGTCACGTCGCCACCAGCATCGAGGGTAATCGAGTTGCCGGGTTCGTTCGACAACAGGTTCATCTCGGCGACGAACAAGTTTCCGGCCGTGTTGATCGTCACGGAGCCGTCCACCACCGTCACGTAAACGGTCAGAGGACCAGTCCCGAGGTGATTGACTGTCACTCCGCCGGGCGAGGTGACGGTCAAATGCAACTCGCTGGCTTCAGTCGTCACGGTGTTGCCCCCTGCGACGCGAGCGAACAGTGGGTCGGCAAACGAGAGATTACCGGTGAGTGTGGCGCTCCCCTTGGGCACGATACTCGCTTTGTTACCTTCGCCACCCGACGAAACCATGCCGACGTCAATATTGCCCGTGCTCTGCACCTCGATGGTGCCGTCCTTGGTGACCAATCGATTGAGCGCAAGCGGGCCGTAACCGTCGACTAAGATACCTCCTGAGCCGGTCACTTCGGCGTCGAGTGAATCTGCTTCGACGGTCAGGGAGATCCCATCCTTCGCATTGGCACTTAACGCTCCCGCTGAGAGCAGACCACCGGTCTGAGTGATCGAGCCGGATGGGGCGATGATCGTCAGCGGCCCTGCGGTTTCGAGGAACAAGTCGGTCAGCGTGATGTTGCCGCCGTTTGCTCCCGCTTTGAAATGGACTTCGCTACCGAGCGTCTTGATGTGACCTTGGATGTCGGACGTGATACCGCCTGTCCCATCGGCACCGGCAAAGACATTGACGACGTGACCGGAGAGGATTTCTCCCTTGAGCTCGATTTCATCACCGGCATTGACGGTGATCTCGCCAATCTTGGTGTTGGTGGTCGAAAGCGTCCCCCGAATGATCGCATCGCCGGTCGTCGTGACGACGATCTTGTTCGATATCGAGCCTGCGGCGTTGCCGTCATCGGCCGTGATGTTGATGGACTCGGCAAGCGTGAAGTCGCCGCCAGTCGTGATCGAGATATTGGTCACGGCTGTCATACCGGCGACTGCTGCCTGCATGGTTTCGGCAGCACCATCGGGCTTCGCACCGCTCATCAAGAAGTCGCGTCCGGCATCGATCGTGATGGAGCCGGCTGTCCCCGCTTCGTTCTTGGACGTGACGAGCCCCGACAGCGACACATCGCGTGCCGCGTCGATCACAATCGAGCTTTCCGACTTCAGCGAGTCACCACTGAAGACCGCGAACTCGGTGGCTGGGCCAGCGACCATCACGCGAGTCGGCTTGAGCACTGTCTGCTGTTCGGTGATCGGCACCGAAACCCAACCAGTCGTCGCGACTTGTTCCGTAACCGGCAGTCGCGCGTTGGTGAGTTCCAACACCGGCACTTCCGTGAAGAGATCCTGTTGCTTGCCGGTCCACTGGAAGCTCAGCGTCAATCGCGTGTCTTCAACTGCGTGCGCCTTTGAAGTCCAATCGAACTGGTAGTCGTAGAAATCTTCGACGCCCGGGTGTTCGATGAGATATCCAAACGCATTACCTCCGCCAAAGGTGTTTAGCCAAGTGCCATCCGAGTTCAAAAACAGAGTGTCCCGGGGCCTTCTGCCTTCGAGGTGTACGGAGTCAAAATAAAACCAGTCTCCACCAAATCCACCACCATAATTCGCATAGACGAACGGTTCCCCAGTAAACCAAGCGTAATAGACGAAGTCAGTCGTATTTGTCAGGGAAAATGCATCGAGCCATACGGCATTCCCCTCCGCCGCCTGAACTGCCCAGTACTGCTCGCGAGCAGAAGTGATCGTTGCCAGATGGCCGCCGGCTGCCAGCGCGGCAAAGTACGCGGTGGAAAAATCAACTCGTGCCGAAGCATAGGTGAATACCGTCTTCGGACGCGGGTTGTCATTCAAACTCGGAAAGAGTGATGGATCAACGACCGGCACATCGGGCCGTACATTGACCACTTGGCTGCCAGTCACCGTCGCAGCATCCGGCGAGAAGCCGAGCGGAGCGAGAACTAAACGCGAGTTCGGATCACGTGCAACTTCCGTGTCAACACTGGTACCCCAGGCGGGAGTCGCCACCAGCGCCCCGCCAAAGCCATCGTTGAGCGTGAATATCTGTCGTCCGCCATGAGCGTAGGACACGGCGAACCGTTCGATACTCTGGTCGAAATCTTGGATGCCGGTGTAGCGAGATTTATCTTGGTCATATCGCGCAATCGCCGTATCAATGAATGAGCCGACCGTCTCGGTGGAGGTCGTCGGCGTCCCTTGAGTGACAGCGCGAGCCACATCCAACTCCGCATCGATCGGCAAGCGGATATAACAGTCTTCCAGTCCCGGTGCCGCGATCTGCACGACATGGGTCGCCGCTGTGGCCCAATACGGAGTCCAATCCACCTCAGAGGTCGAGCCGTTCTGGGTGCGATGCTCTTTCGCGTTCGCGAAGCTGAAGTCATAGAGCGGCTTATAGCCGAGCGTGGTCCGCACGATCTCACGCTGCGCCTGGCTGAGTTGATTAAACGTCGCCCCAGCCCCAGGTGCGTCCCCTTGCCAGTCGATGACCTGTGCCTGGTGCGGATTCACGATCGTCGCTCCGACCGCATCCAACACGAAACCGTCCGCCGTTGAGCCCGTGATGCGGACAAATTTCACCGCAGATAAACCAGTGCTGAGAATGTCATACGAACGAGCGAATGCATCGTCGTGGCTCTCGTCACCCGTGACTGACATCGCGTCTGCAGCCGATGCAGTGATGTTAAAGAATTTCTTTCCGTCTGCACTGACTTCAATCGTGATCTTGTCGAACTCAACCCCGTCGCCTCCCACGACTTCGTAGACGTTGAAGTCGGAACCAGTTTGATTCGTGATCGGAGAATCGGAGAAGTTGTACGTGACAACGCTCGTGTCACTCAGATCGAAGCCCACGTTGTCCGGCGAACCCAGGAAGACCCAGTTCGGTTGGCCAGAGTTATTCGCACTGAGTTTTAATCCGAAGGCATTCACCGTGACGTCGGCCAAGCTGTTGGCGTAGTCAATCCCTTGAATGAAGTACTCGCGCTGAGTGGTGCCGTTGTAGTAGCCGTCTTGCGTCAGCGTGACGTCCATCGTGTGGAAGTAGGTGCCGTTGCGGACGAGCTCGACGCCCGTCTGAATCTCGGTCAATGTGTCGACCCATTTGATGACCGGAGTGAAGACCACGCCGTCTGCGACCTCGCGATAACCGATGACGACGTCAATCGTCTGTGGCAAGAAGACGATCGTCGGAGTCTGCACCGACCGTTGAGCACCCGGAGCCGTGGCATCGGCTTGCAGTTCCACATCTCCGCCCGACGTGGCTTTCAACGTGCGGACCGCGAGCAACTTGCCCGCCCCTTCCACTCGCACCAAGCCGTCCGTCAGGTCGTCAGAGCCAATCTCTCCCGTGAGTTGCTCGTCGGTCCAATCGGCTCCGACCCCCGCGTTCAAATGCAGGTCGCCCTTTGAAGTCATCGCGCCAGTAATGACGATCAACTCGACGGCATTAGTGAGCACTCGGGGAAGTTTGCTGCCGTTGTTGTTATCGACGAAGCCATCGACGCGAATGTTCTGACCCAGCAACTGGATCGAACCGGACGACAGAATCTGTCCGCCGCGAGCGATCAGCACATTGCCGGTGGCACGCGCATCGATCAGCGCGTCGGAGTGAGTCGCTCGAATCAAGCCGCCATTAAGGACGTTGATCTGCGCGGCATGGATGTTGATCAGGCTTTGAGCCATCACGGTCCCACGCACATCAAACGCACCTGGAGTCGTGATCGTCACGCTGCCGGTATCGACGACCGCTTCATCACCATCGGGTCGCAGTTGCCCGATCACTCCTTCATTCAGAATCTGGCCCGGCCCGCTCAGCGAAATGTGGCCGCCGTCCGCTGTTGTCAGCGTACCGGTCACGTGAATGGTCAACCCGGAATCGTCCGTGCCGCCGGTCGCGGTGAGTAGATCGTCGGCTTGAGCGAAACCGTCGAGCTTCAGCAGCTTGCCCGCTGTCAGCGTGATGTCCGCGCCGTCGTCCATCGCGAACATCGAGCCCGCGAAGTGCAGGCTGCGGTCAGTCGCAATTTTGATGGAGCTGGCTTCGGTCGCTGTGAGTGCTCCGAAGCCGGTCGCGTCGGTTTGCACGGTGCTCAATTCATTGGCGACATGGAAGCCGACGGCATCCGTGCCGCCATTGACCGCGATGTCGATCGTGCCCGTTGCTTGAATGCGACCTCCGACATCGGCCAACGCGCCGGAAGAATCAAAACCCTGTCCGCCCAGAGTCAGCATCTGTCGGATGTTGAGATCAACATCCGCCGCAGTGCCGGTCCATACGATGGCACCGGCATTGGTGATATCCGCCCCCGCTCGAATGCTGCCGACGACGTCGAGGTAGTCCGAGTCGATGCGGATCGAACCATCATGGCCAGTTGCCAGAACTTGAGTGCCCGCTCGCAGTGAGACGTCGGTTGCGACGATCTCCAGTTGTCCTGCCGAAGCAATCACGCCGCCTCGTTCGGTCTGCTTGCCGCTGACCAGTTCCGCCTTACCGACAGTGACGATGGGCGACTCGATTCTCAAAAGAGTCGTAGCGGAAGTCGTGAGACTTCCGACGGAACTCTCACGAGTTCCGCTACGCAACGTGCCGCGCGATACCTCAATTGACTGCGGAGCCTTCGCCAGCAACGACCCCGCAACATCCACATTACCAGTCACCGTCAGTGTGGTACTCGCGTCGAATGTGACGTCGTATTCTCCGACATCCGCCGAAGAGCCGCTCGTCTGCACGATGCCAAACAGGTCGAGCTTGCGACCTTTGATCAACAACTCGGCATCGCTCTCGATGCGCCCAGACTCGGCAGCCAGAGTGATATCGCCCGCCAGCGACTCGATCGTCACTGTGCCCGTAGCGGAAATCGTCAGATTTCCGACGGAACTCTCATGAGTTCCGCTACCGACTGTGCCGTCGATCGCGATGTTGTTCTGAGCCGTCAGCGACATCACCGCATCCGCTCCCGCCGAAGCCAGTGTCGCGGTCTGACGAATGAAGAGGTCCGTCTGACCTTCCACCGTGCTTGTCCCCGCCGAGAGTGTCAGCCGATTGGCCGTCAGATCTCCGGACACATCAAGCACTCCGGCGGCGTCGATTGTGATCTCGTCTGCCGCCTTCAAGTCGCCGGTGATCGTCAGGTTGTCCGACGTGAAGAGGATCGTGATGTCGGACCCGTCACCGCCCGCCGTGAAGTCGCCGAACAGTTTTCCGGTGCCACCGACATTCACCGTGATCGAGCCATTGATCGTTTCGAACAAGCTCGTCTCGGTCAGTTCGACCGACGCCGCAAAGTTCGGCAACGTGCTGTTGTTCAACACGATGTCGCGGTAGCTCTGCAATCGCCCGCCCATCGTGAGCTTGTCGCCCGAAGTGATGTGAATGGCCGAATCAACACCCGGCGATTGCACGTTGTAAGTCGAGTCATCGAGCGGTCCGAAGAACGTGATGCTGCCCGGTCCGCTGACATCAACCCGTCCGTTGGCACTCGACGTCCGCAGCAGGCCCGTCCCCGCGACCGCAACGCTCAAACCAGAAAGAGCTTCGTTCGCAACGACCGGATCGGTGCCGCCGACGATCGTGACCGTCTTCGCGGCTCCGACTTCCCGGCTGATTACCACTTGATGCGCCGCCGTGATGCTCAGTGTCGCCGTGCCGTCGAAGAGCGTGACAACGTCATCGATGATCTCACCGCCGGAGGCGATGCGATCTCGGATCACGGCGTCTTGAGGACTCGTGATGACGATCGAACCGTCGGTGTTGTGTGTCGAGAGTTCGCTATTGGGATGAACCTCAACGGCAACGCCGCTGCTGTGCGTCGTGCCGTCGATGTCAATCAAGCGACTGGCGCGAATCACGCCGCCGGCCGTCGTCGGTTGCCCCTCGCTGTTGACCGTATTGCCGCCGATGAAGGCGCGCCCGGTCGCTGTGATCAGCACGTCGGAATTGAGGTGCTCTGTCCAATCGAAGGTCCGTTCGCCGGCCGCTTCGACGATCGTCGCACCGGCTGTGATGTCGCCCATCATTTCGAGATCGCCGGGAGCAGTGATCTGCACCAGTCCCCGCGCCCCTGAATCGCTCGACAACCCCGCCGCATTGATGCCCGAAGCCGGAGACATGACGACGCTCAACGCGCCATCGTCCGCTCCCGGCGTACCACCATTGAGCGTCACCGAACACGATGCCTGCAAGGCATTATCCAGGAAGATCTGCTCGCCTGCGGTCACTGTGATGGTGGAGCCCCCAGGTGCCGCCCACGTGACGCCGCTGCTGCCAACCGTTCCACCCGCGATCACGGCACCGAGGATGTCGACATCCTTAGAACCGCGAATCTCAATGACGCTGCCAGCGTTATGAGTCTCGATGCGCGAGGCTTCGTAAATCGTCACGCTGCTGCCCGTCGCGTCTGCACCTCCTCGATCGGTGCCATCCAGTTCGACACCGCCAAAGATGGTGACATTGCCACTCGCCAGCGTCGTGAAACCTTCGAAGAAGACAGACTTGTCAGACTGCATGATGAGGTTCGAGCCGACACCGCGAATATCAATGTTGCCGCGCACGATCACATCGTCGTCCGCCACCAACACCAGGTCCGACGCATTGCCGAACGTCAACAACGTGCCCGTCACCAGCAATCCGTAATGGCTGCGGTTATGCAATGGATGGTCTGTCGGCACGAGCGATTGGAGAAAGTCACTGTGATCGAATTGCGCCGTTCCCGCGTCGAAGGTGATCCCCTGACTTGCAGCGACTGAGCTGGGAATGAACAGCTCATGCGGCGACCGAATCACGACATTGGAATTCGCGCCCGTCACCTGCGCCACCGGCGAACCGTTGGAGGTATCGAACTGCACGCCTGCGAGAACCGATGTCCCTTCATCAAGAGCCACCGACACATCCGATTCGATTTTCACCAAGGCGTTCGCACCCGGTGCCGAGACACTGCCTCCTTCGAGCAAGCTGAACGTGCCACCGGCTTTCAGATATGGCTTGCCACCCGCTCCCTGCGCTTCAATCTTGCCAGAAACGCTCATCGAGCCAGTCGCGTCGAGCAGGAGAGTGTTATTGTCATCGCGCGTTTCGATCAGCGCGCCAACATCGACAGTCACCTTTCCATTCACGGTGACTTCCAGAATCGCCGCTGCGATCAACCAGCCGCTTACCAGCAAGTCATTGCCGACGTCGATGATCAGTTCGAGCGCGGTCAGACCGGAATCAATGCCGCCGTTCGGGACATGCAGATTCGGTCCTTGAATAGTGACTCCGCCGGGCGCCGAGATGTCGAGCTTGCCCGTTGCGTCGGCGTTACCTGCGACGATCAATGTGTCGGTCAATAGTTTTGTGGGGTCGCGGAAGCGAGCGTCGCGATCGCGTGTCTGCCCCGTGAACTTGATGATGTGCGAGTCATGCGCATCACCGATGATCATTGTGTTGCCGGCATCGCCGCGGCCAATGGTGACTTGCGAATAGGCATCCGCCAGCGCCGCGAGATCGCGCGATGAGAAATCCATGCTGCGCGCGAATGCGTTTCGGGCCAGATCGGAACCACCCGCGTTCTCGCCAGCGGTACCGAGCCGATAATTCCAAACGGCTTGCTGAGCTTTGACCGTCAGCTTGCCCGTGCCGATGACCTGCGACGGACCCGAGCGGAATGTGATGTCGTCCGCAGTGATCGTGATGTCTTTGCCCGCTCCCTGCGTGACGATCTGCCCGGCGTCCAAGAACAACAACGAGTCTTCCGCCAGCAAACTGATCGAAAGATTTCCGTTCGGCACAACCAGCGCGTAGATGTCATGCCCATCCCGGACTTGATCGAGCCAATCGGTCGTCGCCGTCGTCACCCAGTTGATGCCTGAGAACGTGTCGTCACCGAAGGCGATGTTCGCGTTGAACGGCACGTCGTAGTGATCAAGGCTCGTCAGTTTCAGGCCATCTTGCTCGATGATCGAGATATCGCCTGGCGTCCCGTGCGCAGCGTAAGCGAACGTCGGTGCGGCAAGATGTGTTTGCAGCGGCCCGGTCGGCGCGTTCTTGGCCTTGTAGATGAGATGGCTGTTCGGAGCGTCGAAGTTCAACCCGGAAATAGAACC
>JAPLNX010000134.1 GCA_026400935.1 Planctomycetia bacterium | reverse complement strand
TGGTCTGGACTCCTGCGCTCCAGCCCATAGTCACACGACCAGAGAACTCACGCAGACATATTCCAGGAGACAGAGATACCATACAAACAGAAAGAGCGCAAGTCGCCCTAGATTACCCAGTTATGCGCGCTGGCCCTGGCGTGAAACCGCTGCGACGACGAATACCCGAAACCATAAAAACCTCCGGTTCGATCAAATGCGTATGAGATTATTGGCACAAGCGAAAAGCCAGTTCGGTATTTCTATTCCAAAATATCCATTGTTAGTTTCCTGGTCATAAAAAAATTGCAACAGACAATCGTCATACTTTGGGGTGCGGTTTCCATGAACTTTGCATTGATAATATCAATCAATCGCAGGAGCGAAGGATGACAGGGAAGTTTAGACACCGTGCCTTAAGTTACGATGAAACTCGAAAAATATTGGGACGAAAACTTACTCGTTTCTAAAATTTTCAAATATCGACAGCAAAATGCCACCGCTAATGTTGAATTTTGAAGTTCTCCACTACCCCAATTGCCACCCTGTCGCTGTGATTTCCGAAACCGTCGATAGTTCGCAGGGTCGAACAACCGCGAGACGCTTCAGTGTAACCGTGCCGCTTGTCACTTCAAGCCTCGCTAGCCTACATGTGTGGATGCTCGCGAATCGCGGAGAAACGTCATGAGTCTGATCGGCTGAGTCATTTGATGGATTTCGAAATTGCCCTGCTGTAATGCGGTAACAGAAGCTTTCAGTACGACCATAAAAGCAACGCTCGAATTGGGGCGTGCAAGTTCCAACCAGCACGGATGATGGCGAACCGACAAGGTTGTCATGTTGCCTAATTACACGGAAATCAGCGATTAAGATTGGGAGTCGCTGTTGTTCACGCTTCGAGTTAATGTGCTTGAGCGTTAATTTGCGGACATGACTTTGCAATTGAACGATACGATCGTGGCGTTGGCGTCGGCTCCGGGAAGTGGTGGTCGCGGAATCGTGCGCGTCAGTGGGGCGGACGTGAAGGATGTCGTGTCGTCTCACTTCACTCCGGTTGATGCTGCACGTTGGGAATCGACTCGTGTGGCGGAACGGCACGTTGGTGAATGGCGATTGCTGATTGATTCGCCGTGGGACGACGCTCCGTTGCGAAACGGATTACGATTGCCCGTCGCTGTTTGTTTCTGGCCGACAAATCGAAGTTACACCGGACAGTCGCTGGTTGAATTGCATCTGGTCAGTTCGCCGCCACTGCTCGAAGCGTTGCTAACACAACTCACTCAAACAGGTTGTCGAGCAGCTCGGCCAGGTGAGTTCACATTGCGAGCGTTCCTCGCTGGGCGGCTCGATCTGTTGCAGGCGGAAGCGGTGCTTGGCGTCATTGATGCGGCTGACCACGAGGAGCTGGAGCTAGCACTGCGACAGCTCGCAGGAGGCATATCACATCAAATCGCGGCATTCCGGAGCGATCTGCTGGACCTGTTGGCCGAACTCGAGGCGGGGCTCGATTTCGTTGAAGAGGACATTGAGTTTGTCTCGCGCGAGTCGTTGTCACGCCGGATCGGCGATGCTCAACAGAAGGTTGCGGAGCTTTGCGATCAAGCCAGCCGGCGACTCACCAGCTCGTCGCGACCGAAAGTCGTGTTGGCGGGCTTGCCCAATGCTGGCAAGAGTACGTTGCTCAACGCGCTGAGCGGTCAGTCAGCGGCATTGGTCTCGGACGTTTGCGGCACGACGCGCGATTATTTGCGAGTGCCATTCGACCGCGATGGACTAAATGTGGATTTGATTGATACCGCCGGATGGGACAAAGCGGCTAGCGGCATCGACGCGGTCGCCCAGCAAATGCGTGACGAACAATGGCAGAATGCCGAACTCATCGTCTGGTGCAGCGACCTTTCGGCTGACGATCGGCAGCGTGAGGAAGATGAGCAATTGTTTGCCGACGTCTCTCGCGAACGACATCGATTGTTGCGAATCGGAACAAAGGCCGACCGTCAATCGGCGTCGATCATCGCTAGCCCTTCAACGATTGCCGTGAGCGCAACGACTAGATTGGGGCTCGATGAACTTTGCAAACGAATGCGAGAGACGCTTGCCATTGATACGCGTGGGCAAAGGCAATTGCTCGGTATGACTGCGTCGCGATGCCAAGAGAGCTTGTTTGCCGCTCGTGATGCGTTGCGTCGAACCGAAGATGCAATTTCGCTTGGAATCGGCGAAGACTTGATTGTGATTGAACTGCGCGACGTCTTGGAGCATCTCGGCCACATCGTCGGCGCGGTTTATACCGACGATGTCCTCGATCGCATCTTCAGCAAGTTCTGCATCGGCAAATAGCTCTCACCCATTGAGGATTGAGCGGCGGCAGCATCACGACAGTTCCACTTAGTTGTTTTTCGGTAGCCCTTCGATGTGACCTATGTTTTTGACAGGGTCAAGGATTTTGCACACGTCGGCTAAGAGTTGCTGATCAATCGGCAGTTCCGCCCAGCGAGCCCAATTACGAATGTTTTCTGGGTTCGCACTGCCGGCGACGGTCGTCGTGATGTCGGGATGGGCGATTGAAAACTGGACGGCAAGCTGTGCGATATCAACGCCGTTTTTCGCACAATGCTCGGCCGCGCGGCGGCAAGCATCTTTGACTGCTTGAGGTTCTTTGTGCCACGGCGGAAGAGTGGCGTTCGTTAGTAAGCGAGCGGCAAACGGGCCAGCATTCATTGCTCCGACCCCCTTGGTCTTGAGATACGGCACGAGTTCGTCGGCGAAGCGAGTGTTCTGCAAGCAGTACTGGTTGTAGCTCAGCACACAGTCGAGATCCGTTTGGTCGAGCACAAACTTGAACAGCTTCATGGGGTAGCCGCTGATGCCGATAAATCGCACCTTGCCTGATTGCTGAATCTTTCGCAGGGCCGGAATTGTCTCGTCGACGATCTGCTGCATCTCGACAAACTCGATGTCATGACACAACACAATGTCGAGATGATCGGTCCCCAAACGATGCAAGCTGACGTCAACACTTTCAGCGACTCGCTTGGCCGAGAAGTCGAAATGGGCAAGGTCGTAGCGACCGAGCTTCGTGCAAAGCGTAAAGCTCTCTCGCGGGATGTCTCGCAATGCGATGCCGAGTAATACTTCGCTCATGCCTCGACCATAAAACGGCGACGTGTCGATGAAGTTCAAGCCACATTCAATCGCAACCGGCACGCTTTTGAGTGCCTCATCGAGATTCACTTTGCGGAACTCTTGACCTAATGATGAGGCTCCGAAACTGAGTATGGGAAGGTTCAGGCCGGTGCGGCCAAGAACGCGAGTTTGCATGGGATGATTCCTACGATCTTAAACGGAATTTGGTTTGTGGATGATCAACGTATTAGCAAGCTGCCAGCTTGCCGCGGGACGTCCACAAGCTGGCAGCTTGTGGCTACGGTTTCGGGTTCACTCTAAATCTCGGTGCCCCGACGAAAGCTCTCAATCGTCTGCTTTGCCGCGGCGAACGAATCTGGAAGCGGCAGCACTTCCGCAGACAGATAACCTTCGTAGCCGATGCTGCGAAGTGCTTCCATGATCGGCGGGACGTTGGTGTGACCGAACCCGATCGCTTGGCGATTACTGTCGGCAAAATGGACGTGTCCGACATGCGAACCCGCTTCGCGAAACGCGGCGGCAATATCGACCTCTTCGATGTTCATGTGGAAAAGGTCGCTGAGCAGCTTGACGTTCTTGGCTTTCAGCGAACTGATCAGCTTAACGCCATCGGCAGTCGTTCTGATTAAGTTCGTTTCATAGCGATTGAGCGGCTCGATCAGCAGTGTCGTACCGTGATTCGCGGCTCGCGGAGCGAGTTCGTCGAGAGCTTCAGCCAGCCAAACGAGATGTTGTTCGTGGCTGAAAGTTCCTTCGGCTCGCCCCTGCATCGAGCCGATGATTGCCGGAGCACCGAACTGACCTGCGACGTCGATAATCTCGCTGATGAAGTGACGTGCTTGCTTTCGCACAGTCTCATCATGGTCGGTCAGTCGCAACTTCCTCACGACCCAACCGGCTCCTGTCCCGATCGCAGCCAGCTTGAGGTTGTGTCTGTCGAGACAACTACGCAAAAGGTTGACGTCGACTTCTGACGCTGACCGAGGGAATACTTCGACCGCCTCAAATCCAAGTTCCGCTGCTTGAACGCAGCCAGCCTCTAAGTCGTGCCAAAACACAAACGGTCCGCCAGATGCTTCCGCAACAAGTGAGATAGTGACGGCCGAACGCATGAGAACCCTTTCTTACCAACTAAAAGTTTTGGCGCACGCGGCTCGCCTGCGCTGATTTTCTGTGACGCACAGTCGCTGAGCGTCACAGCGAATTTTCAATAAGAAGCGGTAAGGTAGCAGCGTCAGAATCGGAGAACCAACTGTCGCACGGCATCATACGCCTAAGACTTCAGGTTTCGGATTTCGTACTTTGGCCAGGCATGTCAGACGCGGTTTGAAAAACGCCGTCATGGTCCTAGAATCCGCCGAAGTTTTCGCCGTTTACTCACTCGCACGGATACGCGTTGAATGAGGCAAGTTGCCGTCTTGGGATCGACTGGATC
The DNA here is from genome assembly GCA_026400935.1 of Planctomycetia bacterium. Lineage (GTDB taxonomy): Bacteria > Planctomycetota > Planctomycetia > Planctomycetales > Planctomycetaceae > SXKJ01. The sequence goes on along the minus strand of JAPLNX010000134.1, from coordinate 24,943 downwards.
GATCGGCACCAATTGTTTGCAGGTGCTGGATACTTTGCCTGACCGCTTGAGTCTCGTGGGGATCACGGCACATCGCCGTTGGCGCGACTTGGCCGAGCAATCACAGACGCGGCATCCAAGCTGGGCCGTGGTGACGGATGAGTCACTGGTCGGTGAGGTTCAACGCGACTCGTTTTCGTCGCAGACCGAAGTTTTGTTTGGCGAAGCGGGGATCGAGCGTATTGCTTCCGCTCCCGAAGTGGATGTGGTGGTGAGTGCAATCGTTGGTGCTGCAGGACTGCGCGGAACTTGGGTCGCGCTCGAACACGGCAAGACAGTCGCAATCGCGAACAAAGAGACGTTGGTTGTTGCGGGGCCGCTGGTCATGGATTTGGCGAAAAGGAATAACGCCGCACTTTTACCGGTCGATAGCGAGCACAGCGCAATCTTTCAGGCATTGCAAGCGGGGCGTGCGAATGAAGTGCGCCGCGTCGTGCTGACGTCGAGCGGCGGGCCGTTTCGCGGGCGGACGTTAGCGCAATTGAAAGCGGTCACACAGAAGGAAGCCCTGGCTCATCCGACATGGAATATGGGGCCGAAGATTTCGATAGACTCCGCCACGATGATGAATAAGGCATTGGAGATCATTGAGGCGAAGTGGCTGTTTGGTCTGCGAGACGATCAGATTGATGTCGTTGTGCATCCGCAGTCAGTCGTGCATTCGTTCGTAGAATTTGTAGACGGAAGCGTGATCGCACAATTGTCACCGCCGGATATGCGACTGCCAATTCAATACGCTCTGACATATCCGGAACGTTGTGAGTCGGTCGCAAAGAAGCTCGACTGGCGACGCGCGTTTGATTGGCATTTCGAACCTCCGGACTTGGATGCCTTTCCGGCACTGCGACTGGGATTTGAAGTGGCGTCACGTGGCGGGACGTGTGGAGCAGTACTGAATGCGGCCAATGAATCGGCTGTCGAAAGGTTCCTGGCGGGATCGCTCGGTTTCTGCGACATTCCGCGTGCCTGTCGAGCGGTGCTCGACCAACATGACTTTGACCCGACTCCGTCGCTGGATGATTTACTGCGATTGGATCGTTGGGCTCGCCAGGAGGTTTCTCGGTGGACCTGATTGCCGCTTTTGATCCTGCAAAATTCGCTAGCACGGCCCTCAGTTGGGTGTGGGTGGCCTTGGGTTTGGGCTTAGTGATTTTCTTTCACGAGCTAGGACATTTTGCCGTGGCAAAATGGTGCGGAGTATTCGTCGAACGATTCAGCATTGGTTTTGGGCCAATCTTGTGGAGCATCAAACGAGGTGAAACGGAATACGCTTTGTCTGCAATCCCCTTCGGCGGCTATGTCAAAATGCTCGGCCAAGATGACATGGACCCGAGCCAACTAAGCAGCGAGGAGATCGCAGGAGATCCGCGGTCTTACTCGGCCAAAACAGTGTGGCAGCGCATGGCGATTATCTCCGCTGGCGTGATCATGAACATCATCACGGGGTTGTTCTTCTTTGCAATCGCCTTTCAGAGTGGCGTGGAAGCACGGCCGGCTCGGCTCGGTCCAGTTGTGGTTGGCAAGCCCGCCTGGAAGGCAGGGCTGCAAACCGGAGATGTGATCACTCGCATCAACGGTCGGAAGTGTTCGGACTTCGCCGACATCATGCGTGGCGTGGCGTTGACTCGTGGAGAGGTCGAGATCGAAGGTCTTGATCGCAACAACAAACCGTTCAAGAAAATGATTACACCAGACAAGACCGACACACGTCGGATGATCGGTGTTGCTCCGAGTTTGGATGTGACTCTTGGTGCAATTCGACCAGACAAATGCACGATCGGCGGCACACCGTCGGCGGATGCAGATGCGTTTCTTCCCGATGACCAAATCGTTTCTGTGAGTGGCCAGGCCGTCAAAACTTTCGCGGAATTGCAGGACGTGCTCATTCAACAACGTGATGAAGAGTTGGAATTCGTCGTTCAGCGCCAGCCGAAGGCCGAAAAGGGGCAGACGTTGAAAGAGGCGTCAAAAGTGCCCCCAGAGCGTGTCACGATCAAGGTGGCCGCAAATCGTTTTCGCACGATCGGCTTGTCGATGGACATCGAAAAGATCACTTCGGTCGAGAAGGATTCTCCCGCCGGAGAGGCAGGACTACTGGCCGGCGACAAGATCATTCGAGTTGATGGCCAAGATGTTGGCAACACGCTGAATCCAGAAGAGTTGCCGGACTATTTACAGAAGAAGCACGGTCAAGCGGTGGAGATTGTCTACACACGCGAAGTCGGCGGCACGAAGAAGGAGTTCACGGCAACGCTGACTCCACGAAATCGATCTGGCTGGACGGATCAATTTGAAGTCGCGGGTTCCCCTTTGTCGGCACCGGCTATTGGCGTTTCATTTCAGATCACATCGCAGGTCTTGAAGGTGCAACCCGACAGTCCTGCCGCAGGCAAAATCTCACCGAACGATCGGATCACTGCTGTCGAACTTTTCCTTCCTCCGGGAACGACCGATGATGGCTTTGGAATTTCCTTTGGGACTCTGAAATTTGAAGCCAGCGAAAAGCAACCCAACTTTTGGGCGCAGGTGATTTGGACCATGCAGATGGCTCCGGCTCGGCATGTGCGACTGACGGTTAATCAGTCAGACAAGGTGGAGGTCGAGCCTTTTCGCGATCCGGCTTCACAGCACTTTTTTCCCAAGCGTGGATTAGTCCTTCAATCGGACTCGTTCATGCAGAAGGCGGAATCGTTTGGTGCCGCTCTGAGCATGGCTGCCGACCACACTCGCAGCAATGGAACTGAAATTTACCTCACACTGAGAAATCTGATTCGCGGCGACCTGTCGTATAAAGAATTGCACGGACCGATTGGGATTGCTGGTGTCGCGCATCAGTTTGCTTCGCAAGGAATCAGTCCATTGTTGTTGTTCTTGGGATTTCTCAGCGTCAACTTGGCGGTCTTGAACTTCCTGCCAATCCCTGTTTTGGACGGCGGTCATATGGTCTTCCTGTGTTGGGAAGCAGTGACTCGCAAGCGGCCTAGCGAACGAGTGTTGATTGCGGCAACCTATGTCGGCATGGCTTTTGTACTGAGCTTGATGGGCTTGGTCATTTACCTCGACCTCTTCGTGCATCGCAGCGCTTCGGCTGCGGGTCTCTTCTTTTGGGTCTGAGCACGCCTGTGCCTGAGGACATCGCTCAAGAACATCAATCTCAAACTGGGCTGACCACGGGACAAACACCATGGCCGGAAACCGTGATGGCGGGCACGATGCGGTCTCTTGGCTGGCGACCGGCGTTGTCAGTTTGATGGGGATAATTTTTAGCGGCTTCGTTGTGTTGGCATTTGCCAATGACCCACAGAAGCCAGTGATGCTCCTGGCGGGAGTTTTTTTGTCGCTGGCCGTGCTGATGTGGCTGCTACGCGAAAAGCCGAAGGTCGTCATTGCCGAAAAAGAAGCGAAATGGTTAGGCATCTTTGCCAAGCCGAAAGTGGTTTCGAAGCTCAGGCTGACTCGTCGAAAGAAGCCCAAAATCGAGCAGTTCGGCACGAATGAACCGCCCGATGCAGAGCGAATTCGCGAGATCAAAGAATTGACCGACGGCATGAAGAACTGGGTGCCGCCGAAGACTGATCCGGATCAGGAAGCGGGCTTAAAGTCGAGTCCAAGAGGCTGAGCGTTGCCAAACGCATGTGTGCCCTATGTTTCACAAACGCACTCAACTTCCAGTCGCTGCCAGCGGTGCTCCGATGTGAAACCCGCCTTGCTGAAAAAAGATTGTCAGCTTCAGCAGGCTATCGACCAAATCGCGGAGAAAACGATCCGGGACTTGGCTTAGTTCGTGGAGCACAAGGTCACCGGCAATGAACTCCAGCGCGTCGGCTAGATTGGCGGAGTCTTCTTGGCTGACATTCAAGCGGTGCAGACAATCGTCGTAAAGTTCACGAGGATGTTCAGGCTCCCAGCCGTTGTCTTGAGCCCAATCGAGTAGATCGACCCACAGTTCAGATTCGATGGTGTAGCAGTCTGCGGGGCTTTGCAGGCGAATGCAGGTCACAGCACACCTCCGTATGTTGCTGGTGGTCCCGCCCGGTATTCGAGAACGAGAGCTCGAACTTCTGAGGCCGCATGGTCGCAGACCGACCGACGTGCGCCAACCGTCCCGAAGATTTCTCTGCCGGGACGGTCGTGCGAGTTCAGGAGTGGAGCACATAGCTCACCCAATTGTTGGTCCTCAAGTGACCGTTCGTAGTGCATAAGCCCACGAGCCACCGAGACAAGCTCGGTGGGGACACTTAATTGAGGACTAGAACGTATTGACGGCCTTGCCAGTCTCAACCACCGAGGTGATAGCCGGAGCAACGTTGCCACGCAGTTCGCCGGTTGTGCTGCTGAAAACCCAGCCGACTTGTGTCGAACCGTCATAGTCACCGGCGGCCAAGGCACCGTTCTTAACGGTAACCGCACGCAAGTTGTTGAAAGGATTGGCCGGGAGTTGTCCGAGCACATACGGACCGAACGCACCAGCATTGGCATCAACCGTGCCGTCGATTCCCGTTCGCTTCGTCAACTGATCTTCAAAGGTTTGGGCGTTGGTCGTGCCTTGAGCAGGCAAAGCACCTTCGTGCTGGAACTTATACATCGAGACTTGATGGCGAATCATTTGCAGGTTTTGAACGAGCGAGGTCTCTTTCGCGTCTTTGGACGCTTGCGTGAACTGCGGCAGGACCGTGGCGGCAAGAATGCCAAGGATCACGACAACGATCAAAACTTCCACCAGCGTAAAGCCGCCACGACGAGAACGATTTCCGAGTTTCATTGCGTTTGCTCCAGAACAGGGTGAGGAAAGGAATTGGCCCAAGCTTGTTTGTTGAACGCCTCATCATCGGCGAGTGGCAGTGTGCCCGCAGCCACTCACCAACGTCCCTGGCACCGACTGGTTCGCGAACATTCGCGACCGAACAGCGTCATCTAATGCCGTCCATTTTGAGACGCACTCGATAGGACTCAGGCAAACCGCCATCGCCCTGTGTTGTGCAAGCCAAACCTAGGTCGAGTTACCTAACTGTCAAAAGCGGTCCCAAAATCTTTCACCGCTTGCTGACTCACGAACTCAAACAACAACGATCAAACGGTCCGTGCTGGTTGTGCCGAGAACGACGGCATCTTGACCGAACATCGAAATCGACCTGAGATTCAAAATTCATCAGGTTTTGGTGAGTGGTCGGAAGTAAGAGTCGAAGCGGCTGATCATCGAACCGGAAATGCGCACGCCAATCGCAGCGGTCCCCTCGTGTCCCTCAATGGTCCACGTTGATCCTGTGATCTGGCAATCGTCGATTAAGCGGCCAGGGATCTTTTCCAGCGTCAATCCAGTCATCGAACTGGAAGCTGCGACGAAGCCGCGATCGGAAGTCTCAATCAGAATCAAACGAGCCGAAGTGCCGATCATGCCGCTCTTGCGATCACCACCCGGCAACGAAATCTGGCTCGGCCAGCGGATGTTCGTACCAGTGTAAGCAAACAAGAGACTTTCGTCGCGAGAAAGCTCTGCCAGCGCAACCTTGGCAACGAGCGTATCCACGTTCGAACCGGGAGCGTCTTTCGGCAGCAGCGTCACAAATGCGTCGCCGTATTCGCGATCCAGTTGCTTTTTGACCTTGGTAAATTCTTGGCCGAGGAACACGGCTGTTTCCAAAACAATCTCGTCAGGCTGCACATCCCACGGGCGGGATCGCGCGGCGAGTCGACAAAGATCGGTGACGTACTGTGAGACTGTCGGCAGCGAAACATCGAGGTCTGGCGGTTCGAACGCGTACGGCGGGTTTTCAGCGAGTCCTTCGATGAGGTCGCAACGAGATACGTCGTCTAATGCACGAAACAAGTCCGCAAAATTCAGCCGTGTTTCCAATTCGTCGATCGGACAACCTTTGACACAAATCATAAAGGCTGCAAGCGAACTGACCGCTTTGAGTTGTTCGCCATGTGGTTGGTCCGCCGACTTCTCAGGCAACGTCGCCGGAAGCGTGTCAGGCAGATGCAGTTTAAGACCAAGTCGCCTTTCGACACCCGCACGCCAATCATCGACCGCTTTACGAGTCTTCCCGTGAATGAACGATTGATAGAAACGTTCGAGTCGCCGTGTAATCTGTTCGCGATCAAGCAACGTCAGCATCTCGTGCGCATGGGCGAGTGACTTCACATTTTGATGCATCGACAGACAACGATAGAGAAAAATGCGGTCATACTCGCTGCGGAGATGCAGCGAGCCAATCTCGCGCAACGCCTGAGCAAGGTTCTCGCGCGACAGCGGAAAGCGGCTCATCAAGTCAGTCAGTTCCGAAGCAAAGATCCAATTGGGATCGCGATGTCGGAAGTCGCCGCCGTAAATACTGGCGACTTCAAAGCCAATGACTCGGACCACTTCATTCAGCAATGCGACCGCTTGTTGATCGAGAAACCAATTCGCCGCCGTCTTCGCACCGCGCTTACCCAACTCTGTCAGTGCCCAAGTCAGTCCCAACGTTAACGGAGTCGCTCCTGCGACCCAACGACCGAAGTACGAGACGCTTTGCATATAACCGAAGTAAGGCTGAGCCGTTGAGTAAAGCTCATAAGCCTTCAATGCTTTCTGCAAATAGCCATGTAACGCGCTGATGGTCTGATCTTTAGGATTCAACGGCAGCCGTTCGAGGACCACGAGCAAATGCAGGCACGCTCGACTCCCTGCTCGTAACAATTGGTCCAAGCTCGTTTCCAACAACGGATTCTCAACGCCGGGGCGGTAGACCTGAGCGACTCGAATAATGAAGGCGTGCGCATCGTCACGGATTTTTTGACCGTCGATTTTCCCTTCCGGCGGTTTGTAGTGTCCTTCCCGCAATCGACGATAAACCTGTTGTGATTCCTCGTTGATGATCTTCAACACTTCGTGGTCTTGTGCCGTTAGTTCACGCTGCGACCGTTTGGGAAAATTGTCCAAGGTGTCAGCTTCGGCCTGTGGGTATTCGAGCCACTCGCGAAAGTTCACGAGTCGATCGGCGAGATGCATCTCGCGCGAATCAAGCAACCGTGCGCGATCGGTGAGTTGCTCGGTCGCCGTTGCCATGAATTGCTCGATCTCAGACCGCCGAGCAGCCAACTCGCCACGCTCGGCTTTGATCTCCACTCGCTCGTTGTCGAGTTCACGATCAGCATCAGTCACACGTCGTCGAGCACAAACCGCTGCTAATGCTGCTGTGCTACCAACCACAATCAGCGTCGCCTCTGCGATGCCAAAGTGCTCTCGCCATAGACAGAGGCCCGCCGAAACCCATGACAACGCAGCGGTGGCAATGCACAACAAGAACGCGGCAGACGGAGATTTCATGAAGGTGCCTCAAGTGACCATTTCGTTTCCGAGCGTCGTTTCTTGGAAACGAGATCATCTCTTGGTTTGTGAGAAGGAGACTACACGCGGATCGCGTGAGCAACACCATCGTGGAGTCCAAAATGACAAAACGCCTGCCAGAGAGCAAATCGTCATGATTCCTAACTCTCTGACAGGCGTCTTGTGTAGATGTGGCTATCGCGCTCGTCATCACCCGCCGTCTAGCGAGCGTGCGATGACATGATCCGAACCGGGCGGCAGGTTCAAGACTTCTTGCGGGAAGAGATCGACCAAGAAATCGACTATATCGCGAACGGAGAGCACCCCGACCGGCTTTCCATCATTTTCAACAACGGGGATATGGCGATATCCCCCGACGCTCATTTTGTTGAGTGCGAAGGCGATACCGTCATCTAGTTGCAGCGATTCCGGAGTACTCGTCATCACTTCCCCGACTGGGGCGGTACGACAATCGTCTCGGTAAAAGACTTTCGTCAGCACATCTCGCTCGGTGAAAATTCCGACCAGCTTGCCCGCCCGTTGCACGAGCACGCAACCGGTGTGATGGTCATTCATCGCTTGAATCGCTTCGGTGACGGTGGCCGTCGTTTCCACAACGATGGGATCGCGCAACGGCAGATCGCTGATGACCGTTTCTAGGATTGCTCCACCAATGTTGCTGGGGACCTCGTAAGGATCGTCATAGGCTTCTTCGAACTCGCTCATGTGCATGATGCACCTCCTGCGGACAAAGAGAAGACGTGAAACGCCGAGTGCGTTGCTGGCCACGAGACGGGCGAGAAGAGGCCGAAAGCGCGAACTGCCCACAGGCCAAGCACGAGGCACATTGCCAACGGATTTCCGAATTGTCAAGCAGTTTGTTGGACTGTTGCCTTGAGATCACCCGTGACGATTACAATCCCGCCCACCAAAGGAGGTTGATCAAGATGCTCCGAATCATGGGTTCTCGAAAACGATTGTGCGATGGTGTCTCGCGACGTGAATTGCTGTCGTTGGGCGGCTTAAGCACGCTCGGTGCGGGGACGGCTTCCGTGGCTCTGACCGATTGGCTTTCCAGTCGCGACCTACCTGCTGCGGAAGTTCTGCATGAGCCGCGCTTTGGCCAAGCGAAATCCTGCATCCTGTTGTTCTTATTCGGCTCACCACCGCAACATGAAACCTTTGACCCCAAGCCCGATGCACCGACCGAAGTGCAAGGTGAGCTGAAGGCGATTCCGACCAACGTTCCCGGCGTTGAGATCGGCGAATTGCTGCCATTAACCGCTCAAGTCATGGACAAAATCACGGTCGTGCGGTCGATGTCGCATCCTTATCCCGTACATGGCGTCGCATATGCCGTCACGGGAATGCCGACTTACACACCTGACATCGAAGCCAAGCCGCGCGACCCGATGCACTGGCCTTACGTTGGATCGGTCGTCGATTACCTCGAACGACGTCGGCCGCGTCGCGTGGGTGAACCGTTCATTCCACATAACGTCGCGCTGCCTTGGCGATTCGGTTCGAAGTCCGATATCCCGACTCTCGCTGGACCGTATGCGTCGTTTCTGGGCGGAGCTTATGACCCGATTTGGACGGACTTCGACGGCGCGGGAACACGTGTTGTACCGCGACTGTCTGATGGTCAGACCAAACAAATCCGCGATCCGTTTGGCGGAACAGTTCCTGAAGGTCGTTTCCGGCTTTCGGAAACCGGACCACTCGAAGGGTTGTCAGCCAATCGGTTCGATGTGCGGCGGTTGTTGCTGAGCCAGTTTGATTCACAACGAGATTGGCTCGAACGGCATAAAGGAATCGAGACCTTCTCGCAGCAACAACAAACGGCTTACTCGTTGCTGACCACAAACAAGGTACGCGAGGCACTCGACGTCGATCGTGAAACAACCGAGATGCGGCAGCAGTACGGCCTGACGTTGTTCGGCCAGTCGTGTCTTGCCGCTCGGCGACTGGTCGAGGCAGGGACAAAGTTTGTCTCGATCTTCTGGGATCCATTCGAGGTTTTCGGGGGTAGTTGCTGGGACACCCACGCGAATCACTATCCTCGCTTGAAGGAATACTTGCTGCCGGTGTTTGACCGATCGTACTCAACGTTGATTCGCGATTTGGACGAACGTGGATTGCTTGATGAAACGCTCGTACTTTGCATCTCGGAACATGGCCGCACCCCCAAGATCGACAGCAAACCAATCGGAGCCGCGAGGCACCATTGGTCCAGCGTTTATTCCGCTTCGTTCGCTGGTGGCGGAATTGCTCGCGGTCGAGTCGTCGGTAAGTCGGACGCTCAAGGCGGCTTCGTCGCCAGCAATCCTGTTTCGCCGAAGGACATCCTCGCCACCACGCTGCATCTCTTGGGAATCGACCCACACGTGACGGTTCCCAACTTAGTCAACCAACCTGTTGTCGCTGTTGGTGATGGGCAAGTTCGTGCGGACCTGTTGGGATGAGCGAGAGCAATCAAGGTTGGTTATGAAACACAAAAGGCGAATCGTGGCCCTCTTCTTCACGCTATTGGCATTGCCGATTCTAGGCTTAGCTCTCATCAGCATGACGGGACGTCGTCCGACGAACTTGGGTGTCCGTGACGGCAAGCTGGCTCCCTGTCCGACATCGCCGAATTGCGTCTCGACTCAAGCGGGTGACGACCAACATCGCATCGCGCCGATCGCCAGTTCGTTGCCTGCGGAAGACTCGCAGCGCTGCCTGAAACAAGTGCTCGCCGAAATGCCGCGAGTCACGATCATCACCGAACGCCCCGACTACCTACACGCCGAGTTTCGCAGCGCTCTTTTCCGCTTCGTCGATGACGTGGAGTTCTTCATCACTCCCGATGAGCAAACAATCCACTTCCGCTCGGCCTCACGAGTCGGCCACGGTGACCTGGGAGTCAACCGCAGCCGCATGGAGCTGATTCGACAACGCTTTGCTGGTCACGCCAAAACTTCAAACTGACCAGCACTCGCCACTTCCACATTCGGAGTTCATGGAACAATGGAACTGCTTTGGGGTGATGGTGCCGCATCATCCTCCGTCGTATCAGCCCAATACTTGGCACGAATCCGATAGTCGATCCAGAACGCCGGCATGAAGAACCACTCGGTCGCTTCACCACCACGACCGTATTCCGGATACGTAAACGCGAAGCAACCGTGCGTTCCATAGGAAGTGATACTGAAGCAAACACGCCGTTGGACCATTGCCAAATAACAGCCCGCATAAAGAACAGTCAGAGCGATCAACTGAACTCCCACAACTTTCCAGAATGGCTTCATGGCTGACATCGCTCGCCTCTCTTCTGTTCAAAAGGGGTTTTAACAGAAGGGAACGAAGGGAACGAAGAAAGAAAGTTGGAAGTATTCGTTGATCTGCAGCTTGATCTCAGCGGAATTCGCATTCAACTCCGGTGCATACATGGCTGGGCCACCCGACGAACCCCGTCTCCACCGACAACTCTTTGTTCTTGTCCTTGATCGTAGAGAGAGCGGCAAAGGTCGCCGTTGGTTTCTACACATTCCGGCTATCGCTGCGATGATTACTCGGCGGCGATACAGAACAGGTGCTTTTCGCCCCGGATGAGGATACGGTTCAAGGCTGGAACGGGAGAACCGATGACGGACTCGGCCATATCGTTCTCGGATAACAATTCAAATTTGTCGTTGGCGATGCTCGCGACAAACACGGTTCCATCCTCGCGCGGCGCGAACAGCTTGTCTCCGGCGATCAGCGGCGAGGCGTAGAAGTTCGCCCGGTTCTTGGGGAACGCTTCTTTCCAAATCGTCTTGCCGGTGACGGGGTCGATACTCTCGATTTCACCTTTGTCACCGACCAGGATGACTCGGCCTTTGTAAGCCACCGGCGTGGGGACGAACGTGCCCACATCGTCTCGCTTCCAGACATGATTGGTTTGCGTGACATCGCCGCTGCCCGTCAGCCGAACTCCATGCAGTCTTGGGGTGCCGCGATCGTTGCGACCGTAGGCGATCACGGCCATGTCCCCGACGATTACTGGCGTCGCGATCGCTGGCCACAATTTGTTGGCATCAGGATTGAAGTTGCCGCACGACCAAGAACCCTGGCCATCGGCCGCGTTGTGAATCGTGAGATGTTCGGCACCCCAAACCAGAATTGACTCCTTCCCTTGGTGCTGAATGACCATAGGAGTGGAGTAGCCGTGATCGCATTCCTGGGGTGTCTTAAAATTACGGGCGACCTTCCATGCCATCTCGCCGGTGGCTTTATCAAATGCCGCCAACCACGACTCCCCCGCGTGCATGCGAGCCATGATGACGTACTTTTCGGTTAGCACGGGCGATGTGCCATGATCCCAATACAAAGTGTCTTTGCCGAATCGTTCCACGAGGTCGGTCTTCCATCGCAACTTGCCATCGAGTTCCACCGCCGCAAACGTGCCGCTCTTGAAGAAGACGAAGACAGCCTTCCCATCAGTGACCGGCGACGCATTACTTCCTGAACCGTTGCGATGCTTGCCAGCGTTCTCCTGACCGAAGACTTCCCGCCATTTCTCCTTACCATCAAGGTCATAACACAACAACGAGTCGTTCCCTTTCGCCGGCGATGTCAGATAGATCATTTCGTTGAGCAAGATAGGCGTTGAGCACCCCTTGCCCGGCAACTGAGTCCGCCAGAGATATTTTTCCGCGTCGAACTTTGTGGGGTAGCTTCCCTTTTCAACGCTTCCATTCCCCAAGGGACCACGCCACGAAGGCCAGTCCGCAGTATCCGCAGCAAGCCCCAATTGAGCTGAAAAGAAAACCAACCAAGCCGTGGTCACCAGAACTTTGTTTGGCATTGTTGTCGAAATCCTTTGAAATGCGTGTGAGGTGGTGAGGGGTGTCAGAATACAGTCTCATGCGGCGGTGAGGCCAGTAAGCCTGTCGCTTCCGAGATGGACGACGGAAACAACAGGACAAACCAACGCAGTTCAAAATCCAAGACGTGAGGCGTATGAATGCGACAGCTTTGGAGAGTGTTAGTGGCAGTGATCGCGTTGGAGATATCAACTCCGTCGTCAGAGGCGGCGGCGGAGATCAAGCTGGCGACGTTTCGGGCAGATGTGACTCCGCCGTTGGGGAATGCGGGATGTGTTGGGTTCATGCCGAAGATTGAGAGCATCGAGCATCCGTTGGAGCTGCGCGGTGTGGTGCTGGTCACGTCGCGAGGGACATTCGTGCTCGCGGCGATTGATTACTGCGGCGTGTGCAATTCGAGTCATGACAAGTTGCGAGATGCGATTGCTTCTGCGGCGGGGACGACTCGTGAACGAGTGGCTCTGCAGTCGCTGCATCAGCACTCGGCACCGGCGTTGGATGAAGACTCGTCGCGATGGCTGCATGGCGAAAGGAGTGCGGAGTACCTCGCTCATCGCGCAGTTGTGGATGACATCGCGAGCCGTGCGGCGAAGGCGGTCACTGACGGTCGCAACAGACTGATGCGTGTGACTCGCGTTGTGGCCACTCGTGCGAAGGTCGATCGAGTGGCCTCGAATCGTCGCGTACCGCTAGCAGACGGGAGCATCGGCGTGCGAGCGAGTATCACGCGCGATGCGGCGATTCGTGAGGCTGACGAAGGGCTGATTGATCCGTGGTTGCGGACGCTGACGTTCTCTGATGGCGACAAGCCAATCGCTCAACTGCATTACTACGCGACCCATCCGCAGACGTTTTATGGCGATGCCCGTATCTCGTGGGATACGGTCGGAATGGCTCGTGAACGCTGCGAAGCCGCGACAAAGATCTTTCAGGTCTACTTCACCGGCTGCGGCGGCAATGTGACCGTCGGCAAGTACAACGACGGCGATCGCGCGTCGCGCGAACAACTCACTGGGCGGTTGTTGGAAGCGATGCTCAAGTCTTCGCAGGAGCCAGTCGGCACCGAAGCGACGAAGGCGATCGTTGAACAAGACATCGATGCGGCGGTATTGAAGAACGAAGACGTTGATTGGGCAACCACGCCAATTAAGTTCACTCCGCGCGAGGACGGAGCCTTTCATCCAGAAACGCTGCGAAAGCAACTCGCTCTCGAATTGCCGTTCAGCACGCGACTGACAGCAGCTTGCTTCCTCGCGTTTCGACAACGCTTGCTCGACGGGCATGTCGGTGAAGCAAGCCGGTTACGCATCGGTAGCATCAACGTCGTACATTTGCCGGGCGAGCCGTTCGTCGAGTTTCAGCTTTTCGCTCAGCAATCGGCGAAGGACGCCAGTGTGTGCGTCGCGGGCTACGGCGATTGCGGCGTATGGTATTTTGGCCCTGATCGAATCTATTCTGATCGCGGTGGCTACGAGCAAACATGGTCGCTGACGGGGTCATGCCAAGACACGGTTGAAGGATCGTTGAAGAGACTGCTGACGCTGAAGAAGTGAATGGGATAGTCGTAGTTCGCTCCGCGAACCAACGTCGGCTGGCGGCTATACGGCAATGACACAGAACCAAACAAAAATACGAGTGTTGGTTCGCGGAGCGAACCACAACTATCAACAACTATTGAGGACATTCATTGATGAAGTTTGCTGCGACAATCATGATGGTGTTGGTGACTTCGGTGCCGGTTGCGAAAGCGGAGTCGTTCGCCGTCGCGAAAGATGGCAAGACCGAATGTGTGATCGTCACGTCACTCAAGCCAACTCCAGAAGAGACAACTGCGGCGAGTTGGCTGGCGGAACTCTTGCAGCGTGCGACCGGGGCGACCTTCGCGATCAAGACCGAAGATGCAGCGGATTTGCCTGCGACGCGGTTCTGTGTCGGGGATACGGCGGTTGCGCGAGCGGCTGGGATTGAGTCGCAAAAACTCAAGCCGGAAGAGTGGCGGGTGAAGTGCGACGCGAAGTTGGTGATCCTCACGGGCGGGCGTCCTCGCGGGACAATCTATGCCGTGAGCGAGTTTCTCGAAGAGCAGGCCGGCATGCTGATGCTCGATCCGTTTGCCGACTTCGTCCCGTCAAAACCGACTTTGGAAATCGAGCCGATTGATCGCGCGGGGAGGCCGGCGTTTCCGGTGCGAGCCCTCTTCACCGGCTTTCCCTATTCACATGCGGCCAACGACGGTCGGTTGATCGAGCGGTATCGCGTGTGGAACAAGAACACGATCTGGGCCAGCACCGCAGCAGGTGACTGCACGCGGATGGTCCCCGAGGGCGTGCATAGCTTCGGGCATTTCATCTCGTCGAAAGAGTACGCGCAGACGCATCCCGAGTACTTCGGTATGGACGCCAGCGGCAAACGTGTGACCGATGACCTCGGCACGCCATCGGCATGGACTCAGCTTTGTGTGACGAACCCAGACGTACGGCGCATCGTCCTTGACCGCTCGAAGAAGTTTCTGCTGGATGACCAAGCCACCGCGAAGAAGGACGGTCGCGAGCCATCGAGCATTCTCACACTTTCGCAGAACGACAACACCGCCAACTTGTGTTTGTGTTCGGACTGCAAGGCGATCGCCGATCGCGAAGGCTCAGAGAGTGGTCCGCTGCTCGATTTCGTCAATCACATCGCACGCGGCATCAAGGACGAGTTCCCCAACGTCATCGTGCAGACCGAAGCGTACAACTTCACGCTCACGGCCCCGAAGACCATCAAGCCGGATGTCAATGTGCTTGTCAGGTTCTGCGACAACTATGGCTTCTCGGACTCAACGCACCCGTTGACTCATCCTCGCAACGAACGTGCGAAGAAGCTCTTCGATGAGTGGCGATCGAAAGGCTGTCAGCTTGGCGTCTGGGATTACTGGCGCGTGTTTCCTCAGCATCCGACGGGCTTCTTCGCTCCGAATTCGAACGTGTTGGCAATGAGCCGCGACATTCCATTCTTCAGACAGTCGGGTGTTGAACTGATGACGATCGAGATCGAAGACCTCTTCGGCGCCGGACTGAATGCCGAGCCGACCAGCTTCGATCTGCAAAGTTTCATGCCGCTACGAACGTGGATTGGCATGAAGCTGCTCGATGACCTGACGGGTGAGCAGCACCATAGCCGCGCTCGCCAGAACGTGGGTGTTGCCCCATCGAACATTCCGACCGCGACCACCCCACCTTCTGGCGAAGGCGGCTACCTCGACACGCTACTCACCAAATTCTGCTCGGCTTACTACGGCCCGGCTGCAACGCCCATGCGAGCGTTGCTCGACCGGATCGAGTCGCGACAACAGGAAGTCGCGCTGCGAATCGTCGATGTGCAACGTCATGTTTGGGCGGAACAGTTCTGCGATGCCGCTTTCATGCTCGACGCCAACCGACTGCTCGATGAAGCGCTGCAACTCACTGCCGAGCATCCAACGATTCAACCCCGCGTGCGTCGTGAGCGAATCGTCATCGACTCGACGTTCTTGTGGCTCGATGAGCACTTGCGCGAGCAAGCCTCGAAAACCGGCGGGGCGTTTCCAAAACGAGCCGACATTCTCGCACGACATCGTGCAGACTGGCATGCATACATTCGCAGCGTCTTCAACGCGGATGGCTTGAAGATCGTCGAACCGTTTATCGAGAACAGTCTTGCCTTGTCCGAGAAACTCCGCCCTGAAGACACCATGTTCGAGCATCGCTCGTCAGAGATCACTGACAAGGAAGTCACTCTCGACGGACAACTCACCGAAGCGTTCTGGAAGGACGCCCCCGTCGCGAGATTGCTGCCTCGCGACCCTCAGCAACCGAACGACAACACGGCGAAAATCCGCACGGCCTGGACTGCTGACTCACTTTACGTCGGCATCGAGCACCCTGCCGGTCAAGCTCCCGCACATGTCATCGTGAGCCTGATGGCCGCCGATCGAAAGGGAATTCAACTCGACCTCTCGTTTCCACGCCGCCCTGGCCCGCAACCGCTCAATGGCTACTTCTACTCATACGATCGGAATGGATCGCTGCAAGTCGTGAAGGATCACAAATCACAAAGCCAATGCGTCGGGGCAACCGACGACACGCACGCAACGACCGAACTCCGCTTTCTATGGACCGACCTTGCCGAATCACCGACCGACAAACGCGACTACGTTTTCAACGTGCTGACCTACCCAAATCCCGACTCAAAAGTTCCGAGCCACACGCTCAGCCCGTGGCTCGTCGGAACTCAACCGACATGGCACTCGGGCTATTGGAGCAGCCTGCGTTTGATGCCGAAACAATGATCAACGCGTTGTTCGATAACAGCACCTGCCCGATAGTCGTGGTTCGTAAAAGTTGCGACGTAACTTGTTTTGATCACGAATAACAACAATCCCATTGGAATAATGACATGAATTCGTTTAACGGCGATGCTCCGAGAAACGCGAACTGGCGATTGGCCCGACTGAAGTGTTGGCGGATAGCCACTGGTTGGTTAGCGATCTGTTTGACGGCAACAGTAATCGGTGCGGCGGAGCGTGAGCCGAATGTTATTCAACGTGAGAACGCGAAAGCGGGGTCGAAGGATTGGCAACTCACGCGGGTTAAACTTGATGATCCGAACAAGGGTCGGACATCGTTGATTGAGGGATATTGCTCACAGCAGAGCGTTTCAGCGGGAGAGAAGATCGACATCATGGTGTCGACGAATCCGCCAAGGCCCTTTCGACTCGAGATCTTTCGTACTGGCTATTACGGTGGCAAAGGGGCTCGGTTGATGATGACGCTCGGCCCGTTTCAAGGTGAAACGCAGGCAACGCCGGAGATCGGTGAGAAGAATCTGCACGAGTGCAAATGGAAACCATCGACGACGCTGACGATCCCGAACGATTGGGTCAGTGGCGTGTACCTCGGTCGGTTGACAACGATTACAGCCGATGAGAACGAAGCGTCTTGGCAGAGCTATGTCGTCTTCATTGTTCGCGATGAACGACCGGCTGATATTTTGCTGCAATGCTCGGACAACACTTGGCAGGCTTACAACGAATGGCCGAGCAAGTATTCGGTCTACACGCATCCGAAAGGCAATCAGGGACCGTGGGCCGATGTCAGCTTTGATCGACCGTATGGGCGATACGCGCAGCACAACAGCGTGGTCAACAACCCACAGTCCGCTGGTTCGGGCGAATGGCTGCTGTTCGAATTCCCGCTAGCTTACTTTCTGGAACAGCATGGTTACGACGTTGCTTACTGCTCGAATCGAGACATGGTCACTCCTGATCGCGGCCTAAAATCGAAGTGCTTCATCAGCGTGGCTCACGATGAGTACTGGGACATCCGGCAGTATCACAGCGTGGTGAAGATGCGTGACGCTGGAGTCTCGCTGCTGTTTCTTTCGGGCAACGCTGTCTGCTGGGTCACTCCGCTGCGTGACAGCCACGATGGTCGACCTCACCGCATCATGTTTCGAGGCGGTCCTTTCGGCGGCGATTACAAGTACGCCGTTGATCGTCATAAAGAGAATGGCCCGTTTCCCGAACGCGGCCCTGACGAAGGTTTCTTGATTGGTGCTCGCAACGTCGAACCGGTCAACGGCGGTGCCGACTGGGTCATCACCAAGCCAGAACATTGGATCTTCGCCGGATGTGGTGTGAAGAAAGGGGACCGTATTCCCGGCCTCGTCGGTTGGGAATACCACGGCGATCCTCCGGCGATTCCCGGCCTCGAAATCGTCGCTGAAGGAACGGCCCTTGTTGGCGGAGTCCGTCCGCAACAATGGACCGCCACAATCTATCCCGGTCCGAAAGACAACTTTGTTTTCAACGCCTCGACGATCTTCTGGTCACAAGGTCTTAGCTCACCTCCCGGCCACGTCCTGCCTTGGTCTCACTGGACGAGACCTCACGGCCCCGACGAACGAGTGCAGCAGATCACGCACAATTTGTTGAAGCGAGCGGTCGGCAAACAGTGAATGCCGTCATTCAACTTCTCGATCGGACTCTGAGCGATCGTGAGAGCGACGCTCGACAGTGGACGATTCAGGAATCATTGCGTTGATCGCGAAGCATCTGTCCGAGGCAGCTGCACGGTTGATGGACCGTTCGGTGGCCTGCGACTAGGAATTACACAAGGAACGCAGCCGCATGGGAAAGTACATCGCCACGGTCACATGGGAACGAGCGGATTCGCTCTTCACAGACTATCGCTATAGCCGTCGCCATGAATGGCAGTTCGATGGTGGATTGATCGTTGCGGCATCCTCGTCACCACTTGTGGTTCCGGTTCCGCTGTCTGATCCAACTGCGGTTGACCCAGAGGAAGCGTTTGTCGCCAGCTTGTCGAGTTGCCACATGCTCTGGTTCTTGTCGATTGCGGCCAAGCGAGACTTCACCGTGGATCGTTATCACGACGCTGCCGAAGGAGTGATGGCGCTCAATGACGAAGGCAAGTTGGCGATGACGGTCGTGACGTTACGACCGCAGGTGACTTTCAGTGGCGAGTCGCTGCCGTCACATGAAGAGATTCACATCATGCATCATCAAGCTCACGATGAGTGCTTCATTGCTCGATCGGTTAGAACCAACGTGCGATGCGAACCGGTCCACCTCGGCGATTGATCGTTGTTAGAACTTGGACGACGGGTTTGCCGGTAGCAACACGTGGCAACGCATTGTGATGCCGTTGGATTTCCGTCATCACATTTTCTTATATGGCTCAAAGAACCGAAAACACGGAACGACTATCAGGCCAGAACTATGCTCACCGAATTGAATCACATGAGTCAGCCGATTGGCCCGATCGTCGCCGATTGGAAGGCGCCCCCCATGCCCTTGCGCGTGGTCATGCCAGGTCGGTATTGCCGATTAGAGCCGCTCGAACCAGAGCGTCATGCCGACAGTCTGTTCGCGGCCAATGCCTTGGATGAACGAGGAATGAATTGGACCTACCTCCCGTATGGGCCGTTTGAAAGGTTTGACGATTATCGCGTTTGGCTCGAACACCAATCTCAAGCGCACGATCCGTTGTTCTACGCCGTCGTGGATCACTCCAGCGATGCAGCCGTCGGTGTCGCCAGCTACTTGCGGATCACACCAGCCAGTGGCTCGATTGAAGTCGGGCATCTGAATTTTTCACCGAGGCTCCAACGAACGCCCGCTGCGACCGAGGCTATGTATCTAATGATGTCTCACGCCTTCGAATTGGGATATAGGCGTTACGAATGGAAATGTGACGCGCTCAATGCGCCGTCGCGTACCGCAGCCATGCGTCTCGGACTGTCATTTGAAGGGATCTTTCGCCAAGCGACAGTGGCAAAGGGCCGCAATCGAGACACCGCTTGGTACTCCGTCATCGACAGTGAGTGGTCCGTGCTTCGAGAGGCTTTTCAAACATGGATGGCTCCATCGAATTTTGATGAATCCGGCCAACAGCATCGACGGCTGTCTGATTTGACCTCACAGACTATTCGCCAAGTTTGAGTCGATGATTCTGCCGATCGTTATTTGTTCGTCGGCTGATCGCTGCCACTATCGCCGTCATATCCCAACGGAAGTGTAAATAAGAAAGTCGCTCCTTGATCAGCATTCTGTTCGGCCCACAGCTTGCCCCCATGAGCTTCCACGATTGAGCGACTGATCGTCAGGCCGAGGCCGAGGCCATCGGGGCGGGTTGTGAAAAACGGGTTGAAGATTTGCTCCGGATCGATCCCTCCGAAGCCGTGTCCGTTATCACGTACCGAGATTTGCAGAATGCGGTCGTCGTGCATCTCCGTGCGTAAGATTACTCGACGATCATTGGGCGAGTTTTCTCGCATCGCGCGATACGCGTTTCGTAACAGATTCACGAGCGTTTGCTGAATTTGAATTCGGTCTCCCAAAAGTTTAAGTGTCTCCGAATGAATCTCGCAGCGGAGATCGATGTGTTGGTCTCGTGTTTCGGAAACAACCAGTTCAGTCGCCTCCATGATCATGTCGTAAACATCAACGGTCGAACGATGTGGCGTTGATTTACGACTGAAATCACGCATTCTTCGAATGATTTCTCCCGCGCGATTCGCCTGTTCGGCGATGCGATGCGTCCAATCCAGCAAGCGATCGGATTGTTCGAACGTCCCAGCCAGCTTGCTGTCGATCAAGGTCTTCTCACAAGCATTCGCAAAGTTGGCGATCGCGAACAACGGCTGATTGATCTCGTGAGAAATCCCCGCCATCAGTTCGCCCATCAAGCTCAAGCGACCGACGTGAGCGAGTTGCGATTCCGCCTCACGGGCTTTTTCTTCCGCACGCTTTCGTTCCGAGATATCGCGGACGTGGAACAAGATCGCTTCATGAAAAGCGTACTCCGTTTTGTTGACATGTAAGCTCACCGGAATCTCGCCGCGAGTTGGGCTGAGACTGAAACCTTCCAACTGACGCAACTCGCCACTGGCTAACTTCGGAAAGTCACGTTGCACGTCCTCATGGTATTGAGACGGCACGAGTTCCAAGACATGTTTGCCGACCAACTCCGTCCGCGACATATCATGCAACGCACAGGCCGCCGGGTTCACGTCAAGTATGATCCCTGTCAACGACTCCACGAAGATCGCATCGGGCGAATGTTCAAAGAGGGTACGAAAGCGCTTTTCGCTGTCACGCAACGCTTGCTCCGAGCGAGTCCGATCAATCGCAATGCCAGCCAAGTACGCGCCGGTATCGAGCAACTGCAGTTCATCGACGCCGGGCGATTTGGGCCACACAAAGAAGATCGTCAAAACACCCAACACTTCGTTGCTGAAACCACGAATCGGCTGCGCCCAACAGGATCGAAGCGGTAGTTGATCGGCGAACGCTCGTAACTCTTGCCATGACGGATCAGCGGCGGTGTCTTCGACAATGCGACGTTGCCCGGTGACCACGGCATCGGCAAACGAAGCTCCTCCAGCAGCAACGACGACAGAGGCGATCTGCTCACTGACTCCGTCGGGCATCGGTGAAGTGGCAGCAACGATCAGCTTGGCCGCTTCATCGCTGAGTAACATCACAGAACACAACGCACCCGGAAGTTGCATCTCCAGCATCTTGATCAGCGTTCGCAACACGCGGGGCAATTCGCGTCCCGACGCAATTTCCTCCAAGACTTGCTGCTCACCTTCTCGAAACGCATCAGCCTTGCGTCGAGCAGTGACATCCTGGGCCGCGGCCAACAAACGCACGATGTGACCTTGAGAATCCCGTAACGGAACCAGTTGACCTTCGAGCCAACGCCATGTTTCTTTTGTGCTGTGAACTTCAGCCTGCCATGACTGCGCTGAGCCGACACTCACAGCGCTCAACGCTCGAATGAACGATGCACGAGACGGCTGAGTCAACAACTCCGAGAGGTTTCGTCCGATAAGTGGCGTCTCTGGATCGGGCTGGAAAATCATGCTGCCGGTGGGGTTCAAATCGAGAAGTTGCCCATCGACAGTGAGCGTCATCAAACATTGCGGCGCGTTTTCAAAGATTGCTCGAAACCAGCTCTCCCGTTCTTTCAGCAGTTGTTCGTTGCGCTTTCGATCGGTGATGTTGCTCGCTGTTCCCGATGCGCCGATGACTCGGTGATCGACGTCTCGCAATGCAATCGCGTTGATGCTCAAATCAATCCGTCCGCCATCTTTGTGGAGATGCACTGTTTCAAAATTGAAAAGCGGTTCCCCTGCCAACACCGACTGAAACGCCAACCCATTTTCTTCCAGTCGATCTGGTGCGACAAATTCCATAAACGGCTTGCCGATTCGCTCTTCAGGCTCATAGCCGTAGACGTCCCGCATCGCCTGGTTGACGTACCTTAAAACTCCTTGTTCATCTAAGGACCAAATAATTTCGTTTGAGGTCTCGACGAGGTCTCGATATTTCTGCTCACTTGCACGCAGTCCTGTCAACGCGACCTCTCGGTCAGTGACGTCTTGGCAAGTTCCATACAAACGCAGCAATCGACCGTCGTCATCGCGACTCGCTCTCCCATGAATGTGCATGTAGCGGATCGACTCGTCTTTGCGAACGACTCGATAACTCACGACAAACGGGACTCCTCGATTGAGCGTCGCGTTCAACCGCTCACGCACCACTCTGACGTCGTCGGGATGTACCCCCTGCAAAAATGCGGACATCGTGCCGCCAAATTCACTCGCCGGAACACCGAGCACTTGGTGCATCGATTCCGACCAGACCACGACGTCTGCCGCAATGTCCCATTCCCACCAACCAATTCGTGCAACTCGCGCCGTCTCATCCAGTCGAGCTTCCGCCTGATCCAATCGAGCGACCAACGATTGCCTGCTGCGCAAATCTTCAAAGGCAACAAAACATTGTCGATAACTCGCAGGATTCGCTCGATTCGCCGAGATGCGTACGACGCGAACCGTGATCGGTACAGACACCCCGTCATGGCGATGCAACCAGACTCCCGCACGCTCGCCCGGCTTACCGCTCCGCTGCCATTCCGCGATCCAGTCTTTCAAACGTTCTAGCGAATCCGGGTCGAACAGTCTCCAAAAAGGTTGTCCGATTAAATCCTCGATTACGCAACCGCACAGGTCTGCTGCTTTCGCATTCCCATCGCGTACATAACCGTTGGGCCAATCGACTCGCAGCCAGCCTTCACGCGAATGTGACCACAGTAATTCCGCATCAATCTCGGAAGAGGTTTGCTGCATGAGGTTTTGCACTGCCCTGAGATCGACGTTTTATGGAGACGCAATGTTGGCCCCATCTTTAGTCTTTATGTCCGTGCGGGGCGGGTCTGCTGAAATCAGCCCAGAACTCAAAACACGTAGCTACAACAGGATCCCCTGCTCTGGTCAGCCCCGTTTTGCCGATTTCTTCGTTCGGCGGCGGCGCGCCTGGGCAGCATCGGCTTGCTTGGCTTGCACGACAACTTTTTTCTTTGCCGCCTTCTTTGTGGCTCCCTCCGAAGAGCTACCGACACCGTCTTGAAAAACTCGATCCCATGCCACCGCAAACTTATCGCTCGACCCCGTATGAACTGTGTAGCCCGTCATTTGTTGCTCCTCACGAACGTCTTTTTCATCAATCATTCTCCGAACTCACTTCCGATCGCTCGGACTCGGAAGACTTGTATCAATCCCGTCGCCTGTACGGCAAACGAGCTTTACTCGTTCGCCTATTCGACATTTCTCAAACCATCTACAGTCTGCCGCATGACCACCACGTATCGCGTTGAGCTTGACCGTTTCTCTGGCCCGCTGGATTTACTGCTGTTCCTAGTCCGGCGGAACGAACTCGAATTATTCGACTTGCCTATCTCACGCATCACGTCGCAGTTTCAACTCTATCTGTCGGCGTTGCAGTTTTTGGACCTCGATTTCGCCGGTGATTTCGTCGTAATGGCCAGCACCTTGATTGAAATAAAAAGCCGTTTGGTGTTGCCCAGCCCCGAAGAGGAAGAAGTCCCCGTCGAAAACAACGACGATCCACGCAGCGGGTTGATTCAACAACTCCTCGAATACAAGAAGTTCAAAGAGGCCGCGCAGTTGCTGGAAGACCGCGCCGCCGAATGGCAAGAACGTTATCCCCGCCTCAGTAACGAGCGTCCCGATTCAGCCCGCGACCAAAGTTTCGATCGCATCAAAGACGTTGAACTCTGGGACTTGGTCAGTGCGCTCAGCCGAGTACTCGAGCGCAAGGTCATCGAAGAAGAATCCAAAATCCGTTACGACGACACGCCGATCTCCACCTATGTCGAGCAGATCGGAGCCAAGGTTCGCACTGACGGCCAAGTCGCGTTCACGGCACTCTTCGACAATACCTCACAACGCAGTCGCATCATCGGCATCTTTCTGGCAATCCTCGAACTGCTGCGTCATCACAGTTTCCGAGCGGAACAGTCCAACGACTTCGGAGAAATCGTGATCCTCCCGCCGTTAATAGGTGCTCCCGCACCCGATGACCAGCAAGCGGTTCCACCACTGACCACTGACCACTGACCACTGACCACGGTCACGGTCACGGTCACGGTCACGGTCCAGTAAACACCACTCGACCACCTGCATCACCCGCTCCTGGCCCAAGCTCAATCACCCAATCAGCCGCCTCGATCAGTTCTGCTCGGTGCTCAATGACAATCAGCGAATGGCCGACCTCGATCAGCCGACTGAAGCATTGCACGAGTATCTCAATATCAGCCGGATGCAGACCGGCCGTCGGTTCGTCCATCAAAAAGAGCGTCCGAGTGCGCGAACTACTCGATAGCAACGTCGCCAGCTTGAGTCGTTGACATTCGCCACGCGACAGCGTACTTGCCGGTTGTCCCAGTGGTAGATAGCCGAGCCCGACATCCTTCAGCGTTTTCAAACGCCGTTGCAGCTTCGGCTGACCTCGAAAAAACGTGAATGCCTCGTTAGCGGATAAATTCAGCACTTCCGCAATCGACAGCCCGCGCAGCTTGGCATCGAGCACATCACGCTGAAAACGTGAGCCGTGACATTCCGGGCAAGTGACCGACAAGTTGGCGAGGAACTGCATATCGATTTCAATTGAACCCAGGCCGCGACAGCGCGGGCACCGACCGCCGTCCGCCGAATTGAAACTGAAATGCCGAGCCGAAAAGTTTTTGACCTTGGCCTCGGTTGTCTCCGCAAATAGTCGACGCAGTTCACCGTAAAGCGACAGTACTGTTGCGGCATTCGTCCGCGATGAACGTCGCATCGGTGCCGAATCAACAAACACCACTGCGTCGATCAGGTGTGCCCCCGTCAGCCC
>JAPLNX010000489.1 GCA_026400935.1 Planctomycetia bacterium | reverse complement strand
CTGACCACCGCCCATGCACTGGCCGTTCAATCCTCTCGCAGGTAAGACCATCAACCGGAGAGCCGGATGCGGGAAACCCGCCCGTCCGGTTCGGAGGGAGGGGCGACCGAAATCAATCGGTCGTTCCTACCCCTATCGTAGTTGTGCTGAAGCGATCGAAGCAAGCTCCGTGGGGTCTTTGGTTACAGCCTAACGGCTTTCAATCGTTCCAATCTTCGCTCAACCCAAACGGCCTCTTCATCCAAACGCAGTTGGCGATATAGACCCACCAATCGCTCTTCGCGTTCTCGCGGGTTGAAGCCAATACTCGCGTGCAATTTTCGCAAGCAGACCGGGCACGCATGCATTGGTCGCGAATCGCTTTCAGCGAGGTTGTTGCTGCCGTTCACGACGCAGGTGAAAAACGTGCAATGATGCATGCCGAACATGTGGCTGATCTCGTGAGCCAGAGTGCGACAACTCCGTCGCAGAATCAGTGTGTCAACATCGGCGGGAATCGGATCGTTAAAGAACGCTGGGTCAAAGCGAGCGAAGCTAAAGACACCGACTCGCGTTCTTAGCGTCGCTTGACCGAAGACCCAATTGGAGTGGCTCCCCGAATACAAATCGCTCAAGGTGATCCCCAGAAGGCAATACGCATCATCGGGAAGCTGTTTCTCAAGCAACCGCATCAGATCGGCCGCCAGCATTTGCGGCTTCTGAGTGTTTTGATTCACACGAACCGGAACCGCTCCCTCGGCAAGAGGCAGCAGTGGTAGCAGCTTGGTTTCAAGCGTGAAGTAGGCTTCCGTGAATTCTCGGAGCGGTTCCAGTTGAGCCGATTGTCGCTCGCTGATTTCGCCTATCGCGACCAAGTAGATCACCTGCCGCTGCTGATCGGGTCGATTGGGTTCCGCTTGGCGAAACTCTTTGAAGGTTTGGCCCCCTTCATGGTTATTCGCGAGCCAATCATTTGGTCCCGGTTTAGCCATCGGAAGGAAATCATCACCGGGATCAAAGTAACGCTGCAACTCCGGAGTGAGCTGACTCGTTTCGTCAATCGCCGCATTACGGACATCCGCTGATGGCGGGACAAAATTCAGTAACGAGTCATCCTCAACGACAGGCAGCAATCGCCCGCGCAACCAAACTGCGGTTGGAATCGCGATCAGCAACAACAGAACGATTCCATTGCGTCGCATCGTCGCCTCCGCGTTTGAAAGGCTTGATAAGACTAATGGGACCAATGGGAATCATGATTCCCATTAGTCCTATGAATCCCCTCGCTTTGGGCAATCGACCGCCTCAGCAGCCTACTTCTGCGACCAATAATCCACGACGCAAACATCATCGACGTGAGGGCCGACCACTTTGACGAAGTCTTTATGAGCTGGGTGTGGCAAGTATTCGTCGCGTCCTTTTTCATCAGCGAACGTCACGAAGAAGCAGTGAGAAAAGCCTTTCGACTTCCCTTCGGGGCTGACGTCGGTCCCCCATTCAAAGTCGCGGATCGAGCTGATCTTGCTCGGCAGGCCACGGAAGGCCTCTTCGATTTTCTTCACGTCGGCCTTGTCGGTCCCCTCTTTGAATTTGAAGAGCACGACATGTCGCAGCACCTTTTTCGGAGCCTCTTTCGGTTCAGCAGCCGACTTGTCGCTGGTCATGACACTCATAAATCCCGCCATCACAACTGCCGAGAAAGCAGCCGTCCAAAATGTGGATCGCATGGTTAATTCCTAAATCTGGAAGAAGGGCACACTTGCCCGTCGTACGTGAGTCGAATGAGCCGCGTTCCAAGCCGAGAGATGCGACGGGCAAGAGTGCCCGTCCTATGACTAGGTCGACTCTTTGAGGACGTCGTAGCCCATGTAAATGACGACTGCCGCACTGATGAGAAACATGATGTCGAACGTCAATTTTCCGGAATACGGAATCCCCAAAACCATGTCGACAACTGCCGTGACAGCGACAAGGCCCGAGGCGGCCATCGAACCCAGAAGCATGTTTTTGATCTGCTTTGACATGGAAAACTCGCGGTCAGTTCACGGAAGTGATCGGGAACAACGGGATGATCACGCAACAGTCGATTTCGGAGGGCGAGTATAGAGACCCCAATAGCGGTAACTCCAGCGCGTCACGTTTTCGTGACGGACAAGCCTCCGCTGAACAAGAGGATGTCGATCGCAACAGTTGCTTCCGGCTTGCTTTGACAAGTGGATAACACCCCCTGCGTTTGTGCCCGCCAAAGCGTTTCGGATCGTTGACATCGTGGTTGATTTGACTACGAGCTTGGCGAATCGCATGAGGGCAGCTTCTCAGTTTTGAAAATTCTTCAAAATCCTTGGCGCTGAATAACTGACTTTCAAAATTGAATTCACTATAGAGGCGCCAGCACGCTCACAAAGTGTTCTGCCATTATGTTCTGTAATCCCTGTCGTCTGCTGACACCGGCTCTAATCCCCAAGAGGATCATCTATGTTTATGTCCGGCTGGCTCGATCGCGTTCAACAAAAACTCTCTTTTTCCAGTCGTCGAAGTAGTCGGAAGCGGTCGAGTGATATTCGGCATCGTCGGCAACAGGCGGCGATGGCGAAGTGGACTCAGCCGGTGGATATTTCGCGGCGTGTTGAACACTTAGAAGACCGGACTTTTCTTTCGTCATTCCCGGTGAGTTTTAATAACTCAGTGCTCCCGACGGGGGCGATTGTCGTGAGTACCGACACGCAGGCGATGAGCGATAGTTTGTCGTCATTCTTTCAAACGGGGACAGGTTCGGTGTCTGTCACCGGTGACATCGAAGTGCTCGATCAGACGTTGCATGGCAGCTTCACGTTCACGACGGACTCGGCGAGCGGTTCAACAGTGGTCAGCATTGCGGCCTCCGGGGTGACAACGGCGTTTGATGGTGCCGACGGAAATTTGATTTCTATGTCCAACGGGTTGGGAGCGTTCGTCATCACGTCGTCGGGGTTCGCGGGTGAGCTGGATGTGTCCGTCACAGACAACGTGCCGGGAATCGACGTGGGGGGGGACTTTTGAGCTGGAAATCAACAATGCTAATCAGGCCGCTCATCAATCGCTGACGATCGGCGGGAGTCCCGTCACGATCGACTTGCCAGCCGGCCCGTTCACGCACCTCACGGGCAACGCGACAATTCACGCGGAAAACTTCGTAGACATTTCCGGAGATTTTGTCTTTGAAGATCGCGGTTCGTCGGTTGTTGCCGGAGCGTCTGGTGCCAACGTCTTCATGGGGACCGATTTCGGCACGAGCAACGCTACGGGAATTCAACTCACCAACACCAACGTCGGCCTCGTGTTGAAGAGCGGCGGCTACGCATTCGCCACATCGGGTGTAGCAGGATTCGTGGGTTTACCAGGTCTCAACATCGACGCCACTTTTGATGCCTCGGCCAACATGACCGGCGGCGCGATCAACACGACGGTCACGACCTGTTGATTGTACGTAAGTTTTCCAGCAATTCATGATCGCGGCACGCGGTTTGCGCCAGAGATATTTTCAGATGTTCATCTGCCAATATTTCTGGGAGCGACAGGATGTCCGACGCTGTGGATCACGGATCGATTT
>JAPLNX010000431.1 GCA_026400935.1 Planctomycetia bacterium | reverse complement strand
CGCCGCTTCGCCATCACGCGACTCAAACACCATCCGCTCAAAGAAAGCCTACGAGGCAAAATGCAAATAGCCGGCTGGAACGACGACTTCCTTGCGGAAGTCCTAACAGGTCAACAACTTTGATACGCGCTGACCGTGCGATACAAGCCCCGGCGGCAAAGGCATTCCTTCGTATTTGTGGCCGTAGTCTCCAATACTCGCCAATAGGAAAGGCTTGCACAAAATCGCTCGCAATCGTTCGTCAGTCACCATATTTCACTCCAGAGTTTCAACAGGGGTGAATCGAAACGACTTCCGATAGCTCGGTCTGTTCGTGCTCCAATCTGGTCTCACGCCGTTCCTTCCACAGCTTATGCGATTCGTGGTCGCCGGTGATGATTTCGAAGCCGAGGTCTTCGACCATTTGGAAATCGAGTTCCGGGGGTTGGCCTTTCGTCGTCAGGTAGTCGCTGACGAACAGCGAGTTGGCCACGTACAGGCCCATCGCTTGCAGCGAGCGGAGGTTGATCTCGCGGCCGCCGGCGATGCGGAGTTCCACCGTCGGGTTCGTGAACCGCAGCAGGCAGAGCACCTTCAGGCAGTAACGCGGGTTGAGTTCGCGGACTCGCTCAAGCTGCGTCCCTTCGATCGAGTTCAGGAAGTTGACCGGGATCGACTCGACTTTCATGCCGCGCATTTCCAGCGCGATGTCGATCAGGTCGGCGTGCTCCTCGCCCATGCCGGCGATCAGGCCGCAGCAGAGCTCCATGCCCGACTCGCGCACGGTCCGCAGCGTGGCCAGCCGGTCGTCGAACGAATGCGTCGAGCAAATCTGCTCGTAGAACCGGCGGCTCGTGTTGAGATTGTGGTTGATGCGATCGACGCCGGCCGCTTTCAACGTCATCGCCTGCTCTGGCGTGAGCAGACCCAGGCAACAGCAGATGTGCAGACCGTGCTCGTCTTTGATTTTCTTGACGACGTTGGCAACGTGTTCGACCTCGCGATCCGACGGGCCGCGACCGCTGGCGACGATGCAGTACGTCCGCGCCTGCAAGCTCGCGGCAGCGGCGGCACCTTCCATCAGCTTTCGCTCATTGAGCATCGGGTAGCGGTTGATCTCCGCTTCGGAGTCAATGTTCTGCGAGCAATAACCGCAGTCCTCCGGACAGAGGCCGCTCTTGGCGTTCTTCAAATAGTAGAAGTGAACCTTGTGCCCGAAGTGCTTCAGCCGAATCCGAAACGCAGCGGCGATCATCGCGGGGACGTCGTCGTCTGGAGCCGTCAGGATTGAGTGTGCTTCGTCGCGAGTCACCTCGCCACCAGCGAGAATTCGGTCAGCAAGGGAATTCCAGTCAAGACCAGGCAAGGTTGTCTGTGTCGAAATCATTCGTTGCTTTCACCCATTTTCAGGAGTTGATCATTCACAAAGTTGGCACAGTCTAGCGGCCAAAAACCTTGAAAAGACAGTGTGAGTGTCGGACCAATTTAGAAATGCCGCAGGCTGTTCAAGTGGGACAAGATGGTTTGTTAAGATCCGCATTGAAGTCACTTTCCATGTTCGAGTCTTAATCATGATTCAACTCTGTTTCCGGCTCACTCTCTTCTGCGTTCTCTTAAGGCTTGGGTATTCGGTGCATCCCGACCTTTCGGCTGCTGAACCGAAGCCAAGCGAGCCAGCTTTTTTTGAGCAACACATTCGACCGCTACTTGAAGAGAGATGTGTTTCGTGTCACGGTGCGAGCAAGCAGAAAGCGGAACTGCGGCTCGATGTGAAGGGCTTTGCAACCAAAGGTGGCGACAGCGGGGCGATTTTCGTTTCAGGAAAGAGCGGTGAGAGTCTGCTTTGGAAACGGGTTTCCAGCACCAATGAAGACGAACGAATGCCGCCGAGCGGAAAACCGCTTTCAGCCGAACAACTCGCGGCGTTGAAGGCGTGGATTGACGCGGGAGCCGTTTGGCCGGAATCGGACGCAGATCGCGCGGCAGCGAACGATAAGCGTCGGGAGCATTGGGCATGGCAGCCAGTGCGGCGAGGAACTGTGCCAAAGATTTCTAAACGCGAATCGCAAGACGCGCATCCCGTTGATGCGTTTATCAAAGCGAAGCTGACGACGAACAATTTGACGATGTCACCAGAGGCAGATCGGCGAACACTCATTCGACGGTTGACGTTCGACTTGCATGGTCTGCCGCCGACGCCGGAAGAAGTCGAGTCGTTTTCGAAAGATCGAGATCCGAAGGCTTACGAGAAACTCGTGGAGCGATTGCTCGACTCGCCTCATTACGGTGAGCGGTGGGCCCGGCACTGGTTGGACATCGCCCATTACGCGGACACTCACGGCTTTGAACGTGATCAAAGGCGAGACAACGCTTGGCGATATCGCGATTGGGTGATTTGTGCGCTGAACACCGACATGCCCTACAACCAATTTTTGCGAGACCAAATCGCGGGTGACGTGCTTCGTCCGGATGATCCTGATGCGGTGATCGCAACTGGCTTCTTAGCGGCCGGTCCTTGGGATTTTGTTGGTCAGGCTGAGACTCCGAGTCCTGTGCTGAAGAGACTTGCGCGAGCCGACGATCTCGATGACATGATCACTCAGGTCATGACGGCAGCGTGCGGGGTCACTATCAATTGTGCTCGCTGTCACGACCACAAACTCGATCCGATTTCGCAGCGTGAATATTACGGCTTGTGGGCGGTCTTCAGTGGTGTGAAACGCGGCGAACGTGAAGTGAGCGCGGCAGAAGTGCGCGAACTCACAGACCGTAAGCAGAAGCTCAATGCCGAACTGCAACAGGTTCGCACCGAACAAGCTCGACGTGCTGGCAAGCACTTTGATCTCGCAGACATCGTTGGTGGTGGTGATGGGCTTGGGACAGGCAAGCTGGGCGAAGGTATTGATCAAGTCACCGGCAAGCCGTTGTCTGCAAAACGAGGTTTCGTCGAAGGAGCGAAGCCGAATGTATTCGCTTGCTCGACCGTGAAGTTTATTGATGGAGTTGTTATTCCTGACTTGAACCCCGAAGGAACGCAGATCACTTCGACCGGCATAAAAGTGATGAAGCCCGCACGTACTTCTGGGCAAGTGTGGGATGCAATCCGTTTTGGTCCAGTGAATTCGCAGTTCTCAACAAAGCTCGACGGTGTTGATTATGCGGCTGACGGCCACACCCTGCTGTCGTTGCATGCGAACGCCGCGATCACGTTTGATTTGACGGCGTTGCGTGAAGCCGGTGCTCCTGCCGAAATGAGATTGACCGCGACTGCTGGTTACTTCGGTCAAACACCCAAGAACGGTGCGAGCTTTTCCGTCTACGTTGATGGCGAATCGAAAGCGAATCACAAGAACATTGGCCGTGACGACGGCGGCCTCGCGGTAGAGATCTTACTGCCTGCGACTTCGCGGTTCCTCACTTTGATGGCGACAGATGGTGGCAATGGGATCGGACACGATCAGATTTGTTTTGCCGATGCTTGGCTCGTTGCTGCTCAACCGGCGTCGACGACGGATGCCGACAAGGCTGAACTCGTGCAACTACAGCAACGGCGCTCGGATTTGGAGAAGCAGATCGCGTCACTTCCGCTGCCTTCGAGGGTGTATGCCGTCGTCGCCGAGACACCGCCGCCCGTGAAAGTCTTGAAGCGAGGTGATCCCGAACAACCGGCGGACGAGGTTGCTCCCACATCGCTTGGGTGCATCAATGATTTGATGCCTGAACTTGGTACACCGCAATCCTCTGATGGCGATCGTCGCAAAGCGTTTGCTGATTGGGTCACGTCGCCCGCAAACCCGCTCACGCGGCGAGTCATAGTCAATCGACTCTGGCATTATCACTTTGGTGCCGGGTTGGTGGAAACTCCGAGTGACTTCGGCCTCGGAGGCAGCCTGCCTTCACATCCGGAGTTACTCGATTGGCTCGCAGACGAACAGCTCGCTCAACGCTGGTCGCTCAAAGCGATCCATCGAGTGATTTGCACGAGTGCCGCGTATCGGCAATCAGTGTGGCACGACGCTCCGCGTCGTGAGGCTCCTGCGACATCATCGCCCGACTTGCAGCAATCGCCGTCAAAAGACCAAACAGCACTCACGACGCGGAGCGTCGTGCCACACTTGGTTGACGCCAGCAACCGCTGGCTTTGGCGCATGAATCCGCGCAGGCTTGATGCCGAATCATTGCGAGACGCGGTCCTCGCCGTCAGCGGCAAGCTCAACAAGACGCCGTTCGGACCCGGTTATCGGGACTTTGAGTACCAAGAAGAATACGCGCCGGTCTATCGCTATATCACGCCCGATTCGCCGGACCTGTGGCGACGCAGCGTCTATCGTTTCGTGGTTCGCACAACCACGCATCAGTTCCTCACTACGCTCGATTGCCCCAGTCCGGCGAACTTGGTCCCCGCTCGCAACGTGACGACAACCGCACTGCAATCGCTCGCGCTGCTCAACAATGGCTTCATGTTGAAGCAAAGCGAGTATCTGTCTGAACGGCTGAAAGCTGAGGCCGGCGATGAACCAACGCAGCAAGTGAATCGCGCGTTTGATCTCGCGTTTGGTCGCCGTGCGTCGCCACAAGAGGCGGCGGCGGCTGTCGCACTCATCCAGTCTCGCGGGCTGACTCAGCTATGCAGAATGCTTCTGAACTCGAACGAGTTCGTATACGTGGATTGATTTAGAATGCCCGAAACAAGTGGAAACTAGCACGACGCGCAAGCGAGTGGTCATTGCCGAAAACCACTCGCTTGCGCGTCGTGCTAACGTGACTTCCGGGAGTTGTTGCAATCCCGTTCCTACAGCAAACCGACTTCACGGCACCAAGTGATGGTGGTTCGCATGGCGTCAGTAAAGTCCGTTGATGGCGTGTAGCCGAGTTTCCTACGGGCTTTGTCGATCGAGTAATCCAGATTCAGTCCGAGAAACTTGATGCGCGCACTCGAAAGGAGCGGCGCTTCTTGTTTGCCCAAAAGTCGGTAAAGCCCTTCCATCAAATTGGCGAGCGTTTTGGCGACCGGCAGCGGCACGGACTTGTTGGGTGTGGGAATCCCAGCGTTTTCGCAAAGCGTGCCGATGAACTCACGGCGTGAGACGAGGCGATCGTCTGTGATGTTGAAGAGTTCTCCAACAACGTTGTCGTTTTGAATGGCCAGAAAAATCGCTTCGACCAAGTTGCCGACAAACGTGTTGTTGAGCAGTTGCTGGCCAGTACCCAGAAACTTGAAGCCGCCGCTTTTCAGTCGAGCCAGAACTTTGGGAATAATGGTTTGATCGCGCGGTCCGTAGATAAAACCGGGACGCAAAATAACGGCAGGTAGTTGCCGATCGCGAATGTGTTCGCGAACGAGATTCTCCGCTTCGACCTTCGTTAGAGTGTAACCGTCGATGCCTGTCGAGCTGACCGGCTCAAATTCGTCGGTGCCGTAATGGTCGCGGGCGGGGTACACGCCCAACGAACTGATATGCACAAATCGCTTGATGGTGCTTTGAGCTTCGACCGCTTCCAGCAGGTCACGTAGGCCATCAACGTTGACCGTTCGATAGGCCGCAGTCGGTCCCCAGTCGCCGACTTTCGCTGCGCAATGCACGACGACCGAAACTCCACCGACCGCACGTTGCAGTGACTCGCGATTGGTCATATCTCCTTCAACCAATTCAACGCCCCAACTAGTGAGGTCGGAACATTGACTCGGTTTGCGAACAATCGCGCGGACCTTGTGGCCACGCTTTCGCATCTGTTCCGCAGCGTGACTACCAACTAGCCCGGTCGCTCCGGTGACGAGAATCAAATCGCTGTCATTGAGCGTCACGAATAAAGCCTTTCACTGTGGTCTGAATTTGAGTGTTTTAGTAACCCGATTCGTCAGCAATGGCGATCGCTTAACGAAGCTGTGAAAACACAATGAATTGAAACGTCCGCCTTCGCTGGCACTGTTCCTATTACGGATTTGCCTACTTCTTCAAAGCCCACTTGGCACCACGATAGGCCGACAGTTGCGTAGACTTAGATTTCAACGCGGCCTCGAAGTGTGCCTTGGCGACATCTTTTTGGCCTGCGAGAAGTTTTCGTTGACCGACGAAGAACTCGGCTTCGCAAGTTTGCGGATCAGCGGCACGCGGGTCGGTCGTGTTGATTGCCTTGCGAAGATCGACCTCTGATTGCTTGTCGGCAAGATAGATCAACAGAGCGTCGCCCCATTGTCGTTTGGCTGCCGGCAGCGCGATGTCTGCGGCCAGCTTCGTGTCGGCTTGCGCTTTTTGATTGAGGTGCAGCATCGTTAAGTAACGCCAAGGAATCATGAATCGAAGGTTGGGATCGAGTTCATGCGCTTTGTCGAATGCCGCGAGTGCTTCTGGCATCTTGTTCGCGAAGAAGAGAGCGAAGCCGAGTTCCGCCTGACCGACTGCGTTCTTGGAGTCCCACTTCAAGACTTCGTTGTAATCCTTGATGGCACCGTCGAGATCGCCACGCGAGAGTTTGCTGCCCGCTCGCAAGCTGATAACCATCGGCTGAGCCGCATTGATCTTCAGCGATTCAGAAAAATCGTTTTCCGCCTCTTCAAACTGGCCCATGTTCATGAGCGTGAAGCCACGATTGGTAAGCGCGACCAAGAATTGCGGATCGAGTTCCAGAGCTTTCGTGAAGTCGACAACAGCCTCACCGAAGCGGCCCTGTGCCTGCTGAAACATGCCACGGTTATTGTGAACCAACGCCATATTGGGGAACGACTTGACGGTCTCGTCATACGCGGTCAGCGCGGCGTCGTTTTGGCCGATGGCCGCGAGCGTGTCGGCAAGACCGATTCGTGCTCCCAGATGCTGTGACGAAATCTTCACGGCCGCTTGATAGTCTTGCACTGCCTTCAGGTTGTCTTGCACTGCCGAGTGTGCGAGTGCGCGTTGATATAAGGCATTCGCGCGATCTTCGCCTTTGAGGGTAGGTTGGCTAATCAGTTGATCTGCGATTTTCACCGCCACTTCAGCATGAGCTTTTTTATTCTCCAAGCTCGCCAAGTTCGTCATGCCGTACAAATACGGCAAGAAGTAATTCAAGTTGTCAGCTGGTTTGAGTCGGATCGCTTCTCGAGCGTCAGCAATTCCTTGGCGGAGGAGAGCGGCCTCTCGATTGGCGATACCGAGTTCGACTCGCGCGCTGGCTCGCAGGTAATACGCAACGTGGTCGTTTGGATTTTCGGTGAGCACACTGGTTGCGAGTTCGATCGCCTTTTTGTGGTCACCACGGCGATGGGCCTGATCTGAGTCGTTACGAGCCTGATCGTGGGCCGGGTTCAGGTTCGGGTCTCGGGGCGTGTTCGGCGTCGAACTGGCCGATTCGGGCGTCGGTTTCTTGTCATCATCGGCGAGCAGTTGCTCGCTGGCAGTAACAAGGCACAGCGTTGTCAAAATCAGGGGGAACAACTGGAGCATCTTGTTGAGCATTTCGCACCGCCTCCTATGACGATGTCAGCACGTGACGAAGAGCAGCGGCTGAGTCCGAATGAACCGCAGCTGAGTTTTGATTCTGGATGGAATCTTAGAAGCGGCCACGAACGCTGACCACTCTTCAAGAGATTCTGAAAATGCTTTGACCGTGCATTCGAATGAAGACCGTGGGGCTCGTACCGTTTGTGGGTGATGAAACACAACTGCTACGATGCCCGCGATCAATCAGGCTTCGGCACTGCATTTCAAAACGATACTGCGTTTCAAGTGGAAAGGATTCATATGCCAACGACTTCTCCTTTAAGAGTTGCGTTGATCGGAATGGGCACCGTCGGAACAGGCGTCGCGCGAATACTCACGGATCAAGCGGAAAGGATCGCTCGCCGAGCTGGACGCAGCGTCGAGATTCGACGTGTTGTTGTTCAGAACCCCGAGAAGCAACGCGGCGTCAGCCTACCTGCTGACATGATCACCGATAACCCCGAAGCGGTTTATGCGGACAAAGAGATTGATGTCGCGCTGCATGTTGTCGGTGGCATTGAGCCCGCTCGGACGATGATGTTGAGGCTGCTCGAATCGGGCAAAGACGTCGTCACCGCGAACAAAGCGTTGCTCTGCGAACATGGCGACGAGATCTTTCGACGAGCGCGAGAGCTCGGAAGAACAGTCGCGTTTGAAGCGGCTGTCGCGGGAGGCATCCCGATCATTGCGGCGATCGGCCAGTCGATGGCCGCGAATCAGATCACGTCGATCCAAGGGATTCTCAACGGCACTAGCAATTTCATTTTGACTGAGATGCACGAAAAAGGCCGTTCTTATGCTGATGTGCTGGTCGAAGCACAGCAACTCGGATACGCCGAAGCCGACCCGACGTTGGACGTTGATGGCACCGATGCCGCTCAGAAGCTGGTCCTGCTGAGTCAATTGGCATTCGGGACGAAAGTGCCGGTCGCCGCCTTTCATCGGCAAGGGATCGACAAGCTCGATCTCGTTGACCTGCGCAACGCGTCGGAGCTTGGTTATCGAGTCAAGTTGTTGGCGACCGCACGTCTCGTTGGCGGCCAACTGGAAATGCACGTGCAACCGACGTTTGTCCGACGGGATGAACCGCTCGCGAAGACATCCGGCGCGTTCAATATGGTCGAATTGACTGGCGATGCGGTCGGTCGCCTGTGGTATTCGGGCGCGGGTGCAGGCGAGATGCCGACTGCGTCAGCCGTTGTGGCCGACGTCATCGACTTGGCTGTCGGTCGAGCACAGCCGACATTTACCCGGCTCGATATTTGGCGCGAACATCCGCCGTTGCCGCTGCTCCCTGCGACCGATGTCCGTCGTCGCTTTTACTTGCGTTACAACGTCGAAGATCAACCGCATGTGCTTGCCGACATCGCGGACATTCTCGGACGCCACAACATCAGCATCGCGTCGGTTATCCAAAAGGAAGCGGAGTCCGCGACCGCTCCTGGCGGACACGTCACAGTGCCATTGGTGATCATGACTCATGAAAGCACCGAAGGAGCCATGCGCGATGCCGATGCCGAACTCGATCGCCTGAAAAGCATCCGCCCGCCGCGAGTGCGCATCCCGGTAGCGTCTTAGTGTTTCGTTCAGATCGTTGAGCCCCATTCATTCAAACCCTCTCTCGTTCAAGGAGTCCGAAGCATGGCCACTCTCGCTGAATCCAAATTTGTTGCCCCAATAATTCGTCAGACCAACATGCTGATCAATGGCAAGTGGATCGAATCTCGTAGCGGTAAGCGGTTCCAGACGATCAATCCGGTGAATGAGACGGTCATCGCCGAAGTCGCTGAAGGAGATGCTGCCGATGTCGATGCCGCCGTGAAGGCCGCGCGAGCCGCGTTTGATTCGGGGCCGTGGTCCAAGATGGATGCTCGCGATCGAGGCCGCTTGATGAACAAGCTCGCCGACTTGATGGAAGCGAATCTCGATGAACTTGCCGGTCTCGAAACGCTCGACAACGGCAAGCCGATTGCCGACGCGCGTGCGGCTGACTTGCCGCTCGCGATCGACTGCATTCGCTATTACGCCGGCTGGGCAGACAAACTGACCGGGGACACGATTCCGATTCGCGGCAACTATTTCTGCTACACGCGCCGCGAACCGGTCGGCGTCTGCGGTCAAATCATTCCGTGGAACTTTCCGCTGTTGATGGCCGCTTGGAAGTGGGGACCGGCTCTGGCCGCCGGCTGCACGATCATCATGAAGCCCGCCGAGCAAACACCACTGAGCTGTTTGCGACTGGCCGAACTGGCCCAAGAGGCGGGTATCCCCGACGGCGTGATCAATGTCGTGCCGGGGTTCGGTGCGACCGGAGCCGCGATGGTGAAGCATCCGGGGATCGACAAGATCGCTTTCACCGGCCACTACGAGACCGCTCAAAAAATCATGATCGATGCTGCCGCTACGTTGAAGCGGCTGACGTTTGAACTCGGCGGCAAAAGCCCGAACGTAGTCTTCGCTGACGCCGACCTCGATGCCGCCGTCGCCGGAGCCGAGTTCGGTTTGTTCTTCAATCAGGGCCAATGCTGCTGTGCTGGGTCGCGAGTGTTTGTCGAGCAATCAGTCCACGACAAGTTTGTCGAGAAGGTCGTCGCTCGTGCGAAGCTGCGACAGGTCGGCGATCCGTTTGATCCGAAGACGACTCAAGGCCCGCAAGTCGATGCAGATCAGTTTCACAAGATTCTGAGCTATATCGACAAGGGCAAATCCGAAGGGGCGACTTGCATGACCGGCGGCAACCGCGTCGGGACGAAAGGTTTCTTCATCGAGCCGACCGTCTTCACCGGTGTGCGTGATGAGATGGCTATCGCGACGGATGAAATCTTCGGCCCCGTGATGAGCATCCTCCCGTTCAACGGCGTGGACGAGATCATCGAGCGAGCCAACAGCACCTACTACGGCCTCGCCGCCGCAGTCTGGACGAAGGACGTTCAGAAAGCTCACCGCATCGCCGCTGCCGTCCGCGCCGGCACCGTGTGGGTGAACTGCTACGACGTCTTCGACGCCGCCGCCCCCTTCGGCGGCTTCAAAATGAGCGGCATGGGTCGCGAACTCGGAGCCGCTGCACTCAACAACTACACCGAATCAAAAACAGTGACGATGAGCTTGGGGTAACTCCTGAAATGTGAGGTCTTTTCGAGCGAGCCTACACAGTTCCAAACGCAGTTGAAGTAACACATCGTGGCCAAGAACCGTCAGAAATTGATTGATCGTGTGACGGACTGGGCGACTCAATTCTCTCAGAGACAGAGTCAGTTGAGTTGGATGGGGTGTGTTGGTGCGGGGATTGGGGCAGTGCCGGTGTTGTTCGTGACCTTTTGGGCGATCTATGCCGGTTTGTATGTTGGCTTTTCAGGATTGATAGCTGGGTACGGGGCACGGCTGTTCGTCAGCGGATTGATCTTTATTCTGATCTTCGTGAGCTATGCGACTGCCAATTGGGAGCATCTCAAGTCGTTGAAGTTTGAATCATCCGACCGACTTCAGATGGCTCGATTGGCAGCCTATGCCACGGGGCAGAGCGGGTTCGCTCTGCTGGCTGGGCCGCAGACGATGCACTCGTTCGTCAAAGTGATTGCGGTAACATTGCTGCTCGGACCTGGGCTGATTGACCTCGCGTTGCGGCTCGCTGGGCGAGCGAGGTTGCTGCGTGAGTTAGATGTTGCCGCTGTTGCTCAAGCATTGGTCGCACTGTTGGATGCGGAGAAGCGAGTTTCGGCAGAGGAACTCGCTGCGATCGCTGGTGTTGACGTTGAACGGTTGATGTTGAACTTCGCGCTGATCGACGGAATCGTGTTGCTTCAAGCGGGCGAACCAGCTTTCACGCTGACAGACGAATTGCGACAAGAACTGCTCGACCATCGCTTTCCGCAAGCCAGCGAGTAGATTGCTTGGCCACGCGGTTTTGCCCATTGAAACCCCCGGCGATTTTGAAAAGTCGGGGATCTGGATTTCACGCGGAAGGAGAATCATGCCGTCCAATATTTGTCGCATTGCGGTTGTGTTTGTTGTCTTGATTCAAGGCTGGATGTCGTTGCGGGCTGATGATTCGATCCCGACCGCGTTGCAGGACTATGTCAGCAAGCCGGACGATTCGTTTGCTTGGAAGCTGATCGGCAAATCAGAGCAGGAGTTGGGGGCGATCTACGATATCGAGATGACCTCGCAGACTTGGCAAGGGCTGGTTTGGAAGCATGTCTTGATGGTTTACGAACCGAAGATGTTGCGGCATCGCGAGCAGGCTTTGCTCTTCATCACAGGTGGCGGACATCTCAATAAGCCGAAGGTTGACGAGCAGCAGATGGGTTTGCTGCTAGCGACGATGGCGGGGGCTCGTGTGGCGATGCTCCATCAAGTTCCCAATCAACCGCTGTTCGACAATCGTGTAGAAGATGACCTCATCACCGAAACGTTTTTAAAGTTCCTTGAAACTGGTGACAAAAGTTGGCCCTTGCTCTTCCCGATGGTGAAGAGC
Source organism: Planctomycetia bacterium (assembly GCA_026400935.1). GTDB lineage: Bacteria > Planctomycetota > Planctomycetia > Planctomycetales > Planctomycetaceae > SXKJ01. Next base: position 1,590 of record JAPLNX010000431.1, on the reverse strand, counting down.
GCCGTCAAAGCGATGGACGCGGTCGAACAGATTTCGAAACGTGATTGGGACAAGCCGGTGAAGTCATTCGTTGTGACGGGCGCTTCGAAACGCGGCTGGACGACGTGGTTGTCGGCAACCGTCGATCCAAGGATCGTTGGCATTGCACCGATCGTCATTGACACGCTGAACTTTCAAAAGCAGATGGACTATCAGATTGAAACTTGGGGGCAGTACAGCGAGCAGATCATCGACTACTCCAGCAAGGGTTTGATCAAACGCATGCAGGACGATCCGACGGCACCGCTCTGGCATTGGGTGGACCCATTCACGTACCGCTCGAAGCTGACGCTGCCGAAGCTGATCATCAACGGGACCAACGATCGTTATTGGACGGTCGATGCGCTCAATAACTATTGGGCCGATCTCGACGGGCCGAAGTTCATTCATTATGTCCCGAACGCCGGACACAATCTGAAAGGTGGGCCGGGGAGTCGTGAAGCGGCACTGGCAACGCTGGCCGCATTCTTTGAGCATGTAGTGTTGGCAAAAGCGATGCCGGTCATCACGTGGGCTCATGATGTCGCAGATGAGAAACATCGGCTGACGATCACAACCAATGCCGATCCGATCGCTGTCAAACTTTGGTCCGCGACGTCGATGACAAAAGATTTTCGCCACGCTAAATGGAGTTCATCACCGTTAAAGAAAACGAAGAATTCATTCGTTGGCGAAGTTACCAAACCAGACGAAGGGCACTCGGCTTTGTTCGGTGAAGTGATGTTTCAGATGCAGACAGGGACGACCTATTCGTTCTCGACGCAGTTGAAACGCGATTAAGAAATTGTCCAAGAACAACTCCGTGATTCGACCGAATCAGCCGGGACGTGCCAGGCCCCGAAAGCATTGCAATGAAACGCCGAAGCTGCAGTTGGGATTTCGATTACCTCTCGCAAGTCCTAACTGTCGAACGAAATTAGTGAGCGCTGGCCCTGTCTGCGTACCCCGGCCGAGTGCCAGGGGATAATCTCGCGACTTTCTGATGCGGAGGTGCGGCTTTTCGTCGAAGACTGTGACCACAGATCTGGTGATTGTTTTTGATTGCCATGTCTAGGGTTTGATTTCACAGATGATTGGGTTCGGAGAAAAGAAGTTGGAATGCAAGTTGGCCCGCTAGCAGGGAAACTACTCGTCGAGCCACGCTACAGGACGTGTCGCCGTTATCTTACGGGGTTTTGCAACAAGGTCTGTCCAGAAAGACTTCGCGCGGAGTAGATCCGATTCGCAGGTGACACCGCTTGCTGGATGCAGGCATTCGACGATTTATGCAATCGGCGATCTCTACTCTGAAATCAAAATCCGTGCCTGCGTTAAGCAAGTTCCGACAAAGCTTCGCACTCAGTTAACGTCACGGCCGCGAGCGAACGTCATTTCGCAGCCAACTGCTCTTTGATGAACTCCAGCGCTCGCGCGTTGGCTTCGGCGACTTTCTTGGGGTCGCCGTCGCGGAGGCCGTGTTCGGCTCCTTCGAGGGTGAGGAGTTCGTGCTTCACGCCGTGCTTGGTCAGTTCGCGAGCCATGTCGGTCGAGCAGAAATACGGGACGTCGGTG
>JAPLNX010000027.1 GCA_026400935.1 Planctomycetia bacterium | reverse complement strand
TGGTCTTGCATCGCGAGCGGCTACAACGAGAAGCCTTCGAGAAAAGATCGGTGACGTTTGATCCTGCGCTGGGAGGGATCACGCTGACTGAAGACCAGCCAAAACGCGAACTGGGCGTGATCGCCTGGCCTGAAGCAAGGCTGGGAGTTCGACTGCGGACGAAAGAAAAAGCAGCGAAGAAATAATCGCGGTAGGCGTGCGCGTTTTGAAACGCGGCTGACATCGAGAACGCTCCGAACGGGCATGACTACGACTGGCGGTTAAACGAGTCTTGTCGAGATCACCTCGGAACGCCGAATGTGCCAAATTTTCAGCATCTGACGGCAAACGCTTCTGTCCGGAAAATCCTCGCGGTGGATGCTGCTTTACTCTCCCCGACGGACAGCCCTAAGATGTCGGCCCGCGTTGATGCGTTCGGCGATGTCTGTCGGATGTGTGACCTGCCTTCGGTTGTCCTGCCTGATACTGCTCGTGCTCCCTGGCTCTCGATTCTGACGAACCAGAGGAGATCGCGAAGATTCCTAAACTCACGATATTGGTTGAGGTGTGAGATGTGGCTCCCTCGTTTGCCGGTTCGGTGTTTGTCGTTACTGAGTGTTTCTCTGGCGGTCGCGACGATCGGTTCCGCGATGGCTCAAGAGAAAGAGACCCCGGTGGTCTCGAAGCCGGTCAGCTTTTATCGGCAGGTGCGACCGATCGTGCAGCGATCGTGCTCCGGCTGTCATCAGCCGGCCAAGCTCGGCGGCAAGCTGCTGTTGACGACGTTTGCCGGAATGATGTCCGGCGGCGAAGGGGGGCCGAGTGTCGTGGCCGGAAAACCGGACGGCAGTTTGCTCGTGCAAATGATTGTCGGCGAGAAACCCGAAATGCCCAAGGGGGCCGATCCGCTGTCAGCCGCTCAAATCGACCTCATCAAACGTTGGATCGCCGAAGGGGCGAAGGACGACACGCCCGAGGGAATCGCCGACACCTTTAGCACCGAGAAGCCGCCGACGTACTCGGCTCCGCCGGTCATCACGGCGATGGCCTATTCGCCCGATAGTTCGCTGCTGGCGATCTCCGGCTTCCATGAGATCTTGTTGCACAAGGCGGATGGTTCGGGATTGGTCCATCGCTTGGTTGGTCGCTCACAACGCTTGAATTCGATTCGGTTCTCCCCCGATGGAAAGCGGATCGCGGCGGTTGGCGGCACTCCGGCGCTGTTCGGTGAAGTGCAGTTCTGGAACCTCGCCGATCAGAAGCTGGCGTTCTCGAACACGGTTTCGTTCGACACGCTGTTCGGCGGCAACTTCAACGATGACGGCTCGCTGTTCTCGTTCGGCGGCGCGGACAACAAAGTCCGAGTCATCAAGACCACCGACGGCTCGCCGGTGATGCGGATGGACGCTCATTCGGACTATGTCATCGGGACGACCTTCTCGCTGAAGTCGGACCACGTCGTCTCCGTCAGCCGCGATATGTCGATGAAGCTGTCGATCGTCGAAAACGGACAGTTCGTCGACAATGTCACGAGCATCACCCCCGGCGCGTTGAAGGGGGGCTTGCAGACAATACAGCGGCATCCGAAAGAAGAGCAGGTCATTTGCGGTGGTTCCGACGGCGAGCCGAAACTCTACAAAATCTTTCGCACACAAGTCCGCGTGATCGGCGACGACTTCAACCGCATTCGCGGTTATGCCCCGATCCCCGGCCGCATCTTCGACGCTCAGTTCAACGCCGACGGCAGCAAGTTCGTCATCGGTTCCAGTACCGCAACCGGCGGAGCCGCTCGCATCTACAAGACCGACGACGGAGCGTTGCTGTTCGAACTCCCTGAAATCAGCAGCCCGATCTTCACCGTCGCCTTCCGCCCCGACGGCAAACAAGTCGCCGTCGCCGGCTTCGACGGCCAAGTTCGTCTCTATGATGCCGAGACCGGCAAGCTGGTGACGAAGTTTGTGCCGGTGACGATCACACCTGCTGTCGCTGGGAAATGACGAATGACCGTTCTTGTCTTTCAGTCAATCGAAGCCGAAGGAAGTCTCTCATGATTGCAGTTCTGGACAGCCCGAAGATCACTCCCGACGAATTGCTGCAGCGGCCCGATCATGATCGGTACGAACTCGTCAACGGCGAACTCGTGGAGAAAAACATGGGCTGGCAATCGAGTCGGATTGGTGCGAAATTGTTGGTTCTTCTCGGAGCCTATGTCGAGCAACAGGGCCTCGGCTGGGTCAACGGCCCTGACGCTTCCTATCAATGCTTTGAAGAGGCATTGCCCGATGACCCGAATCGTATTCGCAAACCGGACGTGTCATTCATCAGTCTCGATCGTTTGCCGCCGGAGGACGAACCAGTCGGTTATTGTGAGATTGTTCCGGATTTAGCAGTCGAAGTCGTGTCGCCGAACGACATGGTTTACGAACTCAGTGAAAAGGTTGAGGAGTATCTCAAGGCGGGTGTGAAGCTGATTTGGATTGTCGTTCCGAAAACGAAGACCGTTCGTATTTATCGGGCTAATGGTTCGATTGATGAGCTTCACGAAACGCAAGAACTCAGTGGCGAAGAGGTCGTGCCCGGCTTTCGCTGCCGAGTGTCCGAAATGTTCCGAACTCCGTCCAAAAAAACGCCGTAGCACAGGCGGCTCGCCTGTGATGTATGAAACAGATCCGAGCAGGCGAGCCGCCCGCTCTACGATTGCAACTGACCCTCTGAAAAGTGAAAGACCGAGACATGATTTCTTTTCGTCACGCTTTCATCGCTGGCCTCGTTGGGTTGGCCGGTGGTTTTCTTTCCGCCGCCGAGCGACCGGCGATTGTCGGTTTGGAAGTCTTCCCGCCGAAGCTCGAATTGAGCGGCGTTCGTGACGCTCGGCGAGTGATCGTTTCCGGCAAAGATGCCGAGGGGCGGTTATACGACCTGTCGGGCGAAGTGAAGCTCACGCCGGCGGGGACGCAGGTCGGCATCGACCGGGATGGGTTCATCGAACCCAAAGCGGTCGGCGAGACGAAGGTCACAGTGACTGCGGCGGGATATTCGGTCGAAGTGCCGGTTGCGGTGAAGACGCTGGAGACACCGCCGGTCAGCTTCATTCGCGAGATCATTCCGATCACGAGTAAGGTCGGTTGCAACGCGGGAACGTGTCACGGTTCGCAGCAGGGGAAGGCGGGATTCAAGCTCTCTCTGCGCGGTTACGACCCGCTTTACGATTACACGGCGTTGGTCGATGACATCTCCGGACGGCGGTTCAATCGCGCGGTGCCGGCTCAGAGTTTGATGTTGCTCAAGCCGACTCAAGGGGTGCCTCACGAAGGGGGATTCCTCTTCGATGAAGAGTCTCGTTACTACCAGCTCACCGAAAAATGGATCGCCGAGGGCTGCAAGTTTCAGGAAGATCGCCGCGTCGAACGGATCGAGGTCTATCCCCAAAAGCCGATCCTCCAGCGCACCGACAGCACACAGCAGATGATCGTGCTCGCCTTTTATCCGGACGGCACCTCGCGCGATGTGACGCGCGATGCGGTGTTCGACACGAGCAGCTTTGAGATTGCGACCGTCACAGCCAGCGGCGTGATCAAAGCGGTGCGACGCGGAGAAGCAGCGGCGCTCGTACGGTACGAAGGTCTGTATGCGGCGAATTTGATTTCGGTACTCGGCGATCGCGAGGGCTATCAATGGCAGCCCTCTCCCGAACACAGCTTTGTCGATACGCTCGTCAACAAGAAGTTGCAGCGTGTGAAACTGCTGCCGTCGGAGTTGTGCAGCGATGCCGACTTCCTGCGACGTGTGTCGTTCGATCTCGCGGGAATCCCGCCGACTTCGGAGCAAGTGCGAGAGTTCCTCGCCGACACGCGCGACACGAAGACGAAGCGGGAAGCAAAGATCGAAGAACTGCTGGAAAGCTCCGACTTCATCGACCACTGGACGCTGAAGTGGTCCGACCTGCTGATGTCCAATCGCAAGACGATCACCGAGAAAGGGGTCTGGGCCTTTCGCAATTGGCTGCGAGCGTCGCTCGCCGAAAACAAACCGTATGACCAATTCGTTTACGAACTGCTGACCGCCAGCGGTAGCACGTTTGAGAACCCGGCGACGAACTACTACCGCGTCTCGCGCGAACCGAACGAAGTCATGGAGAACATGACCCAGGTCTTCCTCGGCACGCGATTCAACTGCAACAAGTGCCACGATCATCCGTTCGAGCGTTGGACGCAGCGGCAATATTACGAGCTGTCCGGCTTCCTCACCGGTGTGGTCCGCAAGCCCGGTTCAGCGAAGGACGAAGAGATTATCTACTCCGTCGCTACCGTCGGCGCGATGAAGCATCCCACGACCGGCCAGATGCTCCCGTCCGCGTTCCCGTTCAAACTCTCGATTGCCGAAGACCCGTCGACCGACGCCCGCATCAAGTTGGGCAAGTGGATCACCGCGAAGGAGAATCCGTACTTCGCCAAGAGCATCGTCAACCGCTACTGGAGCTATTTGCTCGGCATCGGCATCATCGACCCGGTCGACGACATTCGCGCCGGCAACCCGGCGTCGAACCCGGAATTGCTCGACGCGCTCACCGCCGACTTCATCGCGCACAACTTCGACTTGAAGTATCTAGTACGCACGATCGTCACGAGCCACACCTACCAACGGGCCATTAAGACCAATCAATGGAACGACGGTGACAACACGAACTTCAGCCACGCCTTGCCTCGCCGACTGACGGCCGAGCAACTTTACGACGCGATCCAAATCGCGCCCCGGCGTTCCGGCTGGCTTCCGAGCGACCCAGCTTCCCGATCCGCAGATCAACCTGAGCTTCCTGGACATGTTCGGCCGCCCGCCGCGCGAAAGCCCGTGTGAGTGCGAACGAACCAGCGACGTCAGCCTCGGCCAAACGTTGAATCTGATCAACGGCCCGACGATTGCCGACGCCATCATTCATCCGCAGGCCAAGATTGCTCGCTTGATCGCTGAGAAAGCTGACAACAAGAAACTGGTTGAAGAGATTTATCTGGCAGTTGTCTGCCGCATGCCCTCCGACGACGAGCGAACCAAAAGCGAAGCCTACCTCGCCCAAATCGGCAACCCAGCGGATGGAGCCCAAGATCTGATGTGGGCACTCATCAACAGCCCGGCGTTCTTGTTCAATCGGTAGGAGGCCCAATCATGGAGCCAGAAATTGGGACGAGTGACGACAGCCGCGAAGATCGAAGACCTTTGGCCGCCCGAGCGTGGATCGGTGGCTCTGGAATCCGTGCGGCGCGTTCAGATCGACGAGGCTCTGGTCGATCCTGGCGCGATGATTTT
>JAPLNX010000568.1 GCA_026400935.1 Planctomycetia bacterium | reverse complement strand
TGGACCTACACCGGCAAACCGACACAATCGCAGCCCGTAGCTCGGTTCTGCCCACCGCACCGGCGCATCACCCGCACCACAAAAATCCAACAAGCCGCACTCCAAATCTAATGGCAGGTTATTTCTTGGTCGTGGCACTATCACCGTTGGTTTTTGCGAGAATTCTATGTTCTGCAGCAATCATGATGCTTGGTATGTGAGAGCGAGTTTCGGTACCGAATGGGGGCCGATCTCAGCCAGCACACTGCTTGAAATGGCGGACAGTGGTTCGCTGGCGCGTGACGACCTTGCCCGGTGTGAAAGAGATAGCGAGTGGCAACCGATTCCAGATGTGATCGACCAACTGCGGAGTTCGATGTCCGCCCCTGAAAATCCTGCACTCCAAGGCGAAGCGAGCGAAGAGTTGCTCACGCACGATCCATTGACCGAAGAGAATCTCAACGCGGAGGAGTTTGCGACCATCGATTCGTCAAACTTTCAGACTTTTGACGACGTGAATGCGCCAGTTCCGGTATCTCCCGCTCTGCCCCGTAAATCACGCCAGGGGGCGTTGCCCGGATGGTCCAACTATTGGAGTCCCGATGCGTCGAACTCTTCTTCAGCACAAGACTCTCGATTTCCATTTTCATCCAAGCAAGAGCCGCAGTTTGTGGATGCGGACTCCTCAACAGATGAGCTTCTTGGAAATGACCACGGGGAAGCGGATGTAGAAGTAGAGAGCGAAGCGTACGGGATTGAGCACTACGATCAGGTCGATTCGGTCGAGAGTCGTCAAAACTCCGAATTAAACAACGACCAGTTCTCGCTGCTGGAATCGTGGAAACAACAACGCACAGACCGACTCAACCGGTTGTTAAAAATCGTCGCTGATCGGGAAGAGCGGGCGAGAGCGGAGAAGAACTCTGACGATGAGGCTCGTTCAGCAAACCCAACGGTAGATGTCTCCTCAACAACGGAACCTGATGACAGTCAGGTGACTGGGGCGGCCAAATCACAGCCGCTCATCGAGGTTCGGCAAACTGTTGTCAGGAAAGAATCGTGGGAGCAAACATTCACACGCTGGCGACGGTCGTTACCCGATCGAACGGTCGTCGGTGTTGTGTTGCTCATGACGTGCGTCGCGTGGTGGTTCTGGCCGGAGTCTTATGGTGACGTGCCGGAAACTTTTCGCGCCATGTATGACAAGCTCGAACGTCTTCGAGAACTCGAAAACGACAAAACGGGAATGGACGACTTTGTCCAAGTGTCGCAATCAAGATTGGCCAAAATCATTCCGGTGCTGGAGAAGCAATCAACACCGAATCGTCCGGAAAGTCAGTGGTTACTTTGGATGGGCCGCGATTGCCTCGCTCCTATGCTGAAGAATCCGCGACTGCGAGATACGAAGCCGGAAGTCACTTTCCGAAAACTCCTGGCCGAGTGGGATCGCAAATTCAATCTTGTCGTCCGACCCAAGAACGCAGGCTCGACAACCATGTCACCAAACGCAGACGCAGAGGCTTCCGAGACTCCGCAGGATGCAACCAAGCCGGTCAACAGAGCGGCCCGGCAACTAAAAACAGCCGAAGAGTCAGCCAACGACCGCTGACAAGACTCTTCACGTTCCTTTGTCGTTGCAAACCGGCGTTCTCAACATCCGCCGTTTTCAGCTAGCCTCTGCTTCGTGACTGTAGTTTTCTTGAGACAGTGGTTTCTCGCGACGGAATGGATTTCATGTGGCGGCAAGTTCCTTGGTCGATCGTTGTCTGCTCGGTCCTATTGATGGGGCTGGGATTAAGCGGCATTGCGCGCGGCGATGAATTGTCGGGGCGAGGAATCTTTTTCAATTCACAGTTGTTGTGGGTTTCGATGTCACTTCCCGCGATGTGGGTCGCGACGCTAGTTCCATTCCGACTGTTGAAGCCGTTGGCTTATCCCGTGTTTTGGATCAGCCTGCTGTTGCTCGTCGTAGCGTTAATGATGCCGAGCGTGAACGGTGCGCGGTGCTGGATACCGTTGGGCTTCATGAAGTATCAACCGTCCGAATCGGCGAAGTTGGCGTATGTGCTGGCGCTAGCGCAGTACTTGATGTATCGCGACAACTTTCGACGGCTAACGGGGCTGCTCGTGCCGTTCGTGCTGACCTTCGTCCCGGTCGTGCTCATCCTGCGAGAACCGGACCTCGGCACGGCGTTGCTCTTCCTGCCGACGTTGTTCGCGATGTTGTTCGCGGCGGGGGCGCGGCCGCGTCATTTGGCGTTCATTGTCACTTTGGGAATGCTCGCGACGCCGTTACTGTGGATGGGGATGAATGCCGAGCAGAAGTCGCGGATCGTGTCGTTGTTTCAACAGAAAGATGGCGGCGAAGCTCCGCGCGGGGACGCGTATCAACAGCATCAGTCGAAGCGAGTGCTCGCGCTGGGTGGCGTTTGGGGAAGCGAGATCGCCGGGGACGTTGCCGACGTCGTCGTTTGCCCGCACTGCGAGAAACGCATTTGGGAGACGATCGAAGCGACGCGCGGCAAGAACGTGCAATGCCCGCGCTGCTCGCAGCACTTCGCCCCGACGAAACGCTCGGCCTATTCGCTGCCGGAGTCGCGCACCGATTTCATCTTCTGCCTGATCGGCGAACGCTGGGGGCTTGTCGGTTGCTCGCTGACGTTGCTTTTGTACGTCGTCCTGATCGGTCGCGGACTGATGATCGCCGCCGACACGCAAGAGCCGTTCGGCCGCTTGTTGGCGGTCGGCATCGTCGCGCTGCTCGCATCGCAGACCATCATCAACACGGGGATGACCTGCGGGCTGATGCCAGTGACTGGGATCACGCTGCCGTTGGTCAGCTACGGCGGTTCGAGCCTGTTGATGACCGCCGTCGGGATCGGCCTGTTGATCAACGTTGGCATGAGGCCCGGATATGAAGTCTCCGGCGAACCGTTCCGCTGGCACACGGCGATGACGTAATGTAATTGACCAGATTCCTGGATTGCTCCGGCTTGACGGAGGACTCCATCATTTGGAATAACGACGCTGAACTTTCAAACCAGCGATGTTCGGGACAATCGATTTTCCATAGAAGTGGCTTTTGGAGTTTGCGAATCGCTGTTCCAATCGATCCAAGGGCGGTATCGGGCCACCGCACTCCAGGTTTTGAATGACTCCGCAATGAATTCAGATTTCCCGCGGCATGACGTTGTTCTCTGGGGAGTCGGCCATACGAACGCACATGTCTTGCGGAATTGGCCCACGCGACCGCTGCCGGAGACTCGGCTGACCTGCGTATCGAACTTTCCGGAGGCGACTTACAGCGGCCTGTTGCCGGGGGTGCTCGCCGGGCAGTACCCGCCGGAGCGAATGCAGATCGACCTCGTTCGACTGTGCGCGGCCGCAGGGGCTCGGCTAGTTATCGGCAATGCGACGGGGATCGACTTGGCCGAACAGCGACTGCGGTTCGACGACCGACCGGCGATTCCGTTTGATGTGTTGTCGATCGGCATCGGATCGCAACCGAGTTTTCAAAACGTCTCGCAGGTCGACGATTCGGTCATCCCGATCAAACCGATGCAGACTTTCGTCGCTCGGTTGGAGCAACGGTTGCAGTGGCTCGCAAGTAACCCGAAGCGTCAGCGAGGGCGGGCGCTTCACGAGACTTTCGATTCGGAGTCATCTGAAGCGTCCGCCCTCGCTGACGCTTCGGGTTACATTCACATCGCGGTCGTGGGAGCAGGAGCGGGGGGCGTTGAAATCACGTTGTGCATGGTCGCTCGCTTGCGTGCTGCACTGGGAACAACGCCGTTCGAGGTCACGCTCATCAATGCTTCAGATCGACTACTCGCTGGCGTCACGAAAAAAACAGCCAACGTGGTTCGTCGAGAACTCGCTGCGGGTAACATCCGATTGGTCCTCGGACACAGCGTGGTCAGCGTCTCATTGGGCATGATATCACTCAATAATGGCAACGAGATACCAGCCGATCTAGTCGTGTGGGCGACTGGGGCCGAGGGGCCGCCGGTGTTGCGACAACTTGGGTTGCCGACGGATGAACGCGGTTTCCTGCTGACTCGACGGACGCTGCAAACGATCGGTCACGACGCGATTTTCGCGGTCGGCGATTCTGGAACACAGCAACAGGGACCGACCCCGAAGGCGGGGGTTTATGCGGTACGACAAGGTCCCGTGTTGTGGGACAACATCGGCCGCCGCTTGCGGAAAGAACCGCTGCGCGATTACCGGCCGCAGGCGAAGTTTTTGAAACTGCTCAACCTCGGCGACGGCCGCGCGGTGGGGGAGTTTCACGGGCTGACGTTTGCCGGTCGCTGGGCTTGGAAATGGAAAGACCACATCGACCGCAAGTTCATGCGGATGTTTCAGGACTATCGGCTGATGCTCACATCGCTTGCCGAGACACCGATCGCGCAACAACCGATGCGCTGCACGGGATGCGGCGGGAAAGTGGGCGGGGCGGTGTTGTCCCGCGTGTTGCGGCGGTTGGACATTCCGCGTCACGAGCATGTTGAACTCGGCCTCGAAGCGCCGGACGATGCGGCGATCATTCGGTTGCCGGCGGGAACGGCGCTCAACGCGACTGTGGATTTCTTCGCCGCACCGTTTGACGATCCTTTCACGGTCGGTCGGCTGGCGTCATTGCACGCGGCGAGCGATTGCTTCGCGACCGGTGCGAAGCCGATCGGAGCACTCGCGTCGGTGACGGTCCCCGTCGGCACGCCGCGTCAGCAAGAGCAGTTGTTGTACGAACTGCTGGCGGGCGCGTTGCGAGAACTGCGCGCGATGGGGGCGACGTTGGTCGGCGGTCACACGATCGAAGGGCCGCAACTGACGATCGGCTTCACGATGCTCGCCGAACAGATCGAGCCGCCGCGAACGAAGAGACAACTCCGCGTCGGCGATTGCCTTGTCCTCACGAAGCCGCTGGGGACGGGAGTCCTGTTGGCGGCACACGCTCAAGCGCGCTGCCGATCCGCTTGGTTTCAATCGCTCGTGCAAATGATGCTCGTCAGCAATCAATCCGCCGCGAGCCTGTGCGGCGAGTTCGACATTCGTGGCCTGACGGACGTCAGCGGTTTCGGCCTTGCCGGGCATTTGCTGGAGATGCTGCGGGCCAGCAACGTCGCGGCGGAGCTGGCATTGTCGGCGATCCCGATCCTCGACGGCGTGTTGGACCTCGTGACCGAAGGAATCGAAAGCACGTTGGCCCCGGCGAATCGCGATGCCGAAGCGGATATGGACGAGAGCGAATCGACCTGCCGAATCCCCCGTTATGCGACGTTGTTCGATCCGCAAACCTGCGGCGGGTTGCTGATGGGCGTTCCGGCAGAGCATGTCGAAGCGGTGCTGTCCCGGCTGTCGTCACAAAATGCGGTCCCCGCTGCTGTCATTGGGCGCGTCGTCGAGTCGGTTCGAACGGAACCACGACTGCGGCTGACCACGCTAACCCGAAGCCCGAGCTATGGCGGGCGCTTCACGTGACATCGAAATCGGAGCGCCGTGAAGCGCTCGCCCTCGCTTACTCTTCGGGTTACTGAGGAGCCGCTGATTCCTTCGTTGCAGCGAACGCCGTTTCGTAAGACACTCCCCGCCTCATGGGGAACTGATTTTCGATTTGATTCGATTCGATGGGAATGAACGGCGACGATGACACTCTTCTGCATTTCTGGCGGCACGGTTTACGACCCGACCAACAACATCGACGGCGTCGTTCGCGACTTGTGGATTCAGGATGGCCGCATCATCGCGGCACCGAGCGATCCGAGCGTGAGGGCGGACAAGACGCTCGACGCGACCGGCTATGTGATCATGCCGGGCGGCGTCGATATGCACTGCCACATTGCCGGGCCGAAGGTGAATACGGCCCGCAAGATGATGCCCGAAGAGAAACGCGTCGCGCCGATGATCACGCGGGCGCGAGATACGCGGTCGGGGACGACGGGCTCGGTGCCGAGCACTTTCGCGACCGGATACCTCTACGCTGGGCTCGGCTATACGACCGCGTTCGATGCGGCGATTCCGCCGTTGATGGCGCGGCACACGCACGAAGAGTTCGACGACACGCCGATCATCGACAAGGGCTTTTACGTCTTGATGGGCAACAACCACTACGTCATGCGGCAACTCGAAAAGAACGAGCCCGAACGGCTGAAGGCGTATGTCGCGTGGCTGCTCAATTCGACGAAAGGTTACGCGGCGAAGATCGTGAATCCCGGCGGCGTCGAAGTCTGGAAGAGCGGCGGCGGGAACTCACACGGTCTCGATCAACCGGTCGATCACTTCAACGTCACCGCGCGGCAGATCATTTCGGGGGTCGCTCAAGCGACGAACGAACTTGGCCTGCCGCATCCGGTGCATATTCATTGCAATGACCTCGGTATGCCGGGCAACTGGACGACGACGCTGGAAACGATGAAGGCGCTCGAAGGCCGCCGCGGGCATCTCACGCACATCCAATTTCACAGCTACGGTGGCAACAAAGACGAGCAGGCGACGTTTCGCTCCGAAGTGCCGCAGCTTGTTGAGTACGTCAACTCGCATCAGAACGTCACCGTCGACATCGGCCAGGTGATGTTCGGCAACACCGCCTCGATGACCGGCGACGGGCCGCTGGGTTACTTCCTGCACAAGGTTTATGGACGCAAATGGTTCTCCTCCGACACCGAAATGGAATCGGGCTGCGGCATCGTCCCGATCACGTACAAAGACAAGAGCCTCGTGCATTCGTTGCAGTGGGCGATCGGCCTCGAATGGTATCTGCTGATCAACGACCCGTGGCGCGTCGCCATGAGCACCGATCATCCGAACGGCGGCTCGTTCCTGGCGTATCCCGAAATCATCGCGCTCTTGATGAGCCGAGCGAAACGGGACGAAGTCCTCGCCCGTGTCCCGGCTGGCTTGCGCGAACGATGCACGCTGCCGGATCTCTCGCGCGAATACACGCTCAACGAAATCGCGATCATCACCCGCGCCGCCCCGGCTCGAATGCTCGGCCTCAAGCAAAAGGGGCACCTCGGCCCCGGGGCGGATGCCGACATCACGATCTACCAACCGAACATCGACATCCAGCGCATGTTCGAACTGCCGCGCTACGTCGTCCGCGCCGGAGTGATCGTCGTTGATAACGGTGAAATCAAAGAAAGCCTCAACGGCAAACTGTTTCACGTCGCCCCAGACTACGACCTCGCCGCGTTGCCTGACATCAAAGAATGGTTCGAGAACAACTATTCGATCCAGTTCAGCAACTACCCGGTCGGCGATGAATACCTCCATCAGCACGAAGTCGTGCCGATGCGTGGGTGAATGATTCAAACCCCGCCGACCTCGCGCTGGTGGCTTGCGGGCCTTTGCACTACGCCCCTCGCCGCAGCGATCATTCGCGGTGGCGTGCAAAAGCCCGCGAGCCACCGAGACAAGCTCGGTGGGGCGAGTGCCTATCTCCAAGGAGGTAACTCATGCCACCGCGTGTTTATGCCGTCGCCACGATGGATACCAAAGGAGTCGAAATCGCCTTTGTTGCCGAGCGCATCCGCGCGTGCGGCGTTGAAGTTGTGACGGTCGATGTCGGCACAAAGGACTTGCCCACGGTTGTGTCTGACGTGTCGCGGCAGCAAGTCGTGGCGAGTCTGCCGCCGGAGAATGTGCTCGGTCATGCGGATCGTGGCGAAGCAGTCACCGCGATGTCGCGAGCGCTGGTTGAATTCCTCAAAGCCGAGCACACTGCGGGACGTCTTGCGGGAGTCATCGGGATCGGCGGCGGCGGGGGAACGGCGTTGATCGCCCCAGCAATGCGTGCGTTGCCGGTCGGAGTTCCGAAACTAATGGTCAGCACGATGGCCAGCGGCAACGTCGGGCCGTATGTCGATTGCAGCGACATCACACTGATGTACTCGGTGGTCGATGTCGCCGGGATCAATTCGGTCTCTCGCCGAGTACTCGCGAACGCAGCGGCGGCGATTGCCGGCATGGCTCGCAACCCGCTGCCGCCGACCGACGAGAAGCCGACGCTGGGCATGACGATGTTCGGCGTCACGACGCCGTGTGTCGAAGCGGTGCGTCGAGCGCTCGAACCGCGCGGCTACGATTGCTTGGTCTTTCACGCGACGGGATCAGGTGACCGCGCGATGGAAAACCTCGTGCGCAGCGGCTTGATTCAGGGAGTCATCGACGTCACGACCACCGCCGTTGCCGATCAAGTTGTCG
>JAPLNX010000498.1 GCA_026400935.1 Planctomycetia bacterium | reverse complement strand
CAGCTTCGGCGGCAAGTTATCGACGATGCATGTTCCCAGTTCGGCGTAGTGTTGATCAGCAATCGTACCGCTTTCGACGATGTGTAAGTGAACTCGCTTTTGATTTGGGACCACCGTGCCGAAGGTCTGCGTGATCGACGTTGGCAGTTCGCTGTTCGCCGGGATCAAGTAATGCGGCACGCGCCCCTTCGTGTCCGAATCGCGAACAAGGATGCCGAGTGCTCGCGCGTTGACGCTGCGCTGCTTGATTTTCGCAAGCCGTTCGGTCGCCTTCGCACTAAGGATCGACTTTGCGAAATCAGTGTTCGTCAGCAGCATGCCGGCGTAATAGGTCGCTCCGTGGGAGATCGACTGATCGGGCGACAGTGAAGTATTCGGGGTGCGGAAACCGATCTCGCCGAGCGCCTTTTTGATCATCGGCATCCGCGACGAGCCACCGGTTGTGAGGATGATATCGCTCGGCTTCAGGCCGAAGCTGTATGCCTTTTGCAAATCGCGAGTCAGCGAGATCGAACGGTCGAGCAGCGGTTTCGTCAGCTTTTCAAACTCCTTCTGTTCGATCTGGTAAACCTTGCGGTGGCCGCCGTGAGAGCAAGTCAGCGCGGCTCTCTCACGCACGGTAAGGCCTCGTTTTGTGTTCTCAACTGCCATTGCCAAGAGCTGCATGCTCTCCGGGTCTTTACGCGGATCGGCTCCGAATTCACGCGCGAAACGGTCGCAGATGGCCAACTGCAACGTTTCGTTCCAATCAATGCCACCGAGGTGCAAGTCGCCCGTGCTGGCGATCACCTTCACTTCATCTTTGTGATACTTCACCAACGACAAATCAAACGTCCCGCCGCCGAGATCGTAAACCAGAATTCGCTGTTCCTCGGCGAGTTCTGTGAACCACAGGCCTTCGGTTCCCAGCACATAACAAAGTGCGGCGGCTACTGGTTCGTTGATGATATCAACAGTCTTGAGCCCCGCTTTGAAGCCCGCTTCGACCGTCGCTTGCCGCTGCCAATCGCTGAACTGCGCGGGGACCGTGATGACTGCCTGCTTGATCTCACCGATCTGCTCTTCCGCCGCCGACAGCATCTTGCGCAACACGAACGCGCCGATATCAACCGGCGTGTAGACCTTCTTGTCGATTGTCCAAGTTTGGTCCGAACCCATGTAACGCTTGGCATTCTGCACGACATGACTCGGACGGAGCACCGCGTTTCGCAACGCCTCCGTGCCGACAATTACTTCGCCGCCATCAAAGAGTACGATGGACGGCGTCGAAAGCTCACCTTCTTGATTGGGGAGCGTCACTGGCTCCCCATGTTCATTGAGGTAAGACAAACATGAATACGTGGTGCCGAGGTCGATTCCGACCGCGTGAGTCTTCAACATGATGAGCTTCGCGTGAGGTGAATTGTCTGGTGAAGTGAGCCGCCCGTTCTGCAAGTCGGGCGACATGCTATCAACGCTCGGAAGTGCTCACCAGCAGTCGGAAACAGCTCCATCGAGAAGCCAGTTCGGGCGGAATTCATGACCGAAGCACTCTTGGATCCATGAATCGTTATCGCGGAAGGCAATGTTTTTCTGCAAGATTGTGGCGTGACGCTCCACGTCGCGATTCACGAAGCGGTGAGCTTGTGAAGATTTTGTGGAGCACGTTTACAACGTGCTCGGAATTACGTTGAGTAGGCACGTTGGAAACGTGCCCCACGGCAGTTCTTCACAAACTCGGAGCGGCGTGCGACATTGCGGCTTCGTCGCGCTATTTACATAGCTCATCGGATTCCGGAGTTTCCGTGGTCGTCAGCTTGTGGCTACGAGGAATGGTTTTCCTCAAGCTTCGATCCCCAAGCCAACCTCAATGGAGTTCGATAAAAGCGATGTGTTGTATGTCGCCGTGTTCGGTACTGTCGCTGAAGGAAGCGATAAGCCTGCGGGATCACTCGTGAAGTTTGACGCGGGGCTGTAAAAGTTCGGCCTACGTAGCCGTCACGCTCCGCCGTGATGAGCTGGTCGCTTCACGAAACTCGATAGTTTCACCATGACTATTCGAGGTAGTTGTTGGATGAAGCGTCTATGAACGTTCGGCTCGTCACGGCGGAGAGTGACGGCTATGTAGAACTACGCGACCGCCTTCTTTCGATCACCCTTAGAGCGACAAAGTTTTCATGCAACGTATTATGTTGAAGTCGAAAATCCATCGAGCTACCGTCACCGACGCCCAACTGCATTACGAAGGGAGCGTCACGATAGATCGGCAACTGATGGAACTCGCCGACTTAATCGACCACGAGCAAGTTCAAATCTACGACGTCAATAACGGTAATCGGCTGACGACGTATGTGATTCCCGGTGAGCCTGGCTCAGGGACAATCTGCATCAACGGTGCTGCCGCTCATCTGGTTCACCCCGGGGACTTGGTCATCATTTGCTCGTATGCCAACTTTGACGAGAGCGAAGCGAGACAAGTTAAACCGCGTGTTGTGCATGTTGATGCGAAGAACCTGCCGCTGTAGTTCTGAGTTGTTCTCTGTCCTGTCTCGAACAGTGTTGTGTGTCATGGTTGAAGTGGTTCCTTATCCGCTGTTGTTTCGGTTTGCGTTTCCGATCCGTCGTTCTGACGTGATTCCGAAAAGTGGAAAGAGGCTGCTCGACCTAGGGCCTGAATTTGCATTGCCGGATATCAGCGAACTGCAAAGTGCGCGGCCGACGGGTGAGTTTCGAATCGCATGGAATGACGAAGGTGTTGGTTTTTCGGTGATGGTGCGCGAAAAGCAAAACGAGCCCGAAGCAGACGAGCGGATGCCGACTCAAGGGGACGGGTTGCAAGTGTGGCTCGACACCCGCAACACGCAGTCGATTCATCGAGCGAGTCGCTATTGCCATCACTTCTGTTTTTCACCGGTCGGAGGCGGACTGAATGGAGAGAAGCCGTTCGGACTGCAACTGCCAATTGCACAAGCTCGCGAAGCTGCGCCGCTCGCCGCGAAAGGGAGCTTGTTAGTCAATGCCGAGATGCTTGACGACGGTTATCGGCTTGAGGCGTGGTTGCGACGTGATCAGCTTCAAGGCTTTGATCCTGTCGCCGATCGCGAAGCAGGAACACCGACGCGACTCGGATTCTTTTTTGTCATTCGAGACAGCGAACTCGGCGATCAAACACTGTCAGTCGATGATCGGTTTCCGTTTGCCTACGATCCGAGTTTGTGGGGAACGCTGGAGCTCAATTAGTGAATCCGTAGAGCAGGCGGCTCGTCTGCTTGTGTTTGTAGGACGGGCACTCTTGCCCGTTGTTTTGCGGAGGTGACGGGCAGGAGTGCCCGTCCTACAGACTTGTCTTGAAACAGGATCAAACGATGACTCGCAACTGGCGTTTGTGGTGCGTGGGCTTTGTGGGACTCTGCTCGCTGGTCGTTGCCATTTCGTCGCGTGCGCGATCACTTGTGGCGGATGACAGGCTGAGGAAAGCAGTGGATCGCAAGATCGACTTTGTCAAAGAGGTGCAACCGATCTTTGCTGCGAAGTGTGATTCGTGTCATGGCGCGAAGAAACAAGAGTCGGCGTATCGGCTCGATCACAAAGCGACCGCGTTCAAGGGAGGCGACATCGGTCCTGCGATTCTGCCGGACAAGAGCGCCGAGAGCCCGTTGATTCGATACGTCGCTGGACTCGATGCAGACATCAAGATGCCACCAGAAGGAGACCGGTTGTCGTCGGAGCAGATCGCAGTTTTGCGAGCGTGGATCGATCAAGGAGCCGACTGGCCGGAAAGTGCGTCGGTCAATTTGAAACATAAAAATGCAGACCACTGGGCATTCAAGACGCCGACGCGGCCCACGCTTCCGAAACCCAAACAAGCCGATCGTGCTCGAACGGCAATCGATAATTTCATTCTCGCTAAGTTGGAGAGTGAGGGTTTGACGCCGTCGCCGGAGACCGACCGAATCACTTGGCTGCGACGGCTGAGTCTCGACTTGATTGGCCTTCCGCCAACGGCTGACGAGGTCGATCTGTTTGTCGCCGATTCGTCAGCGGACGCTTTTGAAAAGCGGGTCGAGCGGCTGCTCGCCTCGCCGCATTACGGAGAACGTTGGGGACGACATTGGCTCGATGCTGCTCGGTATGCGGACTCGGACGGCTTCGAGAAGGACAAGTCGCGGCAGGTTTGGTTCTATCGAGATTGGGTGGTCGATGCATTCAATCGCGATCTCCCCTATGACCAATTCTTGACCGAACAACTAGCCGGTGACCTCTTGCCGAACGCGACTCAGGATCAACTCGTCGCTACCGGCTTCTTGCGGCATTCGATGCTCAACGAAGAAGGGGGCGTTGATCCGGAGCAATTTCGCATGGACGCGATGTTCGACCGCATGGAGGCAATCGGCAAAGCGATGCTCGGCCTGACGATTCAGTGTGCTCAATGCCATAACCACAAGTACGACCCGCTGACTCAAGAGGAGTACTATCGGCTCTTTGCGTTCCTCAATAACGACCATGAAGCTCAGCCTGTCGTTTACACCGCTGAGGAACAATCTCAGATCGCGGCGATCAAACGTGAGATAAACGCGGCTGAAGTCGAATTGCTTCGCCGGATGCCCGATTGGTCGCCGCGGCTTGCAGAATGGGAAACACAGACCAACTCGACGCGCGAGCGAGGTGTGAGCGGCAACGAGCATGACGTAAGTAACAACGCCTCAGCCAACCCCTCGCTGGCGCGTCGGGCGAGTGAAATTGATTGGACCACGCTGCAACTGAAGCACGTTGGCGATAATGGTCAGCGCTACTTCAATCAAGAGGATGGCTCGGTCCTCGTTGCTGGCTATGCCCCGACGAAGTTCACGGCGCACTTTGCTTCGCAACCGCTCAGTCAAAAGGAACTCAGTGGCATTCGGTTGGAGTTGCTCAATGACCCGAACCTCCCGTGCAATGGCCCCGGTCGTTCTTTCAAAGGAACGTGTGCTCTCACGGAAATCACCGTTGAAGCGGAGAACGCCGCGAAGCCTGGTGAGAAGGTCGCCGTGAAACTCGCGAAATCCACCGCCGATTACAGCAATCCAGAACGAGTCCTCGAACCAAACTTCTTCGACAAAACTGACAAGCGCCGAGTCACCGGGCCGATTGACTTTGCCATCGACGGCAAGGACGACACCGCATGGGGTATCGACGCCGGGCCGGGTCGACGCAATCAACCTCGCAAGGCAGTCTTCGCTTTTGAGAAGCCTGTGAGTTTTGAAGGTGGCACGATTCTGCACGTGTATTTCAAGCAAATGCACGGAGGTTGGAACAGCGACGACCACATGAATAACAACCTCGGTCGCTTTCGCGTTTCGGCAACGACAGCATCAGAGCCTGTTGCTGATCCGCTTCCCGCAGTAGTTCGAGCAACGTTGTCGATTGCTCGCGAGAAACGCACCGCCGAACAAAAAGCCGCGTTGCTTTCTTACTGGCTAACGACGTTTGCCGAGTTTCAATCGGCGAACGATCGCATCGAAAATTTGTGGCAACAGTGGCCGACAGGCTCAACGCAACTCGCACTCATGCCACGCGAACAACCTCGCGACACGCGCGTCTTGATGCGTGGCGACTTCTTGAAGCCGAGCAAATCTGTAAAGCCGGGCTTCCCTGAGTTCCTCAATGTGGGAGACGTTTCCAACGTG
>JAPLNX010000018.1 GCA_026400935.1 Planctomycetia bacterium | reverse complement strand
TACGGACTAGCCGTTCTCCTCCCGTTGCTCTCCACCCCGTCTCACGACGACGCAGTTACGTTCGGATACAAAGTTCAAACCAACTTCGACGAGGACTTGCACCTCGCAGATTCAATCCACTTGCAAACGCACTAGCCGTCTCGCTCCGCGAGACGAGCCGAGCGCGAACCGCTACGTCTGAGTCCCCCGCGATTCCGATGTCCGAACCCGCGCCGTCCGATCCCGCATCGTCGATTGAAGTCGCACACGCAACGACCGCACCGCGTTCACTCCGCGCTCGGCTCGTCTCGCTCCGCGTGACGGCTACGTTGGGCGGCATCGTCTCGATCTCGCTGTTGATTGGCTTGGTGCAGTTCGTGACGCGGCCTCAGCCGAACGGATTGCCGGATGCTCCGCCGGTGACGAGCGATTCGCAATCGGTTTCGGAATCCACCGCACCGGACATCCGTTGGGACGACGGAGTCGCGAACAAGCTCGAATCGCTCATCGACGATCTTCAACGGCTCGATGCGGAGACCGTCGCCGCTGAAGAGACATCTCAGATTTCAAATCTCAAACCTCAAATTGGGAACCAGCCATGACTCATCTTTCTCGCCCACGACTTTGGATCACGGTATTGTTGACGACACTGAGTCTGCTGGCCTTTGCGACGCTGCGAGCACGCATGAGTCACGCACAAGCTCAAGCCGCTCGTACGGAATCATTGCGGGCGATTCACGAGTTGGAGTCGCAAACTCGTTCCGCCGAAGTAACCCCGACTCCCTTTGTCGACTCAGGGTTGGTCGGCGAGCAGCCTGCACCCGTTGGCTTTGACTTCAATGAGATCAACTTCAACGTTGCCCTCCCGGTACCAGGGGTCCGCGAACGGACGGCGATGCTGAAAGCCGAATTGCAGAAAGCCGAACGAGACTCCGAGCAAGCAGCGCGGTTCGCGCGGGAGCAAACAACTCCGCAGGCGAAAGACGAAGCTCAAGCTCGCGTCCGGAACGCCGTCAGCAAAGCGTTCGCCGCTCGACAAAGCCTGCAACAACTCGAAGCCGAACTCCTCCGCGACCGGCTTCGGCAAGTCGATGACCGCCTAAAAGAACGTGACAAACTTCGAGACCGCATCATCCAACGCCGCGTCGAGGAACTCACCAACTCGAACCTCAACTGGGGGGCGAGCGAGCCGCTGGACCTCAGCAGTGCCGATCGGTCGCAACCGCTGACGCAGGCTCCCCAATCGCCTTATTTGGTTCCACAGTCGGACCCCTTACTCGCGCCGGAGGCAGCGGAGAAGTTTCACGGCGTCATGTACTTCGAGGCTGCGTGGTGTGCTCCGTGTCAGAGGTTGAATCCCATCCTCAGCAAGCTCGAAAAGGAAGGGCTGGTCTTTCGCCGCATCGACACCGACAAAAACCCGCAATTGGTTCAACAGTTTCGGGTCACCGCGATCCCGACTTTCATCCGCTGCTTTGAGGGCCGCGAGGTCCAGCGAATCGAAGGTCTGGCCACAGAAGATCGGATTCGCGAGATCATCGCCGCCAGTCGCTACAGAATCGTTTATACAAAGCCCATTCCTCGGACGACCGTGCCCCCACCGCAGTCCAAGTCGAAAGGGAACTTGCATCTGTTAGGCGATGCGCCAGCGCTCGGCACGTCCAATGTTCCAGTCAATCCGCCAACGGCGTATGAGCAACCGACGCAAGAATCGACTCAAGAACCGACGGAAGAAGTGATACCGATGATCGGTTCCGATGACGTGTCGATTGCCTTGGTTTACACGATTTATGAAGCGAACGAGGCGGCCTTGAAGGAACTCGGCCTGGCCCCAAAGTCGAACGAGGAAATCAACAATGACAACAAGCTCGGCGGAACAACGATCGTCACTGACACGGCCAAGATCAACATGCTGCCGGAACTCCTCAAGCGGGAGGATTTGAAACTCCGCACCAGGGGCACCTCGTTCAACAAGCTCAACGCTCCGCTCCCATTACTGGGTGTGAGCCAAGATGAGCTTGGGGAGAGCACCGATGTGAATCACGGCTTAGAACTTCTTGCGCAAGCGACCACCATCAAAAATGGTCGAGTTCATTTATTCGTGAAGATGGGCCACCCAAAGTCAAATCGCCCGCTCACGGAAGTCGAACCGGTCCTGTTCAAAATGGATTTGCTCCTCAACTCACTTGAACCGTCGCTGGTTGGCCCGTTCAAGAGACCGGGGGAGAACAATCCCTGGTTGATCGCTTCCTTCGTTGCGAAAGTCCAGCTCCCGCTGCCGAAGAGACCGTCTCCCGGCCTGCGACCACGCACCGTTGCGCCGGACCAGCCGACCAGCGAACACAAGCCATTCGATTCGACGTCATCAGGCCGAGATCTACCGAATCTCAATCTGGAACCAAGCACAGAGCGAACCGGACCGCCCGCCGAAGCGGTCGCGATCGTAAACGGTGAGGCAATCACTTATCGCAATTTGGTCCGCTGGAGGATATCGCTAAAAGAGCTTGACGGGGGGTCGATTACATTCTTCTGAAGCAAGCCACCAACTAGGCAAAGTTCAACTTCAGTGACAAACAGATCGACACCGAAGTTCAACGGATCGCTTCGGACAACAATCTCTCCATCGACCAGTGGTACTCGATGCTCGAAAAGGAGCGCGAGATCAACCGCGATCACTACCGAGAAATTGTGGCTTGGTCGATGCTCGCCCTGAAACGACTCGCGGGCGACGACCCTCAACAACAATTGAAATTCCTCGCGGCCTGCTAGCCGCCGCGAAGATCGAACTCGTTGACCATTGAATGTCAAACACAATTTTCTAATGTTATACACCCAGCTTTTTGCAAAACTGATGTTCTGAAAGAGAGGTTCTCCTGAGGTTAAGGTTTGGATGTGTGTTTGGAGATTCCAGAACCTCAACGACAGGAGAACAGATCACGTTTTACGTGGCGGTGGATCAACACAGCAAGCAGTTGACGGTGAGCGTGCGTGACGAAGCGGGAGACGTCGTGTTGCGACGTCAGGTCAGCACGGAATGGGAGCGGGTGCGGCAGTTCTGGGCGGAGATTCGCGAACGGTCGAGCACAGCCGGCGGGTTTGTGGTGATCTTGGAGGTGTGTGGGTTCAACGATTGGCTCGTGGCGATGGTGCGGGAATATGGTTGCTGCGAGGTGGTGTTGGTACAGGCCGATGAGCGATCGAAAACGAAAGCGGATCGGCTCGGTGAATTGTTGTGGGTTAATCGTCAGCGGTTGCAGGCGTGGCAGCGCGTGCCGGGGTTCAAGCGAGTTCAACCTCCCTCGATCACCCATGCGGAGGCTCGGCAATTGACCGCGATGCGGCAGCGGAGAGGTCTTGGCCTGACTTCGATCACGAAGCCAGACCCTCGCGGCGGCGGGCCAGTTCGAGGTGGCACATGTTTCCGGTGGTGACTTCGGCCACGATCGCACGAACGCCAAGTTGATGAGAACGGCCCGCCGCGCGGGAGCCGGACGCGACTCGCGTCCAGGAATCACGAAGGGATGTGTCGAGAGGCCGCCGCAACCGCAAAACAAGGCCGCCACCAACTTGCCAGACCGCAACCCGATCGCCCGCTCCGCTCAACGCTCACTCTCGCAAACAACCGACGACCTCAACCAGAACAACTGGCGGATCAATGCCGACAAAGTCGGCAACAGCAATCCAGCCACCACCGCACAACGACCGTTTTTCTGAAGCCCAATCCTTCAGCACGCTCAATGTCCGCGCCAAGATTGAACGCCACCGAAAATCCCAACCAAGAAATCCTCAGAAAAATTAGTTGACGATCAGTTCTCTTTCAGGGATGTGCTACTCGCTGCAATTTCGGATCGACGTCAACTTCGGGTTTCTTGTGCCGACGGTAGTCCCACTTTTGTAAAACGGGGCTACCGCTGACTCCCTCTCATCCGCACGCTCACATCAGGAGCTTGCTGAAGTCGATGGTGAAGGCGTCGTCGATGAATTTGGCGGGAGTGCCGACGATCGTATCCCTGCCGAGTATGCGATAGATCGTGTCGGTGGAGAGGGCTTCGATCCGGTCGTTTCCGATGCCTCCCCAGACAATATCGGCACCCGCATTTCCGGCGATGGTGTCGTCGCCGGCGTCTCCTAAAAGAGTGTCGTTGCCGATGCCGCCCAGGATTCGGTCGTCACCATCGCCACCGCTGATGGCATCGTCGTTTGCGCCGCCGTCAATCGTGTCGGCACCAGTACCGCCATAGATTTTGTCACGACCGTCGCCGCCGTTGATCAAGTCGGCATCATTCCCGCCATCAATGAAGTCGTTGCCCGTGCCACCGTTGATCGTGTCGAGCCCGTCGCCGCCGAGGATCGAATCGTTGTCGGTGCCGCCATCAATGCGGTCTGCGGCAACTCCTCCCGTGATCGTATCTTTGCCCGACCCACCATTGATCACGCTTCCAACGGGGCTGGAAAAAAGTCGATCGGGACCATTGCCGCCAGTCAACGTCACCAGCCCATCGAAGGCACTCGCATCCACACGGTTGCCGGTCGCCAATTTCGCGGTGAGGCTCCCACGTTCGATCGAAGCGAGCGTGTCTGTACCATTTCCCGTGAGTTGCCCAGCGATCAATGTTTGATCTTGGAAAGAGGTCTGGCTGACCTGATCGATTCCATCTCCTCCGTCGAGCGTATCATCGCGGGAGCCGCCCAGCAGAGTGTCGTTCCCTCCCATACCACGCAAGACGACGGAGCCTAACGTGTATTGCGATGCGTCCAGGAGGTTGTTTTTGGAATCACCAGAGATCTCAACGCATTCCAGATTGAGCCGCTTGTCGGAGCCAATGTTACCGCCGATCAATTTGGTGTTGGTGATCGTCACATTGCCGGTCACTGTTTCGTCAGCGCAGTCAGTCCCCCCTTCGCCGTTGAGAATGTCATCGCCAGCCCCTCCCGACAACGTGTCGTCACCAAGACCGGCCTTGAGCGAGTCGTTCCCCAAACCGCCGTTGAGCGAATCGTTGAGGGCGCTGCCGGTCAGCGTGTCGTTGCCGGCACCTCCCAGCAGAGTGACGTCGATCGTCGCTAACGTCGCATTGATCGTGTCGGCCCCGGCACCGCCGTTGACCGTCAGAGTTCCGGCGTAAGCGGCGAGGTTGCCGATCGTGATGGTGTCGTTGCCAGCGTTGCCATTGATGGTGATTGAAGTCACGCCGGTCGGATTGAAATCGGTCGTCTCGAACGTGGTTCCCGCCAGGCGGAGCAGTCCACCGGCAATGGCGGTCAACGTCACGTCGGTGTCGTTGGTGCTGGGCAGGTTGAAAATGATCTCGGTGGGCGTGCCGTCGATGCTGATCGGTTCCAGGCCGGTGTAGGACACGGTTGAGAGGATCGTGCCGCCGTCACGGAACTGGATGCTGCCGTCGTGGCGGTTGGTGTAGTTGGCGTTGTAGGCGTTGAACGCGCCCGATTCGTCGAAGCCGGTGACGACCAACGTGTCGAAGCCGCCGTTGCCGCCGTTGAAGGTGATGTTGAAGGGCAACGGGCCGCCGCCGAGATCGACAGTCAGCGTGTCGTCACCGTCGCCGCCGTTGATGATCAGTTCGGTCAATCCGGCCAGAGGAATCTCGGTGGTGACTCCCTCCAGGGTCACGACGAGGTTGTTTCCGTCGATCGTGATTCCGATCGCGTCGTTGCTGGCACCGCCGACGTCTGTGATCGTGACGATGCCGCCCGACACGACGATCTGCGTACCGATCACGGCGAGGTCGAACGTCTCGGTGACGCTGGCGTTGCTGTCGTCGGTCGCGGTGACGTCGATCGACACGCTGCCGACATTGGCACTGGTCGGTGTGCCGGAGAATATGCGCGTCGAAGCGTTGAAGTGCAGCCAGCCGGGCAAGCTGCTGCCGCTCGACGTCCGTGCCGAGTACGTCAGCGAGTCACCGACATCGACATCCGCAAACGTGTTGACTGCGAACGTGAATGAGAACGGCGAACCTTCTGTTGCCGACTGATCGCCAATGGCGTTGATCAGCGTCGGCGCGTCGTTCGTGTTTGCGATGACAACGTCGAACGAATCGCTGACCTGGGCGTTGGCGGAGTCCTTGGCCGTGACCGTGATGGTCACGGTTCCGACGTCGTCGTTCGTGGGCGTGCCGGAGAATGTGCGTGTCGAGCCGTTGAAACTCAGCCAGTTCGGTAGGCCGGTGGCCGAGTACGTCACTGAGTCTCCCATATCGACGTCGGCGAAAGTGTCAGCCGCGAACGTGAACGAGAACGCGGCATCTTCCGTCGCGTCTTGGTCGCCGATGGCGTTGGCCAGCGTCGGGGCTTCGTTCACGTCGGTGATCGTCAGCGTGAAATCGACAAAGGCATCGGGGGTCGAGCCGACGGTCGTGTCATCGACGTTGACTCGCACGGAGTAGCTGGACTTCGTCTCGTGATCGAGTGCCACGCCCGCTTTCAGAAAGAGCTTGCCCGTGACGATCTCGAAGCGGGCGGCATCGGCCCCGCCGAGCGACAGCGTGTTCGTGCCGTTGGCGTCGTCGGTGATGGTGATCGTCGAGAGCTCTGTCGCGGAAGTGGTGCTGGCATTTTCGGCGAGGCTGGCGGAACTCGGTGACAGCACCACGGCTGTCGGGGCGGTGTTGCTGACCACGGCGGGTTGGAATTCAAAGGCGCCGATGTCGATCGTGGTGTTGCCGAGGCGGGCGAAGCCGGTGCCGCGCTGGTCGGTGGTCAGGGCCGAGGCGGCCGCGTTGTTGCCGACGTCCAGGGCCGGGCTGCCGGGGTTGAGCAAGTGGGTGAAGGTGGGGCCGCCGTTGTCGGCCAGTGCGGCGAGGTTCGGATTGGCGGAGCTGACGACCGTGCCGCTGAAGCCGGTCGCCGAGCGAATCAGGTTGCCCACGCCGCTCGTCGTGCTGGTGCCGCCGTTGATCGTGTTGCCGACGAAGTCGCTGGGCGAAGTCGCGGCCCCGCCGAGGATCGTATTGTTGAGCACCGCCGTGGCCGTGGCCCCGTCGCCGAGGTTGTAGAGACCGGTTCCGCCATTCGCGGCCGTGTTGCTGGTGAACGTACTGTTGAGCACCGTGACGCTGCCGTTGCGATTGAACACGGCCCCGCCGAAGGCCTGGCCGCTGTTTCCGTTCCCGTTGGCTCCGGTCCCCGCCGCGACCGAGTTGCCCGAGAGCGTGCTGTTGGTGATGGTGACCGCACCACCCTGATTGAACACCGCCCCTCCCAGGCCGGCACCACCGCCGCCGCCGCCGTAGTCGTAGTAGCCGAAGCCGCCGAAGCCGAAGCCGCCGTCGCCACCGCGGCCGTAGAAGCCGCCGTAGCCACCGCCACCGCCGCCGCCGCCGAAGCCGCCGCTGCCACCGGCGAAGCCGTTGCCGCCGCCAACGCCGTTGATAAAAAAGCCGCCGCCAACGCCGCCGCCGCTATAGATGCCGCTATAGATGCCGCCGATGCCTCCATTCGGGCCGCCGCCGGCTGTGCCGTTTGAGTAGGTGACATCGGCTGCCGAGCTGTTCAGACCGCCGCCGCCACCGCCGCCGTAGAGACCACCGGCACCGCGAGAATTGCCGCCG
This sequence comes from Planctomycetia bacterium, assembly GCA_026400935.1. Taxonomy (GTDB): domain Bacteria; phylum Planctomycetota; class Planctomycetia; order Planctomycetales; family Planctomycetaceae; genus SXKJ01. The sequence continues at coordinate 919 of JAPLNX010000018.1, read as the reverse complement.
TTACCACCTCGTGCCGTATTGCCCGTCAGCGTGCTGTTCTGAATGGCGAGCGTCCCTTGATTGAAGATCGCCCCTCCTAGCCCCGCCGCGCCGCCGCCGCTGCCGCTATAACCCGTATTGCCGCCGTTGCCGCCGATGTGCGTGCCGCCGCTCAAGGTCAAGTTTTGCAGCGTCAGGTTGCCCGCACTGCTCACCGCGAACAGACGCAGGTTGGCCACGCTGAGATCCCGCGCGATCGTCAGCCCATTGCTGCCGGTCGGGCCACTGATCGTGATCGGCGTCGTGATCGCCAAGGCACTCGGCCCAAATTCGTGGTCCCCCGCGATCGAGAGCTGGATCGTCTGATCCCCCCCGCTGAACAGCCCGGCCGCGAACGTGATCTCGTCCGCCCCGCTCCCCGCCGTGGAACCATCCACCGCAGTGTCGGTGTTGGCCGCTTGAATGGCCTCCCGCAACGTCACTTGACCATCGCCCGTCGTGTTGTCGGCCAAGCTGGTGACCACGATCGCCGACAACAGCGAGCGATCTTCCAACCGCTCGATCATCCGACGGCCAGAGAACCCGCGCCGACGGGAACGTCGATTGGTCTGGTCGGTCCGACGAAGCGATTGTTTCAGTGACGTGAGCCAGGAGATGAGCGACATGGGAAAACCATTCTTTCAGAAATCGGGGTGAGGTTTGGTGAAAGTTTTTGTCCGAAACAGGTGTGTTTTGGCGCGTGTTTTGGCGAGCCGGGTGGCGTCAGCCCCCGGACGAGTTCGGCATGTCCGGGGGCTGACGCCCAATGGCACTTACTTTAAGAGTCTGGTTTGGGTTCGGGGTTTTTGGGTCTTCTTTTTTGGAATTGGTTGGATTTTGGTCGTCGGGGGTAGGCTTCTCGGGCGAACGAGCGGCCGGGACGATTGGGGAGTTTGTCTTG
>JAPLNX010000364.1 GCA_026400935.1 Planctomycetia bacterium | reverse complement strand
GACTGTCAACAACTCAGCGATCGAAAAACTCGCCGGAGATAAGAGCTGGGTGTCGTCCATGACGCCCGACCTTTTACTCCAACTTCGCAATTCATGGGCAGGCCATTTTCTGACACCCACGCCTTCGGCGAATACTTACAGTTTATCAGGCAAACTGACTGCTCCAAGTCATCAAACTACGAGGGAAGACACTCGAAATCGGATTCTGATTTCAACAGACGAATCGGTGGTCAACGACGAGGCAATTCAAGCGCTTACAAAAGATGAGACGTTGTTTCATCGTGGTGGAAAGTTGGTTCATATAGTTCGCGACTCGCCCCACGATGGGATTGAAAGACCGGCAGGCGCTCCACGAATTTTGCCGATAAAATCAGCCAGTGTTCGAGAGCGACTGACCGACGTGGCTCGGTTTGTTGAATTGGATAACAATGGGATTGAAAGGCCCACGCATCCCCCAAAGTGGTGTTACGATGCGATTATGGCACGAGGTGCTTGGTCTGAATTTCGATTGCTGTCAGCCGTCGTGACGGCTCCAGTGCTTCGGACCGATGGCACAATTTTGAGCGTGCCGGGCTACGACGCGCGGCTTGGACTTTTTCTCGACACTCAGGGTGTGACGTTTCCGGTGATTGAGAGGCCGACCCACAAAAATGCGTTAAAGGCAATCACAAGACTTTCTGACCTTGTTTCTGATTTCCCTTTCAAGAAGCCTGAACACCGCTCAGCGTGGCTGGCGTTCCTGCTGACTCCGCTGGCTCGGTTTGCATTTGATGGCCCGGCTCCACTGTTTCTAGTCGATGCGAATGTCCGGGGAAGCGGCAAAACTTTGTTGTGCGACTTAGTGGGCCTGATCGTCACGGGACGCGAGATGCCCCGGATGAATAACCCCGAAAATGACTCCGAGGCCCGTAAACGAATCACGGCAGTTGCAGTAAACGGCGATTCGCTGTGCCTGATCGACAACGTCAAAGGCTACTTGGGATGTCCTTCATTGGATGCCGCGCTGACTGCGACTTCATGGAAAGACCGCCTCTTGGGTAAGACTGAGATAGTTGAATTTCCGCTTAAGGCGACGTGGTGTGCCACCGGCAACAATGTTGTTTTGAAAGCAGACACTTCTCGCAGAGTGTGCCATAGTCGCTTGGAGTCAACACTAGAAAATCCAGAGCAGCGTGACGGCTTCGCACACGAGAACTTGAAGGCTTATGTTCTTCAGAACCGCTCAAAACTGTTGGCCGATGCACTGAACGTCCTGGCTGCCTACTGTCTTGCAGGACGTCCAAAGCAAGCGCTGCCACCTTGGGGCTCATTTGAAGGCTGGTCTGATCTTGTTCGCCAAGCAATCGTCTGGTGCGGTCATCCTGATCCAGGTGCCACGAGAACCGAACTGGTCAATTCATCGGACAGTGAAGCCATTGCATTGCGAGACATCATTGAAGGTTGGTCTGAACTCGACCCGGACCACTTTGGCTTAACGTCTTCGGAAATCATCGCAAAGTTAGAACAAAACTTGACTCAGCATGAACGAATCCGAGGCGCATTCTTAGAGCTTTGCCCCACAAAAGATGCTCGACAACTTCCATCAGCCGGTTCACTCGGAAAGAAATTGGGCCAACTCAAAGGCAGAGTAGTGTCAGGTCAATTCATCGACAAAAGGCTAAACCGAAAGAAGTCGTCAGCATGGTTCGTTGACAGACAAACCGCCGGAGATGCAGGAGATAAATTCCACTCTCCTACACATGGAAATGAAGGTAATACATATAGAAAGGAGCATGAAACATCTCCGGCAGCCCCGGCATCTCCGGCAAAATCACCTGACGAGCAGTTGGAGTTCTAGCCATGAGTGCCTCATTACTGTTTCAGTCTGAAGTGGTTCAATCTGAAGTGACATCAATTGATGGTTTTGTCCGTGGGCTACGGCTTCGTGGAGTCACACTGACCGCTGATGGAACGAGATTACTGGTACAACCGAGGTCTTTAGTGACCGATGGCGACCAGGAGATGCTCCGCAGGCACAAGAGCCGAATACTTGAATGCCTTCAGGAACCCAGTGATGGTTGGCAATCGGAAAGCCTGAAGCTGGACGAGGCTGTTTCTGGAGTCGAGCCGTGGCGAGATGGCGAACTCCTGAATCTGTTGGCGATAGCTCGGCGTGCTGGCTTCGAGTTCGAGGTTCTCCGGGACGAGCTTGTCGTGAGAGGCCCATCGGGACCGGTTGAGCTTCGGCGGTTAGTCAGGGAACAATGTGAGTTGAAGTAATTGGCAAGTTTGTACTTGCTGTTCTATCAAGTATCCATAAGACTGATGTCGCAGGAGTGAGCGATGGCAAAGAAGAAGTTGAAAGTGGCCCAACAAGACTGGTTACCTATTAGTGAGCAGGTCCGAAACTGCCTGAAGGACTGCGGCCAGACGAGGTACGCCGTGTCTAAGGCAACCGGAATTAGTGAAGCGGTCCTGAGCCGGTTTGCTAATGGCAAAGTTCAGGGCTTGAGTGCAAGGGCGTTGAATGTGTTGGGTAAATATCTGCGACTGGAAGTTTTGTCGCACGGAATTCTTGATGGTGATGCGTCGTTGTAACGCGCGTGACAGCAGTCTTTGGGAAAACGTGAGCGAGGGTTTTTGTTGTGAGCATTTTCCGACCAACAGTGATTCGCTATTACGACCAACGGGGCAAGCGGTGCAAGAAATCGACACTTGGCTCGAAGGCGAGACGCGAGAAGTCCAAAACGTGGCGAGGCTACTATCGGGACGTAGACGGGATAGAACGCCCCGTTTCCCTCGGCACTGATCGGGAGTTGGCGGAGCTAAAGCTGAGCGAGTTTGTGAGGCGCGCAATGCGTGAGCGGGCAGCCGACATAGACCCGTTTGAGGGCCATCGAAAGCGACCATTGGCGGAACATCTTGAAGATTTCGAGTTGGGTTCAGTCGCAAACGGGACTACCGAAAAGCAAGCCGGTCAGGCCGCATCACGGTGCCGCAAAATCATAGATGCTTGTCGGTTTCTGAAATTGGCGGACTTGTCGGCGTCTGCTGTGGCGAATTACTTGCTTGAGCTGAGGAAAAATGGGCTGGCGATTCAAACATCCAACCACTACCTCGCTGCCATCAAAAGTTTTGCCAACTGGCTGGTGAACGATGGTCGGATGCCGTCGAGTCCTTTGGCACATTTGGAAAAGCTGAATGCGAAGGTTGATGTTCGCCATGAACGACGAGCATTGTCCGCAGCCGAGTTGTCTCGCGTGATTGCCGCCGCCGAAGTGAGCGAGAAGATATTTCGTGGGCTGGATGGCTCAACGCGAGCAATGATTTATCGGGTTGCTGTGCTGACCGGGATGCGAGCAAAGGAATTGGCGAGCCTCAGTCAAAAGTCGTTTGACCTCGAATCAGACGAGCCGACATGGACACTAGAAGCGGGATACTCGAAGCGCCGCCGGAAAGACTGCCTACCGCTCCACCATGATTTGGTTGTGCGGTTGCGACAATGGTTCTTAGGCTGTGCAAGCCGGTCAGGTGATGCAGAGTCCGTCCTGTCGTTCAATCGTGCAGCAGAAGCGAAACGGGAGCGTCTGTTTCCGGGAACTTGGGCGGAAAAGGGAGCAATGATGTTACGGATTGACCTCGAAGCGGCGGGGATTGGCTACCTCACTGACGACGGGTATGCCGACTTCCACGGTCTGAGGCACACATTCGTCAGCAACCTAGTGGCAAGCGGGGTGAGTCCAAAGATTGTTCAGATCCTTGCTCGGCACTCGACCATAACGTTGACGATGGATCGGTACGCCCACATTGGATCGTTTGACTTGCAGTCAGGTCTGGCTTCGTTGCCTTCGATTCCAGAGTCGGTCTCTGCGTCGTTCAGAGCGACGGGAACACTAGACGAAGTTCCGGCAAGTTTTGGTTGCACCAATGGTTGCACTCGCCCAGATGAAATCAATCATTATCAGGTGTTGTCAGTGGTTACAAATGAGCTTGGACTCACCAATGAAGAAACCCGTGTTTCACCGCAGAAAACGCAGGGAAACACGGGCTTTTTAGGAATACACCCCGCTGGGCTCGAACCAGCAACCTTCGGTTCCGTAGTTTGACGACTTGGAATATCGCAACTCCTTGATGTTAATCGTTTTACGAACGTAACGTCTTGCTGCAAATCACGATGTATGCGTCATCACTTTGCGGAGTTATGCGGAGTTTTGGCCTCCGTGCCGGTTGAAAAAGGTACTTTTCTGTGAATTCACAGAATGCACTTTGAGGCTGTTCGATGCCCGAAAATTGGGCCGAGAACTGGCGTCCCAGTTGGCGGCACTGACGAGCGGCAGGGTCGATGTGCATGTTTAGTATTGTCGATCCAGAAACGGCTAGGTAAAGTAGCCTTATCTCTTTTTGGTAAAGCAGACTTATCTCACTGGGAAGACATGATCGACTGGAAGTTTTACGGTCGCAGAGAGCAGCTTGCGGATTTGGAGCGGATGCTCGACCGCCAACGCTGGTTCTTTGCCAAAGTCACGGGACGGCGGCGGATCGGGAAGACCACGCTCATCCAGCAAGCGATGCAGGAACTCGGCAGCAAGCAACCCGTGTTCTACGTCCAAATCCCGGACTCTGAGCCAGCCGGTGTTCTTTCAGCGATAAAAGATGCCTTGGAGACATTTCAAGTACTACCTGACCGACATCCCCGTCCCCATGATCTCCTGCAACTGGCGAAACTGTTGGAGACGATGGCGGAGGCCGGATACATCCTCATTCTGGATGAGTTCCAATACTTCAACCGCAAGGGCTACGAGGAATTCTGCTCGTACTTACAAGCTGCCGTGGACCGGCTGGCGGCGAAGGCCGATCAGGTGCGAGGTGGTTTGGTTGTCCTCGGTTCGATTCATACCGAGATGGTAGCCCTTCTCGAAGATCGTACAGCACCGCTTTACAACCGAGTTACCGACACCATCCACCTCACGCATCTCGACATTGGCTCGATACTGTCGCTCATTCGAGATCATGCTGAGCTTTCCCCAGAACGGTTGTTGTTTCTTTGGAATCTCTTCGAGGGAGTGCCCAAGTTTTACCGTGACTGCTTCGAGCAAGACGTGCTGGCTGCCGATCGTAAGACGCTGCTCCGTCGCATTTTCTTTGAGAGTTCGTCGCCGTTGCGTTCTGAAGCCGAGAACTGGTTTCTGCGTGAATTACGAGGCCGCTACGACGTGGTCTTGAAGTTCGTCGCCCGCAATCCGGGGCGAAAGCACAACGAACTGGTACAAGCCATCCGAGAAACTAGCGGAAGTCCTGATACCCAGATCGGCGGCTACCTCAAGGTTCTCATTGAGCGCTTCGGGTTGATTGAGCGTAAATTACCCGTATTTGCCAAGCCGGAAGCGAAACGTAGCCGCTACTATATGTCTGACAATTTCCTCCGCTCATGGCTGGCGGCTTTGGCGAATCCGGTGTCGGCAATAGCGTTTCGCCCGCTCGCCGAATTGATTGATGAAGCCGATCAGCGACTCGTCGATGTTGAGGGAGCAGCGTTGGAGAAACTGGTCGGCCAACTTTACGAGGAGCGGAGTCGAAAAGGGTTGGGTGACTTCCCCATCACCCATCGAGTTCAAGGTTTCTGGGACAAGGCTGATACGGAGATTGATTTAGTGGCGGTCAACGAAATGACCGAAACAATTCGCTTCGGCTCGTGCAAACGCTCCCCCAAGAAGCTGTTGTCCGATGTGAATAATCTCAAGCAGCACGTCGAGCGATTTCTTCAGACGATGCCACAGTATCAAGGTTGGACAAGGCAGTATGTGGGCATTGCTCCGACGCTGGATATAGAGCAACGAGCCATGCTCACGAGCCACGACATCATCCCGCAGGACTTGAACGACCTCACGCTCGGCTTGAACTAGTACCACGACCGAGAATTGATCCTCCATAAAAAGCGAGTTTGTGTCATTACTGCATCACCTTTAACGGAGGGTGGTGCGATGCCAAGGAAGGCAGTGCGGATTGAGGCGACGGAGCGGCAACTGGAAATCCTG
>JAPLNX010000345.1 GCA_026400935.1 Planctomycetia bacterium | reverse complement strand
TCGTTCCCATCCTGCCCGTCAAGAGTGTCGTTACCGCCACCACCATCGAGCGTGTCATTCCCCGCTCCACCGAGGAACGAATCGTCGCCAAGACCGCCAACGAGCGAGTCATTCCCAGCCATGCCATTGAGTAAGTCATTTCCATCGGCCCCCACAAGAGTGTCATTCCCGTCGCTGCCGATTAGTGTGTCACCAACAGCGAGGGGAAGTGTGATCGGACCTCCGCCACTGCCTGCACTGCCACCGGCTCCGGCAACAGCCAATGAAATGTTAGGAAATGAAAAGATTCCGCGACCGAATTCCGCCACATAGAGAGTGTCGTTCTGAGAGTTGTAATCCAACTCCCAAACCGGAGCGTTGGGCAGCGCTGAGGCTCCCAGTTCGCTCCAGGTTCCAGGCGTTGCTGTCAGTGAGACAAACACACCCTGATTCGCACCGATTAGGATTGCAGGATTTGCACCGGGGACGAAATCAATTGTGTGAATGAAGGTCGCGGCGAGGTTGCCGGTCAGATCGGTCCAAGTTGCCCCCGCGTCCGTAGTCCGATACACGCGATTGGAGTCCGCGACATAGGCCGTCATCCAATCGTTTGGGTCAAGTACGATGTCGCTGACTGCTCCTCCGGGAAATGCGGTGGCAGTGGCACTCACTGGACCTCCAGCGGTGGTGCGTACAAACACGCGATTGCCCGCCCCCGCATAGATCACATCGGGATTCGCTATACCGTTTCTCCGGCCGCCAGCGACCAGTGCTTCAGCGCCAAAACCGTTTACGACGATTCCTGAACCAATCTCCGTGATCGTGTTGCCTTGGTTGAGCGTTTCGTAAAGCGAGTTACCGCCGCCAATCAGCAACCGTCGCGCGTCGATCGTGTTGATCGCCAAGGGCGTCGTAAATTGTCCTGAGAAGGCTGCTCCATTTCCGGTGACTGTCAATGCAGGAGAAACCGCGTTGACCAGATTGTTGTTCGCGTCGTAGGTCGCTCGTGTGAACCCTCCCAGAAACTGCGCGCTGTAATAGCGGATCGACTGATTGTTCGCAGCGAGCGTCGTGTCATCGACTTCCACTCCAGCACCATCACCGCCAAAAACGAGGGTCCATGTCAGTGAATTCAAAGAGCTTTGAATCGCCGTGCCATTGTCCTGTGCACCGCGGATCAAGACCCCTGACACATTGTCATAAGCCACGTTGTGGACTTCGCCAACCTGCATGTTGTTGGCGACCCCTTGCCACCCAGCCGTGGCGGTGGTTGCGTTCGGGAGACGATACAAGCCACCGTCACCGCCATTCCAAAGGTTACCACTTAAGTCAAACGTCATCTCTCGCGAGTCAGGATGCCCCGACGAACCCAAGCTGGTGACCTGACTATTCGCGGGCAACGACGCATCGATTCGGAAAACGCCACCGACATTGCCATCCACGTATACGAGATTGGGATTTGCCGGATTCGCGGCAATACTGAAGTGCAGATTTCCTTGACCAAATGGAGCCGCCGGACGATCGAGTGCTGTCCACGAAACTCCTCCGTTCGTGGATCGGAACAACCCTTGAAGGCCGTTTCCCGATCCAACAATCCCAGCATAGACCACGTTATTGCCTGGGCTGTTGTGAATGGCCAACTCCAATTTGGTGTTTGCGTTCGTGATTACATTGATGTTGTTAGTGACGTTGGCCCAAGTTGCTCCACCGTCGTCGCTTCGGAAAATTCCGACTGTTCGGATTGTTGCGTAATAGCGATTTGGAAATGCCGGATCCTGGACAATGTCGTTAACAGCTCCGGCGGGAAGCCCCGTGCCCGCAGCACCCGACACTAAGGTAAATGTCGTTCCTCCATCCGTGCTCCGGAACAGGCCCGACCCACGCAGGAAGGGGTAGAAGGCACTCACGTAGATGTTGTCTGAGCCCGCCAGTATGAGATTGCCGCTCTTCGTTGCGCTGATGATGACTTCGTTCTGCAAGGTTGCTGGATTGATCTCAGTCCAAGTCGTTCCGCCGTTGATCGTCAGCAGCAAACCGGCCGGTAATCCTCCAGAACCTCCATAGCTACTGGTGGGACCAGTGCCGGCGATCAGCGTGTTTCCGCTGGGGTCAGTGAGATCAAATGCGATCGAGCCAATAGCCAATGACGAATTGAAATCGGTTTGCGGTGTCCACAGCGGAACTGTGGCGGTTCCGTTGTTAGTTCGCCAAATTCCGCCATTCACCGCACCGGCATAAAGAATGTCTGGGTTTGTCGGATGCGAGACGATCGTCTGGATGCAACCATTGAACTGCGTTGTTCCGGCATTAACTGGTGCCGGACCTTGTGCGATCACATCGTCGTCGATGATCGTCGCGACCCCGAAACGTTTGACGATGACACCGTTGGTCGCCGTCACCAATTGCATGGAAAAACTCTCGCTGGATTCAGCGAAGCCGTCGGGATTGATAGAGACGGGGATCGAGAGTTGCGTGACGTTTGGTGCAAAGGTCAGCGTGCCAGCCGTTGTTGCGTAATCGACGTTATTTCCTAACGCAGATCCATTCACGGTCGTGTACCTCACCGTCACCGTGCTGGGAAACGCTCTCGATAGTGTCACGAGAAACGTGGCCACCGAAGAACCGCCCGTACCCTCAACCACTGTCGGAAGATCGTTAATTGAGATTAATACGCCATTCTGAGTATCGACATCTCCACTTCGAACCAAGTCGTTGCCATCCCCACCATCCATTGAGTCGCCGCCACCACCACCATTGAGAGTGTCATTACCAGCTTGACCTAGTAGCGTGTCGTTGCCGGTTCCGATCAATGACAAATCAGGATCGTCCCCATAAAGCAAATCTTGCCCCGCACCGCCAAATATCGAGTCATTGCCATCACCGCCACTGACGCAATCATTTCCACTGCCACCATTGAGAACGTCGTTGTCGTTACCACCGGTAAGTGAATCGTTGCCGTCATCGCCGCTGATTGAATCATTGCCCGCATCGCCGCCAAGCGCGTCATCGCCCGCGTTGCCGTTGATGGTGTCGAGGCCGTCGCCTGCGGAAACAAAGTCGTTGCCGTTGCCGCCGTAGATGGCGTCGTTGCCGTCGTTGCCGAGGAGCGAGTCGTTGCCATCTTCGCCGTTGACGATGTCGTCTCCGGCATCGCCGTTGGCTGTGTCTTGGCCGTTTCCGGCGAGGATCGAATCGTTGCCGAGGCCGCCGCTGATGTTGTCTGCTCCGCTCCCGCCGTTGATGGTGTCGGTACCGTCATCACCAGTGATGTTGTCGAGACCATCGCCGCCGAGGATCGAATCGTTCTCGGTGCCGCCGGTGATTGTGTCGTTGCCGTCTCCGCCGCTGAGTGTGTCAGCACCCGCACCGCCGATGATGGAGTCGGCTCCGTTATCACCAAACAGGTTGTCGGACAACGCACTCCCGATGATCGTGTCCGCCGCGTCGCCGCCATGCACGTTGATGATCAAGTTTGGGGAGAAGTTAGAACTCGTGATCGCACTCAGGTCGATCACGTTCGCGCTGTCACTTCCTTGAATGTTGAGCGACGTCAGCGAAGTGGCCAGCACCTTCGCGACGGCAACGTTGGTTGTGCCCGACAACACTTGCACGAAGCCCGACGCATCCGCCTGCACTTGGACGGCATCGTTAGAGTTCATCACGATGCTCATGTCCGTCCCGTTGAGCACGAAGCCGGAAACGGTGAGCAAACAACGTGGTTCCAACGCCTCAGTGGTCTGTGCGGCGGTCGCTCGCTGCTGTGTCACCCTCTTGAGCCGACGGCTCTTCGCGCGAATTCCGCAACGCCCACGCACAGATTCCAACCAAGAGCGAAATGACATGAGACGACTCCGAGACGGACAGAAGGAGTAACGAGACAGACCGTAATAGAATGGTTTTTCAAACCGTTCGTTGCGGTGCACCCTCACCCCACCGAGCTTGTCTCGGTGGATTGAGGTTTTTGCACTACGGCGCGTTTCGCCGCAGCGATGGCTTACGTAGAGCAAAAGCCCGGAACCACTGAGACAAGCTCGATGGGGCCAGAGACACACGCTATGAACAACGCGCATCGCGGCTCTCGTTGATCGTCCGTCGGAACCCTGTTTTTTCTTTGTCAAATAGATTCTTGATGGGCCGCGAACAATCTCGTGTCGCGCAGTGGCATCGCACGTGAGATTCCCGTCCTGCCGGTTTTGTTCCGTTGTTTTCCGATGCCGATTTTGCCACAGTCCGCCGCTCGTTCAGTCGGCACAACCAACACACAATGCCCCTGAGCTTGCCTCAGTGGTTCCGGGCTTCTGCACTATGCCGAGCGTCTGCGCCATTCGGAACTTTCCTTCCGATCGGTATCGCTAGTGCAAAAGCCCGCGAGCCACTGAGGCAAGCTCATTGGGGCTTACGGAGAAGATGATCATGGCGAAGAAGACGATTGCAGACGTTGACGTATCTGGCAAAGCAGTGCTCATTCGAGTCGATTTCAACGTACCGCTCGATGGCGACAAAATCACCGACGACCTGCGCATTCGTATGGCGTTGCCAACGATTCAATCGGTACTGGACCGAGGTGGCCGAGTAATCCTCATGAGCCATCTGGGCCGTCCAGAAGGGAAGGGCGTTGAACCCGAATTCAGCCTCAAACCGGCTGCAACCCGGTTGAGCGAACTACTCAGTCGTCCCATTGAATTCGCAACAGACACTGTCGGCAGTGATGCCGTAAGCAAAGTCCAAGCCCTTTCCAACGGCGGAGTGCTGCTGCTCGAAAACGTCCGCTTCAACGCGGGTGAAGATGAGAAGAAGCTGAAGAAGGCGACCGGTCAGAGTTCCGATCCGGCGTACGTCAACACGCTTGCGTCATTCGGTGACGTGTACTGCAACGATGCTTTCGGAACGTGCCACCGACCGGAAAATGCGTCGATGTGCTCAGTCCCGAAAGCAATGACCGGCAAACTCAAGGTCATGGGCTTTCTCGTCGAGAAAGAAGTGCAATACCTCGAAGGAGCGGTCAGCAATCCCGCTCGCCCGTTCGTGGCGATCCTCGGCGGCAAGAAGGTGAGCGACAAGATCGGTGTCATCGAAAACCTGTTGCCGAAGTGCGATCAAATTCTGATCGGCGGCGCGATGGCGTACACGTTCGCACTGGCGAAGGGACTCAAAATCGGCAAGAGCTACGCGAAGGCGGAAGACGTGCCGCTCGCTCAGAAGCTGCTCGTAGAAGGTGCCGCGAAGATCGTTTTGCCGATCGACAACAACGCGTTCGATAACTTCGTGTGGGACACATACTCCGCCGATCCGAGCAAAACGAAAGTCTTTCCGTTTGGCGAACTTCCCGGCAACTTTGAAGGACTCGACATCGGCCCGGCAACGACTCAACGTTACGTTGGCATTGTGAAGTCAGCGAAGACGGTCATCTGGAACGGCCCGATGGGCGCGTTTGAATTACCCCCATTCGATGCGGGTACGCGAGCGGTTGCCCAGGCAATTGCGGACTCATCGGCCATCAGCATCATCGGCGGCGGCGACAGTGCAGCCGCGATCGAGCAAATGGGATTTGCGAACAAGGTCACGCACCTCAGCACAGGTGGTGGAGCAAGTCTTGAGTTGCTCGAAGGCAGCAAGTTCGAAACGCTTGCGATCTTGGATGACAAGTAAGTCAACACGATCTTTTGCCGAGAACGCATTTCCCCGTAGCCCGGTTTTTCAAGCCGGGCTTTTCCTTTTTGACGTGACGTTAAAACAGAAGTTTGTTCGGATTCGCCAGTTGAGCTTCATATCTATTTCCAACGCCGATATTGCAGCCCTTTCGTCTGAGCCATAAAACATCGTTGATCTTTGCCTCCGCTGTTTTTGAGGTGCATTCCAACATGGCGATCGTTCGGCTCTTCGGAGTGATTGTTCTTTGTAGCTCGCTTGGGATCGGTGTTTCGCCCGCGCTGGCGGAATTGCGAGTCAGCCCGGCGGTGATCGTGCTTGATCGACCAGAAGGTTCGCAACAAGTTCTCGTTACGGAAGTTGATGGTGAGAAGTCTCGCGATGTTACTCGAGAAGCGCGTTACGAAATCACAGGCTCAACGTCTGTCGCAAAGATCGATAGCGATGGACTGCTCAGGCCGCAGAGCGAAGGGACGTCACAGCTCATCATTCGACATGGCACCGCAGAAGTTCGTGTGCCGTTGACGGTATCAGGAATGCTGAATCCGATTCCCGTGTCGTTTGCTAATGAAGTGCTTCCGATTTTGACCAAGGGACGCTGCAACGCTGGCGGCTGCCACGGCAAGGCAGAAGGGCAGAACGGATTCAAGCTGAGTTTGTTCGGCTTCGATGCTGTGGCCGACTATGAAGCGCTCGTCAAAGAAGGCAAAGGACGCCGAGTGTTGTTGATCGATCCCGAACGCAGCATGTTGATCCAAAAGGGAACGGCGCAGGTGCCTCACGGCGGCGGACTGAAGATCGAACGAGACAGTGCGGGGCATCAGCGACTGCGTCGCTGGATCGCTTCCGGAGCCGCGTTTGAATCAACCGGCGAACGACAAATTGTCTCGATTGAAGTCGAGCCGGCGCTCGTGGTGATTGGTGCCAACGGAACTCAGCAGTTGCGAGTCACGGCGATTGACGAAAAGGGGGGCCGCCGCTGTGCGACCGTGGAAGCCGATTACATCTCGAACGCTCCGTACATCGCCGAAGCGAACTCACGCGGGCTGTTGCAAGCGAGCGATGTTCCGGGCGAAGCGGCTTTGCTCGTGCGGTATCTCGGACATGTCGCCGTCTGTCGAGTCGCCTTGCCTCGGCCGGGAAGCATGTTCGCTCGTCCGCCAGAAACGAACTTCATCGACAAGCACGTGTGGGACAAGCTGACTCGATTGGGAATTCCTCCCAGCGAAGTGATCGACGACGCGGCATTCATGCGCCGAGCGTACCTCGACGTCATCGGCACGCTGCCGACTGCGGCGGAGGCTCGGAAATTTCTGACCGATCCGTCGGCCGACAAACGCGGCCGGATGGTTGACGAATTGCTGCAACGCCCGGAGTACGCCGACTACTGGGCGATGAAATGGACCGACTTGCTCAAAGCGGACAAGATCAAGATCACGCCGCAGGGAACCGTCGGGATGAACCGCTGGCTGCGAAAGCAGTTCGCGGCGAACCGGCCTTACGACGAAATGGTCCGCGAGATTCTGACCGCTCAAGGTCCGGTGCAGAGCGAAAGCCCGGTCGCATTTTTCAAATCGCTCGATCAGCCGGAAGTCGCCAGTCGGGCGGTCAGCCAATTGTTTCTCGGCGTGCGGATCGAATGCGCTCAATGCCACCATCATCCCTCCGAACGCTGGAGCCAAGACGATTACGCGGGGCTCGCCGGATTCTTCACCGGCGTCGCCGTGAAGAAATTGCCCGATGCGACAGACGCGATCGTTGCGAAAGGGGGCGTCGATCAAAAGCACCCGCGAACCGGCGAACTCGTCCCCGCGCGAGCACTCGGTGCGAAGGACGCTGACTTCAACGGCGTCTCGGATCGCCGACAGGTTTTGGCCGCGTGGGTCACGTCGCCGGAGAACCCGTTCTTCGCAAAGGCGATCGCAAATAGGTTATGGGCACATTACCTCAGCCGCGGTCTCGTCGAACCGATCGACGACATCCGCGTTACGAATCCCGCGACCAACGAACCGTTGATGGCCGCGTTGGAAGCACATCTCAAAGAAGTCCGCTACGACTTGCGAGCGTTCACACGCACGTTGCTGATGTCGCGCGTTTACCAACTCAATTCGGTGACCAGCGACGCGAACAAGGACGACCGCCAGCACTTCTCACACGCTTTCCCGAAAGCGATGCCCGCCGAAGTGCTGCTGGATGCGATCAGCCAAACGACCGGAGTCCCCGAAAAATTCAACGGCTGGCCGGAAGGAGTCCGCTCGATCCAAGTTTGGGACAATCGGATGCCGTCCTACTTCTTCCGTATCTTCGGCCGCCCCGTTCGAGCCACCGTCTGTGAATGCGAGCGGAGCAACGAACCAAGCATCTCGCAGGCGCTGCATCTGCTCAACTCTCCCGAAGTGAATGCCAAGATCGGCCACCGCAAAGGAATCGCCCGCCAACTTGCCGAATCGTCACGAACGAATGACGAAATCACCGATGAGATCTACCTGAGCACACTGACGCGGTTCCCGACCGCCGAAGAAAAGTCTCTGATGGCTGGGGCTTTTGCATCCGCAGGAGCCAACCGGCATCAAGCGGTCGAGGACATGCTCTGGTCCGTGCTGAATACGAAAGAGTTTATTTATAACCAGTGATTTCATCATTGGCCGCTCATGGTTTTGTCGTCGTTGTCGTCGTTGTCCTCGAATTGATTTCGATCCTGCGTCTGATCCAGCCCACCGCATCTCGCGAATGAAAGTCCCCACAGAGACACAACATGATCGCTACTCGTTCTCCCTCCGATTCACTCACGGAATTGCTGCACCGATTGGGTGACGTTCCTTTTGAGCGAATCATTGCGAGACCCGCTCCAGGAACGGCGACACCAAGCGACGTGCTGCGACTATGTGATGGCGAACCCAAACGACTGTGCGAACTGGTGGAAGGTGTGTTGGTCGAGAAGGCAATCGGACAATATGAATCACGACTGGCGTTTGAACTCGCTCGATTGATCGGAAACTATCTTGAGGGTAACAACATTGGCATTCCGTCCAGGGCGGACGGGGCATACACAATCGATGATAATCAGGTCGGCTTTACCGAAGTGGCCTTCATTTCGTGGGACAACATCCCTCCGGACGCCGATCCGGGAACTCCCATGCCGAATTGGATTCCGAGTCTTGCCGTCGAAGTTATCAGCCGAAGCAATACGCGGGGTGGGATGAAACGAAAACTCAAAGACTACTTTGCGGTGGGTGTTGAACTCGTGTCGTATGTCTATCCGAAAGAAAGAGTCGTTCGCGTTTACACATCCGAGGAAGATTGTCAGAAAATGACCGAGGACGAGATGTTGGATGGCGGTTCGGTGTTGCCTGGGTTTCAATTGTCTGTGCGTCAGTTATTCGAGGCCGGGACGTTTCAAAGGTCAACTAACTAAATCACGAGAACAGGAGTTGCTGCCATGTTCAATTTTCAATTCCCCTCCGTTGGTCACCGCTTCTGTGACGGCATTACTCGTCGGCAAACGCTGCGTTTAGGGGCGACCGGCTTGTTTGGCGGTCTGACGTTGCCCCAATTGCTTCGGGCGGAAGAGGCGAGTAAAGGGAGCGAGCAGCAACGAAACGCGAAGGCCAAGGCGTGCATCTTCATCTTTCTCGAAGGTGGTCCGCCGCAACAGGACATGTGGGATCCGAAACCGGATGCGCCGATTGAAATTCGTGGGCCGTTCGAGCCAATCTCTACCAAGATGCCCGGGGTGATCTTTACTGAACACTGTAAAGAGTGCGCGAAGATCAATGACAAGTTCACCGTCGTCCGTAGCCACAGCCACAACGATAACGGGCATTCGACCGGTTCCCACTACGTCATGACCGGACGCCGACCGACTTTTGCGGACGGCGAGCATCCGATTCCGACCAATGAACTCTTTCCGTCGCTCGGTTCGATCGTCGGTCGCGAACTCGGTTCCAGCGGAACCGTGCCGGCCTACATCAACATGCCGCATCATATGTCGGCGGGTGGACCGGGCTTTTATGGGGCGGAGTACGCTCCGTTCGTGATTGAAGCAGATCCGAGCCAACCGGACTTTGAAGTCAAAGACCTCGGTCGTGTTGAAGGTCTTTCGGAACAACGCAGCGAACTGCGTCAGCGATTGCTCGCGGGACTCGAACAACGTCGTCCGCGCATCGGTCGAGCCGCCGCAATGAGCACGTATTACTCGAAGGCGTACGACCTCATCACGTCCCCCGCTGCTCGCAAGGCGTTTCACATTCAGTCGGAGCCGACGTCCGTCCGCGAATCTTATGGGATGACTCAAATCGGTCAGTCCGCATTGCTCGGACGGCGTTTGGTTGAAGCGGGTTGCCGATTCGTCGGCATCGACGGACCCGGTTGGGACGTGCATTTCAACTGTTTCCCGAGTCTGCAAGGGGATCTGATTCCGCCGGCGGACAAGGCATTTGCCGCGCTCGTAATGGATCTCGAACAGCGCGGTCTGCTCGACAGCACGCTGGTGGTGATGATGGGCGAAATGGGCCGCACTCCACGGGTCAACGCGCAAGCGGGTCGCGATCACTGGTCGATGGCTCAGTGCATTCTCTTTGCCGGTGGCGGAGTTAAGCCGGGACAGATCATTGGTGCGACCGACCAACAAGCCGCCGCACCGATCAGCGATCCGGTGAGCATTTCGGACCTGCTCCGCACGATTCACACGCTGCTCGGTATCGACTCGGACAAAGAGTATCCGGACCCGCTCGGTCGACCGGTGCCGATCGTCAACGGTGGGAAGTTGATTCCTGGGTTGATCGCGTAGGGCGACGTCTAACGAATTCATCCGCTTCATGGACTCGGTATCGCGAATCATGATTCAGCTCAATCGTTCGCATTTCTTGCTGAGCGTGGCGGCGTGGTCGGGGATGTTGCAGTTTGTGGTGTGCGTCTATTTTGCAATGCAGCTTTTCGCCGACGGCTATTCATTGGGGCAAAACTTTCTGAGCGACTTGGGACGAACCGTCTCGTTGGCCTCCCGACAGTCGAATCCGTCGTGTCTTCTTTTCAATGTCTCGGTGGTTGTTCTGGGAACTTCGTTGCTGGGGTTCTTCGCGTTGGTTCCGTCGGAAACCAACGAGGGGCAGTGGTATGTTCGACTTCCGGGGATCATGTCGGCGACGGGAATTGTCGGCATCGGTCTGACGCCTTACGACGTCCTCTTCGTGCCTCACATTCTGGCGTTGGTGTTGTGGCTCGCGCCGATGGTGGTGCTGCTGATTGCTCACGTGGTGAGTTCAGCAACGAGCAACCGAGGATCGAGCGTCACTCGCTGGTTGGCGTTGGCCACGATCTGTGCGGTCCTGGGTTACGCGATTGCCGGTTCGCACAACGGCTATGTGTTCATGCAGAAGATCACTGCGAGCCTCGCGATCGTATGGTTTTTGGCTATCGCCAGCCCGTTCAGCCCGGTTTATCGAGCGACGATGAATTACGTTTCACAGCGGCGGGTGCTCGCGGAAAAGCAGGCGATGAAGTACATGAAGTTGCTGGAGCGTGGATATCGTCTTCCTTGCGAGGCCCCGAAACCGCCGGGTTCATAGCGGCGTCCCAGCGTTGAGATAGATATCGAACGTCATATTTTGGAAACCATCGTCATGCGAAATCCAATTCGATCCGGTCTGTTGGCGATCTGTTGCTTGATCGCGCCTGCGGTTGCGAAGGCTCAACTTGTTCCGGAGATCGGTTTCATGAACCCGTCGGGTGGGCAGGCGGGGACGACGGTGGATGTGATTCTGGGGGGCTACGATTGGACGCCGGACATGCAGCTATTGGTGCATGACCCGCGGATCAAGTTGGAGTTGATCGGGCCACCGTCGCCGGTGTTGGTGCCGGAGCCGCCGTATTGGTTTGGGGCGAAGGGACGCGGTCCGGCGTGGCCGTGTGCGCGTGAGTTTCCCGCACGACTGACGATTCCGGCGGACGTGCCGCCGGGGCTGATTCGCTGGCAAGTGGCGAATGCGAACGGGGCTTCGCCGGTGGGACTGCTTTACGTCAGCAGTGTTCCGGAGGTTGTCGAAGATGCGAAACGCAAGACGGCTCAGGTGTTGCCGACACTGCCGGTGACGGTGTCGGGGCAGATTCGTCGCATTGAGGAGATCGACCGCTATCAATTCAGCACTCCGAAGACGGGGCCGGTGACGATTGAGTTGTTCGCTCGGCGTTTGAATTCGCCGCTACATGGGATGTTGAAGGTGCGTGATGCGAGTGGCCGTGTGGTCCTCGATGCGGCCGACACCGAAGGCCGCGACCTCACGGTGACGCTGCATGCTCAGGCCGAGATGAAATATGAGATGAGTCTGCATGACCTCGATTTCGCGGGAGATCGGTCTTACATCTATCGCCTGTCGATCAGTCCGGGACCGCAAGTGCTCGCGGCGTATCCGGCGGCGGGGCGGCGGAGTGAAACGCGGTCGGTCGAGTTTGTCGGGATCGGTCTGGCAACCGGAAGTGACAAACTGGAGTCGGTGGCTCGCGACGTGACCTTTCCCGCCGCGCCTGATGCGAAGACTTTTACGTACTCTGTCGAAACTCCGTGGGGCGCGGCGCGGCCTTTCACGATGCAGGTGTCGGACGTTGTGGAACAGCTCAAGCCGGCAGCGGGCGACTCGGTCGTGAATGTTCCCGGCGCGGTGACTGGTTCGATCGCGGCTCGCTTCGGTTCCGATCAGCACACGGTCGCGCTGAAGAAGGCGGAGACGTGGGAGATCCGAGCACAATCTCGGTCGCTGGGCTCGCCGCTCGATTTGGAACTCACGCTGGTGGGCCCGGACGGCAAGCAAGTCGCAATGAATGACGATGCGGTCGGGACCACCGATTCGGAATTGACATTTGTGGTGCCGGCGGACGGCATGTATCGGCTGATCGTCACCGATCGCTCGGGAAGTGGCGGCACTCGCGCGGCGAACTATCGGTTGAGCCTCAAGGCACCGCAGGATGATTTCGATGTGACCGTGCCGGTTCAAATGAGCGTTCCGCTGGGTGGCCCCGTGAAGCTCGCGTTGAAGGCGACTCGCACGGGCGGCTTCAAAGGGCCGATTCCGATCAAGCTGTCGGGGCTGCCCGAAGGAGTCACCGCACCGGCGGATCTGGTCATTGCCGAAGGGAAGAATGACCTCGCGATCGACCTCACGTGTGCCGCAGACGCTCCGACGAACGCGGTGTTGTGCATGGTCACGGCGACTCCGCAGATCGGCGGCCAAATGGTAACGCGATCGGTCGGCACGGTATTGCTCGCGACCACGATGAAGCCGCGGATCAAGCTGACGCCGGAAGGGCTTGACGATGTCAGCAAAGTGCATCGCGGTAGCACTCACCTATTCCCGATGTTTATCGAGCGACTCGAAGGCTTCGCTGGCGAAGTAACGCTGGAGATGACTTCGAAGCAGCAACGGCATCGACAGGGACTTGCCAGTGACGAATTCCTCGTCCCCGCCGATGCGAAACGGGTCGAGTATCCGATCTTCTGCCCCGAGTGGATGGAGACGACGAAGACTAGCCGGATGATTCTCAACGGGTCGGTCAAGCTGGCTGACCCCAAAGGAAAAGTGCGCACGCTGCTGCAACGTCAAGAACTCCGCTTCGGCATCCTGCCAGACGGAGCGATGATGAAGCTCAACCACATTGCGGGAGAAATGTCGGCGACGCTCGGCAGCGAAATCAGAATCCCGTTGGTGTTGTCGTTGACGCCGGATCTCAAAGAATCGATTCGGCTCACGCTCATGCCCGACGAATCGCAAACCGGATTGATCTCCGGCGAGCCGATCGTGCTTGATGCGGATCGCAGCCAAGCGACATTCGTTGTGAAGTTGGCCAACGATCCCAAATTGGTCGGCGAGCAGATGATTCAAGTTCGCGCGACAGCGATGAAAGGTGGTCGCTGGCCGGTCGTATCAGAAACGTCGGTGTTGGTCATTGTGAAGTGAGCGATATCGCGAACAATGCCTCACGCGATCTGTGGTCAGCGTTTCGTCCGTGCCGATGCCGTCTTCGCGGCGATGCGTGAAAGAACCTGCTGTGCGCGTCGTTCGCCGTCTTGTCCTGCGCTGGAGTGCGTTGCCCGCATGTTGTTGACAAGTGTTTGCAGCGTCTTACGGTGCGCCTCGAATTCTTGGCGGACTTGCTCCAAATTAGGATGGGGCTGACGCGGGACGATGACTTGCTGATAGATCTGGATGAACCATTTCTTTTTGCCGACGTAAACCGTATCACCGACATCGCACTCCTTGATGAATCGCGACAGTTTTCCTGCCGCTTCTCTCAGCCAGCGTCGAGCGTCTTTCCAGTCGTCTTGATCTTGTCGAGCGGCATGTAGCGTTTCTTCCGGTGTCAGATCGCGATTCAACGAGTGGAGTTTGCTAGCCATCGCGGAGAGCTGCTTCCGCATCGAGTCCAATTCTTTTTCCAATTGCAGGCACGAATTCCAATCGGTGCCGATGCGCTCGTAGAGCTCTGCTGATGACGTTGACGTGATTTGTGTCGGCATGACGTTGGCAACTGGTGCTGGCATCACCACCGACGGTTGAATGTAGACGACGATGTTGCGATCGACATCCAATGGTGGAGGAAGAATCGGGACGTCCAATAGGGGTGACGAGCCACCTTGAGCGTCGTGGCCCAATCCAAAAACAACCCACATCGCGACGCAACTGGGGTCAATTCCCGCCGAGGTCAGCAACATTCGCAACGTGAGAGAATTTGCGGACGCGAATGCCGGGAACGTTTCGTCGGGAACTGACAAGATCAAACCCTGCGGCACGTGTGCCGGTTTGAACCAGGCCCACACAAAACATTGCGGAGCAACTGCGAGCGGAAAGCATTCCCAAGTGCTCGACGGATAACGAGCGGCAAATTGAGTTCGTGGGTCACTGAAGTTAACGTCCGACATGCCATCCTCAGACAAACAAAATATTTGGAGTGCAGCGGCCTGAGCCGCCGCTTTTCAAAGCGTGTGTTCTCTTCAAAACGTGAGCGAATTGGAGTTCATCACGTTTTGAAAAGCGACGGCTTGGGGCCGTTGCATTCCAAAGATACTTATCAGGAACTTTGAGATGCGATTGCAAACTGGCTTTGTGTTGTGCGGTTTGTTCCTTATTGGCCAGGCGTCGCTGAACTGCGCCGAGCATAACACCCCGAACATCATCTTCATTCTGGCGGACGATATCGGGTATGGCGACGTATCAAGTTACGGAGCGACGCACGCCAAGACGCCGAACATTGATCGGCTCGCTCGCGAAGGCCGCCGGTTTACCGATGCACACTCGCCCGCTTCGACCTGCACGCCAACACGAGCGGCATTGCTCACGGGACGTTACTCGTGGCGGCAGCAACCTGGATCGAGCATTGCGCCCGGCGATGCCTCAATGACAATTCAACCGGGGACTACGACGATCCCGTCGGTACTCAAAGAAGCGGGTTACACAACCGGTGTCGTTGGTAAATGGCATTTGGGGTTCGGTGGTGAGGCCGGTCCCGATTGGAACGCTGACCTCAAACCAGGTCCGCTGGAAATCGGCTTCGATGACGCGTTCCTCATGCCCGCGACTGGCGATCGAGTGCCGTGTGTGTATGTCAAAAACCATCGAGTCGTCGGGCTCGATCTGAACGATCCGATTCGAGTCAGTTACAAGATGAAAATTGGTGATGAACCAACGGGCAAAGAGAATCCGGAGTTACTGACGCTGAAACACACTCACGGCCACGACATGACGATCGTCAACGGAGTCGGGCGGATTGGTTGGATGACCGGCGGCAAAACGGCGCGTTGGAAAGATGAGGACATGGCCGACACGTTTGCGAAAGCCGCGATTGGCTTCATCGAAAGCTCGCAGTCACAGCAGAAAAAGAAGCCGTTCTTCCTGTATCTCGCGACGCACGGAATTCACGTCCCGCGAGTCCCACATCCGCGATTCAAAGGGACCAGTTCGGTTGGCACTCGCGGCGACGCAATTCACGAACTGGATGACACCGTCGGGCAAGTGCTCGCTGCGGTCGATCGGCTGAAGCTCACGGATAGCACACTCATCATCTTCACCAGCGACAACGGAGGTGTGATGGATGACGGTTATGAAGATGTCGGCAAGTTCGACTATCACCCAAACGGCACGCTGCGTGGTACGAAGGGGACGCTGTTTGAGGGAGGACACCGCGTGCCGTTTCTCGCACGCTGGCCGGGACGCATCACGGCTAGCTCCGAGTGTGACACGCTCATTACGCATCTCGACATGATCGCCTCATTCGCCGCCCTCACCGGCGTGACTCTGCCGAAAGAGGCCGCTGCCGATAGTTTCAATGTCCTGCAGACGTTGCTCGGAGAAACGCCGAACGCTCCGCCGCGACCGCATTTCGTGGCACACGTCGGAGGCATTCACGGGCCGTTCGCGATTCGACAGGGGGATTGGAAATTCATCCAACCGGGCGGCGGTGGTCGGCAGGCGGAGCAATCGAAAAAGGATTTGAAAGCGTCTCAGGCCGGACAGCTTTTCAATTTGAAAGAGGACGTGGCTGAGAAAACAAACCTCGTGGCGACTCATCCAGAAAAGGTGGCCGAGTTGCAGGCGTTGATGAAACAACTTCGCGAACAAGGTCGCAGCCGATTGTGAGGTTGTTACGTACTCGATCAGGCGCCTGACCCTTTGCTAGTGTTGATCATGAATGCCAGAGGAATACGGGCAAACCGTTGAGAAAAGGAAATCGTTTGATGTTGCGTTGGTTAGGTTTTTTCGCAGTGCTTTGCCTTGCTGTTTCATCGTCATTCGCGGCCCCGCCGAACGTCGTGATGATCATCTCCGACGACCAAGCGTGGACCGATTATGGGTTCATGGGGCATCCGCACATTCAAACGCCGAGGCTCGATCGGTTGGCTCGCGAGAGTTTGCTGTTTCGGCGCGGGTATGTGCCGTCGTCATTGTGCTGCCCCAGCTTGGCGAGCCTGATCACCGGGAAGTACCCGCATCAGCACAAGATCACGAGTAACGATCCGCCGGGTGGTTCAAAGGACAAAGCAAAGTTCGCCGCTGGTCGCGAAGCAATGAGCCGTTTGATGGACGCACAGCCGACGTTGCCACGACTGCTGACCAAGGCGGGTTATCTCACGCTGCAAACGGGCAAGTGGTGGCAGGGAGATTTCACACGCGGCGGTTTCACGCACGGTATGACGAAAGGTCAACGACATGGCGACGCGGGACTCGACATCGGTCGCAAGACGATGCAGCCAATTTACGACTTCATCGGTGAAGCTCGGCAGAAAGACAAACCGTTCTTTGTCTGGTACGCCCCGATGTTGCCGCACACGCCGCACGATCCGCCGCAGCGGTTGTTCGACAAGTACAAGGCGTTGACTCCCTCTGCTCACGTCGCGCGGTATTGGGCGATGTGTGAATTCTTCGACGAGACCTGCGGGCAATTACTCGACCATCTCCACGAGCAGAAGTTGTCGGACAACACGATCGTGATTTACGTCACCGACAACGGCTGGATTCAAGACCCGAACAAGCCGCAGTACGGGCCGAAATCAAAACAATCGCAATACGACGGCGGCCTGCGAACGCCGATCCTGGTCTGCTGGCCCGGTCACGCGCAGCCGCAGGTGATCGACACCCCGATCAGCTCGCTCGACATTCTGCCGACTGTACTCGACGCGGTTGGAGTGGCACGCCCGGAAGGATTGCCCGGAGTGAATTTGCTCGTTCCGACCGCGATCCAAAAGCGAGACACAATCTTCGGTGAGTGTTTCACTCACGACTCGCAAAACCTCGACCAGCCAGCGTCAAGCCTACGCTGGCGCTGGATCTTACGCGGCGACTGGAAGCTCATCGTCCCCGCTCTACCGAACGAACCGGACGGCGAGATTGAGCTGTACGACTTGAAGTCTGACCCACACGAATCAAAGAACCTAGCGAGTACCCAAATAGAGAAGGCCGGACTGCTTCAAAAAGAACTCGATGCGTGGTGGCCGGGGCAACTTGCGAATCGCCAATGATTACTACTCAAGCTGGTCGGCTTTAGATTTGCCCACGGAACACACTGACAAACATGGAAGGGAATCTTGGTAATCGTTCACGGATTCTAAAATGATCTCGCGTTATTTGGGATTTTCTGCGATCAGTAGGTGATGTCGTCGGTCGTCACGGAAGAACTGATTGCGAGACAAACGCCTGAAGCACAGGCGATCATTCGGTTGTTGTTGG